>NZ_JACJPP010000022.1 GCF_014696135.1 Nodosilinea sp. FACHB-141 | reverse complement strand
AAGCAGGCGGTCGCAGCTAGCAGGGTGGGGATCATCAGCACGCCGAACCAGCCCACATACAGGCGGTTCTCGGTGCTGGTCACCCACTGGCAAAACTGCTCCCACAGGGAGGCGCTCTCGCGCCGCTGTAGAGTCGTGGTCATGATGTATTAGTCCTTGGTATTTATCAATTCAAGGTGCATGGGCAAACCGTTTAGATTTGTAACCCATGTGAGTAAACCATACCGCAGTTGTGGAGTTTTGTAAACAAACATTCCGTCAAACTTTAATCTGCTCGAGCCATTCACGGGGAGTTGTACACCCCCAAACAGGTTAAAGACCTCTGTTTGCAGGAGTTTTGGCAGGTTCATTCAAGTCAGCAAAATTCTGAGCCGCGATCGCGGTCCAGACCGAGTCTATCCATGATTCTCATAAAACTCTGTAACAATTGCTCGTTGAAGAGAGCCACTATGGCCACTACAGCTGCTTTAAATAGATAAGTAGATCAGCCATGTCCTGAGGCTCGGGCTGAAACTGTGGCATGGGCGGGGTTTGACCGCTGATGACCTGTTTTATGAGACCAACCTTGGTCTTGTGGTCCGACACACCTAGTAACTTAGGCCCAACCTCTCCAGTAGCTTCGAGGCCGTGGCACACGGCGCAGTTCATTTTAAAGATTGCCTCACCCCGGCTGCCGTTGCCCTCTAAGGAAAGTACTTGGTGAACGTAGGGGTCAGCGGCCTGAGAACAGCGCACCGCTACAACGGTCAGTACAACGGCTGTCATCAAGGCCACAGCAGTTAATGCAGCCTTTCTAAGTAGGCTGCTGAGGTCTTCGGTCTGCTCGTTTAACGTTTCTTGTGCCAAGGGAGGAAATATGTCTTCAATTAAATGTTACGTACTTTTAAGAACCTAAGACTGGTTTGCCGCAGAATCTTAAGGATTCCGTCTAGAGGATACCCATTCTTGCAGCAGGTCTAAGTAATCGAATTAGCAGCTACCTTAGAGCGAGCTCCACAAATGATTACACCACTGCAGCAAAAAGCCCTGGACCATAACAGCCTAGGGCTTTTGACGTTGGCGCTAAGGTTCTTA
Organism: Nodosilinea sp. FACHB-141; assembly: GCF_014696135.1. Classification (NCBI taxonomy): domain Bacteria; kingdom Bacillati; phylum Cyanobacteriota; class Cyanophyceae; order Nodosilineales; family Nodosilineaceae; genus Nodosilinea; species Nodosilinea sp. FACHB-141. The sequence continues at coordinate 297,313 of NZ_JACJPP010000022.1, read as the reverse complement.
AACGGCGACCAACCCAACGGAGCTGAGAATAGCGTTGAGAACAGAACTGACGATGGCTAGGGCGATCGCGCCAAGAACAGCGCTCCAAATACCGTAGCGAAGGCGGAAGCCCTCAATCAGCCAAGCGGCCAAACCAAACACAATAATGGCCCCAATCAACGGCACTAGCCCCAGGCTAACAAAGGCAAAGAAGCCGCGCAGAGCATTGGGAAAGAAGCCCCAGACGCCGTTGAAAGCACCAATGATAGCCCCGCCGAGTAGAGCGTTGATAGGGCTGTCGATCTCGACCCCAATGGGAGGGATTTTAGAAATAATCAGCAGGCTGATGGCCAAAATAACGACGCTAATCAAAAATCCAATCAGCATTGGCGTTCTCCTCACACGGGTAAATGATGGGGTTTGTCGGACAAGAAAACCAGCTACAGGGGGCTTCTGGCCCATTCACCTGAGATTATCGGCCATAAAGTAGCATTTGCTACAGTTTTCGCTTTATCTAAGAAAAGACGGGGCTGGGCTGCCCACTGCATCGCTCTGCCGAATCGCTTCGGTGACAATGCGACCCCAGCTCTAAACCTTCTGCAAGAACAGAACCGGGTCTACCCGGTCGGCCAAGCAAATGCCCATGTCTGCTTGCATTGGGGTTTGAAGCAGTGCTGACCATTCCTCGGCAGTAAAGGTTTCTCGCATAAGAGCCCCCTATATTTATTGCCTAAAGCTGTGCCTAACCATATCGGCAAAATATATGAAAAATCTAACAGCTCTCCATCCTTGCATCCTTAAAAAAGTTCGCCCATGGCCCGCGTTATATTCGCCCTGCTCCAGGTGCATGCTTCAGTGTCTTTGTTTGGGTTGTCGAGGCTGTTTGGAAGTTTGTAGCCCTGCCCGCTACCGTTGTGCCATTGTGCTCGAACTACTCCTGCTTGGAGACCCTTTGGCGCTAGCGAAACGGTGCGATCGCAGCCTTAGCCTGCTGCTAGTGGTTCCCGAATAATGGCTGAGATCGGCGCCTTCAGACGGAGCTGTCTGGGGTCTGCTGTTGAGGCGATCGCTTGCGCTGCTGCAACCACTAGGAACTCCTGGCAGCGCCACTCAGGGGGGGCGATCGCCTTCTACCAGAACTTGCTTACCTGCTTCAGCCTGTTGTTAGTCACGCTGATCGCGGAACTAACTCTGACGAATGGAGAGACCGGGCTGCTGGTTCCAGGAGTGCTGTGTATCGCCCTAGCCCACACATTAGTTTTTATAGAAAGTTTGGGAGAGCTGCGTACCAACCTGCCTAGCGTCATCAGTACCCAAGAGCCGTTCCATGGCATTGCCCTGGCCGCTCTGCTACGGCATAGGTGAGTTATGGGGTTCATCACAATCCGCATAGCTTGAATCTAACTAATTATTCTCTTTAAGAAAGATAACGGCATTTTTAATATTCATTTCTATGGTCAAGTCCAGCGACCGTCTAATGATTATAAAAGGGAGACTCAAAATCCGTCTTAACCTGAAATTAATCTATAAAAAATCTTTTATTAATGTTCGCTTGACCTTCCCTTGAAGGAAATACCTGATCATTATGCCAGGCGTAAATACATGTTGGTAGATATTGTCTTTAGGTCTAACTAACACTGCTGAAGGTTATTTATGGCAGCCTAAGCTCCATTGCTTAGCCAAATTTATTCATGGACAAAGGCTAGTTTCACAGCAGCCCTTAAGTGATAAAGTGTCCTCAGAAAACCGTGTGAATGCGCGTTTTCATCTACCACAAAGCCCATTGTATGCCTGATAGCTTAGATCTCGAAGTGATTGACAGAGGATCTAACCATCTGGATCAATGTAGCTGAAAGTTTGCTGAATGAGTTCGTTAAAGCATTGGATTTGGAGTGAGAAGAATCATGGTTTTGAATAAGAAAATGTTGCGTGTAGGCTACTCCTCAGCATTGGTAGCAATGATGGCTAGTTTGGCCGCTTGTGGCGGTGGCTCTCAAACCGCAACTCCTGAAGCCGACACCACCGAAACCGCTGCTGGCTCTGAACTGTCTGGAACAGTTTTAGTAGACGGTTCTAGCACTGTCTTCCCCATTTCTGAGGCCATGGCTGAAGAGTTTGGTACAGCCAATCCTGGTGTAGCGGTTACCGTTGGCGTATCAGGAACTGGCGGCGGTTTCAAGAAGTTTTGCGCTGGCGAAACTGACATTACCGGTGCCTCTCGCCCCATCAGCCAGGAAGAAATTGACCTCTGTGCGGAGGCCGGCATTGAATATATTGAGCTGCCCATTGCTCTTGACGGTCTCACGGTGGTAGTTAGCCCCGAGAATGACTTTGCCGAGTGTCTAACCGTCGACGAACTGCTGACGGTTTGGGAACCCGATGCCCAGGGTAAGATTACCAACTGGAATCAGGTACGCGCTGACTTCCCCGATGCGCCCCTTGGTCTCTATGGCCCAGGCACCGATTCGGGTACCTACGACTTCTTTATGGATGCGATCGGTGCCGATGGCGAAAGCCGGGGTGACTACACCGCCAGCGAAGATGACAACGTAATTGTGCAAGGTGTGAGCGGCGATGCCAACGGCCTCGGCTTCTTTGGCCTTGCCTACTTCACCGAGAACCAAGACAGATTGAAGGCTGTGGCCATCGACAGCGGCAACGGCACCTGCGTAGAGCCCAGCGCTGAAACCGTTGCTGATGGCACCTACGTGCCCCTCTCTCGACCTGAGTTTATCTACGTTAAGCAGTCAGTAGCTGAAGACCCTGCGATCGCAGCCTTTGTCAATTTCTATATCTCCCCCGAAAATGCGGGCCTGGTAGATGAAGTTGGCTACGTCAAACTGCCCGAAGAGATCAACGAAAAGGTTATTACTCGCTTTGAGAACAAAACCGTAGGCAGTGTGTTTGAAGGCGGCTCGCCCATCGGTGTCAAGCTTGAAGAAGTGCTCTAGGCCTACACCCTAAACGCCCTCTGGCTTAGCCTTTCCTGAGGTTTAGCCGATCGAGTTCCTGGGGGCCAGCATTGACTGGCCCCTTATTTTTTAGAGTTCTGTATCATGACGACAAACTCTTTACCACCCGACCCCAATAACCTCTGGCAACCCAACCGAGGGCTGAATAAACGGGTCGAGCAGGCCGTTATTTGGCTATTTGGCCTGTTTGCTCTAATTTCTGTCGCCACTACCTTCGGCATTGTTCTCTCGCTGCTGTTTGAGACCGTAGAGTTCTTCAAAGACGTTCCCCTATGGAACTTCTTCACCGACAGGCAGTGGACTCCCCTGTTTTCAAACCCTCAGTTCGGCATTATGGTGCTGCTGAGCGCCACCTTTTTAACCTCGCTAATCGCCTTACTCGTGGCGGTTCCCCTAGGCCTGCTATCAGCTATTTACCTTAGCGAGTATGCCTCTCCTAAGCTGCGCAAGTGGCTCAAGCCCGCCCTAGAGATTTTGGCGGGGGTGCCCACAGTAGTCTACGGCTACTTTGCGTTGCTGCTAGTCACACCTTTTCTCCAGATATTTATTCCTCAGCTAGGCGGCTTTAACGCCCTGAGCGCAGGCATTGTCATGGGTATTGCCATTACACCATTGATTGCCTCCCTGAGCGAAGACGCCATCTACGCTGTGCCTAGCGCCCTCAGGGATGGCTCCTACGCCCTAGGCCTCACCAAGCGAGAAACTATTTTTGGCGTCGTGCTGCCCGCCGCCCTTTCCGGCATTGTCGCCTCGGTGATTTTGGCGGTTTCTCGGGCCGTGGGCGAAACCATGATTGTCGCCCTGGCGGCAGGGCAAAACCCAAGACTCGGGCTCAATCCCTTTGTGCCAGTCATGACCATGACAGCCTACATTGTGCAGGTTAGCCTAGGCGACACTCCAGCGGGCTCGATCGCCTTCAAATCAATCTTTGCGGTAGGGATGACGCTATTTTTGCTCACCCTAGTCTTCAACATTATTAGCTTCTGGTTTGTTCGCAAGTTTAGGGAGACCTACGAATGACGCCCCTATCGTCTCAAGCAAAACCCCTCGATACCGGTTGGGATATTGAGGAGAAACAGGTTCTCAATGCCCTAGGCCGCCGCCAGGGTATTGATCAGGGGTTTTCATTGCTGGCCCTCTCAGCCGTCATTTTTTCGCTGTTTGTGCTGGTGGTACTGCTCGCTGACGTACTTATTGACGGTGTACCTGTTCTCAGCTGGAAGTTTCTCACTAGCTTTCCTTCTCGCAAAGCCGAGACAGCCGGTATTGTATCGGCCTTAGTAGGCACCATTTGGGTCATGGTGCTGGTGGCCCTGGTTACCTTCCCGATTGGCGTGGGAGCGGGCATTTTTCTCGAAGAGTTTGTGCCCGACAGCTGGCTGGCTCGGGCAATCGAAATCAACATTTCCAACCTGGCTGGCGTGCCCTCGATTATCTACGGGTTGCTGGGTCTCCAGGTTTTTGTGCGCATTCTGTTTCCAATTACCCAAGGCCGCACGGTTTTAGCAGGGGCGCTGACCCTAGCCCTGCTGGTGCTACCCATCGTGATTATTGCTACTCGCGAAGCTCTGAGGGCCATTCCAGGAAGTTTGCGGCAGGCGGGCTTTGCCCTGGGTGCTACCCGCTGGCAGGTGATTCGATCGCACATTTTCCCCCTAGCGCTGCCAGGTATTTTGACCGGGGTTATTTTGGCCCTGTCTCGGGCGATCGGCGAAACCGCTCCTCTAATCACCATCGGGGCCCTCACTTATATTCCCTTCTTGCCAGAGCTGTCTCTGCGAGGGTTACAGAGCCCGTTCACCGTATTGCCCATTCAAATTTTCAACTGGGTGTCTCGACCTCAAGCCGATTTCCATGCCTTAGCGGCAGGTGCCATCATCGTACTGATGGTAATTTTGTTACTGATGAATGCCACCGCCATCTATCTGCGGAATCGCTTTCAGAAGTAGGGTTAGCGCAAGTTTTTTAGTTGCAGCGTAGAGTAACGTCATGACTTCACAATCTGTCAGCCCAGTTGCCACTGAGGCTGCCTTGCGGGCTAAGAACGTCAGTGTGTACTACGGATCAACCCTAGCGGTACGGGATATCAACCTTGATATCTTTAAGAATGAGATCACCGCTTTTATTGGTCCATCGGGCTGTGGAAAGAGCACTCTTCTGCGCTGCTTCAACCGCACCAATGACCTCATTCGCGGAGCGCGGGTTGAGGGCAAGGCGATGTTCCATGGCACCGATCTATACGCCAAAGATATTGACCCGGTTTATGTGCGTCGCCGCATTGGCATGGTGTTTCAAAAACCCAATCCATTTACCAAGTCGATCTACGAAAATATTGCCTTTGCCGCTCGCATCAACGGCTACAAGGGCGATATGGATGAGCTCGTTGAGAACTCTCTCCGGCGGGCTGCCCTATGGGACGAGGTCAAAGACAAGCTCAAGCAAAGTGGCCTTTCTCTGTCGGGCGGCCAGCAGCAGCGCCTCTGCATTGCCCGCACGATCGCCATTGAGCCCGAAGTGATTTTGATGGATGAGCCCTGCTCCGCCCTTGACCCGATCTCGACCCTCCAGATCGAAGAGCTAATGAAGGAGCTAGAGACGCGCTATACCATCGTCATCGTTACCCACAACATGCAGCAGGCGTCGCGAATTTCCGACAAAACAGCGTTCTTTAACGCCGAGGCGACCGAGTCTGGCAACAAGGTCGGCTATCTGGTGGAATACGGGGATACTGAGAAAATTTTCAATGACCCAAGCGAACAGGCGACCCAAGACTACGTATCGGGTCGATTTGGTTGATTGAGGCTGCTTGAGGTTTCCCAAGAGCCTGCTGAATTGAGATTTGGAGTCCGGGTGCGTCATTGCCTATCGTGGACGCACCCAGACTTTTTGGTTGTGGCTTAGGTCAGGTAGGTGTACTGGCTGAGGCTGCGCTCGTAGTGCTGAATCAACAGCTGCGACTCCTCCAAGGTGATCTGGCTATCTTGCAGCGCCCGCTCCGATCGCTTGCGAATATTCTCAATCATGTCTTCGGCGTCGTACTGTACGTAGCCCAGCACCTCGGTCATGGTGTCGCCCTTGACCACCTGCTCCACCTGATAGCCCTTGGGGGTCATGTGAATGTGCACCGCATTAGTGTCGCCAAACAGGTTGTGCAGGTTGCCCATAATCTCTTGGTAGGCCCCGCCTAAGAACATGCCCAGGTAATAGGGCTCGTCGGGCTTCAGCGAGTGCAGCTCCAGCACGTGCTTCACGTCGCGCAGATCGATAAACGTGGTAATTTTGCCGTCGCTATCGCAGGTGAGGTCGGCCAGAGTACCCCGACAACTCGGCTCTTCGTCGAGCCGGTGGATGGGCAAGATCGGGAACAGCTGCTCGATCGCCCAAGTATCTGGCATCGACTGAAACACCGACAGGTTGATGTAGTAGATCGAGGCCATGCTCTGGTGCAGCTCCTCGATGTCTTCGGGAATGTAATCGGCATCGCTGACCACCGACAGGGCCTTGCGGCAGCAGGCCCAAAACAGCCGCTCGGCCCGCGCCCGCGCCGACAGGCTGAGATAGCCAAAGTTGAACAGGCTAATCGCCTCTTCCTTGAACTGCACCGCGTCGTTGTAGAGCTCCTGCACAGTGTTGGGGGTGAGGTTTTGGTAGATCTCGTAAAGCTCGCGCAAAATCACGTGGTCGTCGTCGCCGGGCATCTCCACCTCTTCGTGGGAGGGGGCATCGCTGCTGCCCAGCACGTCAAAGACAAGCACGGATTGGTGAGACACCAGCGCCCGACCGCTCTCGCTGACCAAGGTGGGGACAGCTATCCCTTTGATGCGGCAGGCCTCCTGCACCTCGGCCACCACGTCGTTAGCATAGTTTTGGGTGCTGTAATTTTTGGAAGCGTAGAAGGTGGTCTTAGAGCCGTCGTAGTCAACGGCCAGGCCACCGCCCACGTCTAAATAGCGCATGCCCGCGCCCAGCTCTGCCAGTTCGACATAGATGCGGCTGGCCTCTCGCAAAGCCTCTTTGACCACGCTGATAGCTGAGATTTGGGAACCAATGTGGAAGTGCAAGAGCTGGAGGCAGTCGAGCATGTTGGCATGGCGCAAGCGATCGACCACCGCCAGAATCTCCGGGACAGTCAGACCGAACTTGGCGCGATCGCCCGCCGAAATGCCCCAGCGGCCGCTGCCCTTGGTGCTGAGCTTGGCCCGCAGCCCCAGCACTGGGCGAATGTTGAGCCGCTGGCTGGCCTCAATGGCAATCTCCAGCTCATTCATCTGCTCGATGACGATGATCGGCTGCTGACCGAGACGCTGGCCCAGCATAGCGGTCTCGATGTAGTCTTTGTCTTTGTAGCCATTGCAGATCAGCAGCGCGCCTGGAGTGTCGAGGGTGGCTAGGGCAATCAGCAGCTCGGGCTTGGACCCAGCCTCTAGGCCAAACTGGTAGGGCTTGCCATAACGCACCACATCTTCGAGCAGCTGCCGCTGCTGGTTGCATTTGACCGGGAACACGCCCCGATACACACCGCTGTATTTGTAGCGGGCGATCGCTTTGGCAAAGCAGGCGTTAATGCGCTCAATGCGGTCTTCAAGAATATCCGAAAAGCGAATCAGCAGGGGCAGGTTGAGGTTGCGCTGTTTGATGGCCTCTACCAGCTCCAACAGATCGAGTGAGCCACCGCGATCGCCCCGAGGCGACACCGTTAGATGTCCGTCAGCATTGATCGAGAAGTACGGTTCTCCCCAGCTGTGGATGCGGTAGAGTTCCTCGCTGTCCTCGATGGTCCACGGGGGGGTAACAGCCTCTGAGGATTGCAGCATGTTTTCTAAGGTGGCCCGATGCAGGCGACGAGACGGCGACGGCGACAGAGGTGACGACGGCAGGGGCGGTTGCTGGGCCATATTCATAGGGGCAAGGTGCTCCGCAAGGGTAGACGGGGGCAGCGGCTGAAGGGTCGATCGCCGCTGGGGCGCGACCCAAATTGTAACAAAGAGCTACACCTAAAGACGGGGCGTCGGAGGGAGGAGATGGAGGGTTTGCGATCGCCCAAAGCTGATTTTGCATACAGACCCGAATGCTCGCCTCGACTGTCCAGAATTACAGCTGCCGCTATAGCCCCAAGCCAACGAAACTGTGCTGCTTCCGGAGTGTTCTGTTTTCCTGTCCTCTTTGAGAGGATGTTTGCGTCAGCCATTGCTTTACAGCCGGTCCAAACGGGCGCCTCCTCAAGCCAAGTGATAGGATAGAAAAGCACTTTCGCCCCGTCTTTCGACCCTGCCGCCGTTGCTCCTGGCCCAGGTGTGGACATTTCTCCTTGCAGAGTAGTCTCCATATGCGATTGACTAAGTGCAGCACCCTTCGCTGATCTGGCTAATTCATGCTAAAGAACCTCCTCGGTGACCCCAACGCGCGCAAGCTTAAGAAGTATCGTCCCGACGTGGTCGAGATCAACCTGCTGGAGGAAGAGATTCAGCAGCTCTCCGACGAAGCCCTAACGGCCAAAACCGCAGAGTTCAAACAGCGGATCGAAAAGGGCGAATCCTTAGACGACCTGTTGCCCGAAGCTTTTGCTGTTGTGCGCGAAGCCTCAAAACGGGTGCTGGGCATGCGCCACTTTGACGTGCAGCTGATTGGCGGCATGGTGCTCCACGATGGCCAGATTGCCGAGATGAAAACTGGGGAAGGCAAAACCCTAGTGGCAACCTTGCCTTCGTACCTCAATGCCCTGTCGGGTAAGGGGGCTCACGTAGTCACAGTGAACGACTACCTAGCCCGCCGCGACGCCGAGTGGATGGGGCAAATTCATCGCTTTTTGGGCCTCACCGTAGGGCTAATTCAGCAGGGCATGTCGCCCGCCGAGCGCAAGCTCAACTACGGCTGCGACATCACCTATGGCACCAACAGCGAGTTTGGCTTTGACTACCTGCGCGACAACATGGCCACCGCCATGGAAGACGTGGTGCAGCGCCCCTTTAACTACTGCGTCATCGACGAAGTTGACTCCATTCTGGTGGATGAGGCCCGCACGCCGCTGATTATTTCGGGCCAAGTCGATCGCCCCGGCGAGAAGTACAACCGCGCCGCCGAAATTAGCCGCGAGCTCCACGCCGAAGAGCACTACGAAGTCGACGAAAAAGCCCACAACGTGCTGCTCACCGACGAAGGCTTCATCAAGGCTGAAGAGCTGCTGGGCGTGCAGGATCTGTTTGACCCCAAAGATCCTTGGGCCCACTATATCTTCAACGCCATCAAGGCCAAGGAACTGTTTGCTAAGGACGTCAAGTACATCGTCCGCAACGACGAAGTCATTATTGTGGACGAGTTTACCGGGCGAGTCATGCCCGGTCGTCGCTGGAGCGATGGCCTGCACCAGGCGATTGAAGCTAAAGAGCATGTAGAAATTCAGCCTGAAACCCAGACACTGGCCAGCATTACCTACCAGAACTTCTTTCTGCTCTATCCCAAGCTGTCGGGCATGACCGGCACCGCCAAGACCGAAGAAGCCGAGTTTGAGCGCATCTATAAGCTTGAAGTCACAATCATCCCTACCAACCGCATCGCTGCTCGCCGCGACCTCTCCGATGTGGTCTACAAAAACGAAGAGGCCAAGTGGAAGGCCGTGGCCGAAGAGTGCGCCGAGATGCACGAGGCGGGACGCCCAGTACTGGTGGGCACCACCAGCGTAGAAAAATCGGAGGTGCTGTCGGCGCTGCTCAACGAGCGCGGCGTGCCCCACAACCTGCTTAACGCCAAACCCGAGAACGTGGAGCGCGAGTCGGAGATTGTTGCCCAGGCTGGGCGCAGCGGCGCGGTCACCATTGCCACCAACATGGCCGGGCGCGGCACCGACATTATCCTCGGCGGTAACGCCGACTATATGGCCCGACTCAAGGTGCGCGAGTACCTGATGCCCCGCATCGTCAAGCCTGAGGACGAAGATGAGTTTTCGGTGACGGCGGTGCCGGGCACCAAAGGCCGCGCCCCTGCCCAGGGCTTTGCCCCCGGCAAAAAGGTCAAAACCTGGAAGGCCTCGCCCGATATCTTCCCTATTGAGCTGTCGGCGGATACTATCAATGAGCTGAAGGCAACCGTCGACTTTGCCGTCACCACCTACGGCGATCGCAGCCTGACCGAGCTACAGGCCGAAGACAAGCTAGCCGTCGCCGCCGAAAAAGCCCCCACCGATGACCCCGTCATTCAAAAGCTGCGCGATGTGTACAACCGCATTCGCCACGAGTATGAAGCCCTAACCAGCGCCGAGCACGAGCTAGTGATTCAGCGAGGCGGCCTGCACGTGATTGGCACCGAGCGCCACGAGTCGCGTCGCATTGACAACCAACTGCGAGGCCGGGCGGGCCGCCAGGGCGACCCTGGCTCCACCAAATTTTTCTTGAGCCTGCAAGACAACCTGCTGCGGATCTTTGGCGGCGATCGCGTCGCCGGTCTGATGAACGCTTTCCGGGTCGAAGAGGATATGCCAATTGAGTCGGGCATGCTGACGCGATCGCTCGAAGGCGCCCAAAAGAAAGTCGAAACCTACTACTACGACATTCGTAAGCAGGTGTTTGAGTACGACGAGGTAATGAACAACCAGCGCCGCGCCATCTACGCCGAGCGCCGCCGCGTACTCGAAGGCAACGAACTCAAAGAAATGGTGATTGGCTACGCCGAGCAAACCATGGATGACATCGTCAACGCCTACATCAACCCCGAGCTGCCCCCCGAAGAGTGGAAGCTGCCAGAAATGGTGGGCAAAGTGAAGGAGTTTGTCTACCTGCTCGCCGACCTCACCCCCGAGCAGCTTGAAGACCTCTCTGTGGGCGAAATCCGCACCTTCCTCCACGAGCAGGCCCGCATTGCCTACGACATCAAGGAGGCCCAGGTTGACCAGGTTAAGCCGGGGCTGATGCGCGAGGCCGAGCGCTTCTTTATCCTTCAGCAGATCGACAGCCTCTGGCGCGACCACCTGCAGCAGATGGATGCCCTGCGGGAAACCGTGGGCCTGCGTGGCTATGGCCAAAAAGACCCGCTGATTGAGTACAAGAGCGAGGGCTACGAGGTCTTCCTCGACATGATGACGGGCATTCGCCGCAACGTGGTCTACACCCTCTTCCAGTTCCAGCCCCAGCCCCAGCCCCAGGTGAAGGCATCGCAGCAGGTGGGGTAGGTTGGAGGCGCGATCGCCCTACACCACCCTTGCTTTGCTGATAGCAACCGCATTGGGCTAGATTTAGCCCAATGCGTTCTTTTGGGGCGGCATGCCTGGAGCGCGTCGGCCCCAAGGCTTAAGCACCGAGATGCCAACAATAATCAGCAGGCAGATGGCCTGCACCAGCGTGCCGACCAAAACACCTTTGGCCTTAAAGGCATAAGTGGGATTGGTCATAGCTTGTAACCCTTCCACAGAGGCAATTTGCTCAGCACCGTTGCCCCAGGGAAACAGCCAGAAGGTGCCGAATACCACTAGCCCAGTTGTCAAAATCCACTTGGTGATTACCCAGTAAAACTTGGTGAAGCCGTAGTTGGTACCCCAGCAAAGCGCTGTGGCAGTGAGCACTGAGCCAATGGCGGCAGGAATAACTATATAGTCATCAAGCAGATTAATGGCAGAGTTGAGTGCATAAAGCGCATCCCCTTTGTCAGAGGCGGTATTCCGTAGCGAGAGCAAAAACATACTCAGTACTGCGCCTGTCCAGAGAGCTGCAAAGGCGATGTGAGCCGAAACCAGCCAGCTTTTTTGTTTGAGACTGAGTTTTGCCATAGCTTTCTCCCAAATACTCTAAATTTGACCAAAAGCTCTTGACTGACTCAAAAAGTGTCAGCCAATTTACTTAATATACTAATAGTCAATATATTAAGTAATTTTGATAGGGTCAACAGGCCGGCGTTATTGCTTAGGTGAGGTTATGAATAATTTGCTCCAGCAACTGCGTAACGGCAGCCTGATCGGCCTCCGAGACCCCGGCTGTGGCGCGCTGAATAGTCTCTGCGCCAATAGCGGGCAGTATATCCATCAGCTTCCTGCCCTCGTCAGTGAGCCAGATGCGAATGATGCGGCGATCGCTAGGGTCGCGCTCGCGATACACCAGGTGCCGATCTTCCATGCGATCGACAACCCCAGTGAGGGTAGCCCCAAGCTGCTTGAGTTTGTCGGCAATGCCCGAGGTTGACAGGCCGTCTTCTTCCCACAGGCAGCACAATACCAGGTAGTGAAAGGGGGTGAGGCCGTAGGGTTCTAGCCGCTCTAAAAAATCGCGATACATGAGCTGGGATACCAGCTTGACCTTGTACCCCAGGTTGTAGGGAGCTAGGGCGAAGCGCCACTGGTCGAGGAAATCGGCATGGGGGGAGGAACTGAACATGTAGGCGAAGCTGCGATCGCTCTAGCTTAAACTGCAAATTCGCAAAAAACCCCTGGGGGAGTTAATCCCAGGGGCTGGAGCTTAATGACGATAACTATGGCTAAATAGCAGGGTGCCTAGTAGGCCAGACCCATGCTGCGGGTGGTTTCAGCACCCAGATAAACTCGAATGCTCAGAAAGTCGGTGGGGCAGGCGGTTTCACAACGCTTGCAGCCCACGCAGTCTTCGGTGCGGGGAGAGGAGGCAATTTGCCCGGCCTTGCAGCCATCCCAGGGCACCATTTCTAGAACGTCAGTGGGGCAGGCGCGCACGCACTGAGTGCAGCCAATACAGGTATCGTAAATTTTGACAGAATGGGACATTGAAACAAAACTCCAATGTGGGTCACGACTGGGTTTGACAGCTTTAAGGAGGCCCTCAAAGGTTGGTCAAAACGGTCTATGCAGTAAGGGTTTCCTAATCTTTGACCAGTCTATAGCGAGAGATTTCAGCTCTTATCGCCACCCCCCGCAAACCTTAACGGATCGTAATATGGGCAAGGGTTGTGGCTCACAGATGATGGGCTGTCAGGATCCCTAGTGCTGTAGCCTAAACTCTAGAGTTGTGGCTAGCGCTTGGTATAGTCATTGCCAAAATGACTAGAGTCCAAGCACAAGGGCAGTGCTTTAAACTGCGGTCAGGTTTCGACTGTTCCCAAAGCAAGCGCCACAGCCGCTTCAGCGTGGATGCGGGTAGTGGGAAAGAGGGGCACCCTCGCTGTGGCATCACCGACCAGCAGCTCTAGCTCCGTACACCCCAGTATCACGCCTTCGGCCCCGGCGTGGACCAGTTGCTCACAGAGCGCCAAAACAGCCTCACGCGAGGTAGGCGTGAACTGTCCTTGGCACAGCTCGTCGTAAATGATCTGGTGAACGGCCTCGCGCCCGGTGGCATCGGGCACCAGTACCTCTAACTGGTGGCTAGAGAGGCGATCGCGATAAAAGCCTTGCTCCATGGTGAACCGGGTGCCAAGCAGGCCAATGCGTTGCAGGCCCTGGGCTTTGACACAGGTGGCGGTCACGTCGGCAATGTGCAGCAAGGGAATGGAGATGCGGGCCTCGATCGCATCGGCCACCCGATGCATGGTGTTGGTGCAGATCAGCACCATACTGGCTCCAGCCATTTGCAGCTTTTGGGCGGCCTCCACCAAAATGTCTGAAATCTCTGCCCAGTCACCTTGGTGCTGAAGGGTGGCTAGATCGGCGAAATCGACCGAGAACATAATGATCTTGGCGGAGTGTAGCCCCCCGCATTGCGCCTGCGTAGCTCGGTTGAGAAGGCGGTAGTACTCTAGAGTTGACTCCCAGCTCATGCCGCCGATCAGGCCAATGGTTTTCATCGGAGGGGTTGGCATGGAGTTACCGAGGAGAGGTTGTGCCCAGGGTTATATCATCTTTCTGGTACCTTCTTAGGCACCTTTCCGGAGCGATCAGTTAAGGTTGCGTAAACCTGCAAAAGCCTGGCAGAGTTAAACGGATAGCCTCAGCCCGTCGTTCTACCGTTGCCCTCTAGAGTTGGCCTATGACCGTTTCTCCCAACCCTGCCCCCTACGCATCCCTCAGCGTTGAGGCCCTGGCCCAGCGTCTAGCCGAGGCCGACGATGCAGTGCAGCTAATCGACGTCCGCGAACCCAGCGAACTTGAACTGGCCAGCCTGCCCGGTTTTGCTAACCTGCCCCTGAGCGAGTTTGCCGAGTGGTCAGAGACTATTCACAGCCGCTTTGAGCGCGATCGCGACACCATCGTGCTCTGCCACCACGGCATTCGCTCGGCCCAGATGTGCGGCTGGCTGGCCCAGCAGGGCTTTACCCAGCTCAAGAATGTAACCGGCGGCATCGACGCCTATTCCCTGCTGGTCGATCGCACCGTGCCCCGCTACTAGCCTGCTATTTGGGTTCTTTCCTCTTGCCCCCATGGTGACGACTTTTCTGCGATCGCTGCTCCCTGGACCGCCGACGGTGGCCAGCCTCAAGACCCTGGCCCAGGCAGCCGATCGCCAGATCGCAGCCCGGCGGGCAGGGTTGCCGCTGGTCACGCCGCGCCGCGATATTTCTATGAACTATCGGGTGTGGGGGCTGAAGTTTGGCAGCCAAGACAACGAGGTGCTGACCTCGGTAGGGGCGATCGCCGACCGGTTTCAGCGCGACGGCATCGACGGTCGCCTGCTGATTTTGGGCGAGGAGGGGGTCGGCAAAACCCACACCCTGCTGGCGGTAGGCGAACTACTGGCGAAGCGCAGCGGGCCGGTGCCGGTGCTGGTGGATGTCTCAGCCTGGACTGGAGAAACCATGCGCGATTGGCTGATGGTTAGCCTATGGCGCGATTACCGGGTAGCAAAATCCGACGCCAGCTACTGGATTGACAATGCCCAGCTCACGCTGCTAATCGATGGGTTTGACCACCTGCCCACCGCCCAAAAGCGCAAATGCGCCGCTGCGGTTGAAACCCTGCTGCGCAGCAACCCTAACCAAACCGCCCTGCTCTGCTGCCGTCGCCAGGTGCTGGAGTCGTCAGGGCTCACTTTTGACCAGTTCAACGGCGGCATCAACATCATTCCTCTAGCGGCCCAGCAGGTCAAAGACTACGTGGTGGCCCAGAACCGGCCCGAGCTGTGGCCGGTGATCAAGGGCAGCAAGCTGCTTCAGCAGTTGGCCAGGCTGCCCCTGGTGCTAAACCTGCTGGTGGCGATGCCCAATCTGGCGGTGCCTCCCCTGCGCAGTCGGGCCGACCTAATCAAGCGGTATCTGGATGAGGAATTGGCTAAGGCAAAGGGCAATTCAGCTCAGCACCGAGCCACTTTGGGATGGCTGGCCGAGCAGCTCAGCCAGCGCCCTCGTACCTTTTATTTGGATGACCTAGATCGGAGCTGGCTGCCCGAGCCACGCCAGTTGCTCTACCGGCTGCTAGTGGGGCTAGCGATCGCCCTGATCATGGGACTGGTGGGCGGCAACCTACTGCTGGGAGTGGCCCTGGGGCTGATGGCCTCGCAGATCGATCTGGAGAGTTTTCCCTATGTGCGGCTGGGGGTGGCGATCGCTCCCATGGGTCGCATAATTTCCCTAGCGCTCACCTGCGGCGGGCTAGCCCTGGTGCTGGGTCTCGGGTTGGGCAGCGTGGCCGCCCTAGTGCTCAGCCCCTTTGGCCTTGGGGTAGTCGGGTTTGGCGGAGCCGGGGCCGTAGGTGCCGTGCTGGGCTGGAGCTTAGGTTTGGTCGGGCTGCTCCAGGGCGGGGTGCCTGGGGCGGCTCAAATTCGACAAACTCCCAATCAAGATGTGACACTGGCCTTGCGGAATACGGTGGTGCTGGTGGCAGTACTGGGCGCGATTTTGGGGCTACTGCTGGTACTACCTGCGGCCGTGAGCGCCCAGCCGCCGCTGATGCTGTTGCCCCTCAGCCGCATAAGGCTGATCGTGGGGTGTTTAGTGATTCTCGCCCTGTGGTTGTCCTTTAGCTTGCAGCACGGCCTGGTGCGGCTACTGTTGGGCGGTAAGCAAGGCCTGCCCCAAGCGGCACGCCCCTGGCTTGAGACCATGGTGACGGCCGGGCTGCTGCGGCGCGTCGGCGGTGGCTACAGCTTTGGCCACGAAGAATTGCGTCAGGCGATGGTCGAAGACCAGCTCTAGAGGCCAACGCACCAGAAAAACTTGGGCGCGGTCGCTCCTTCTGTTGGGTAGGCGTCATCTGAATAACGCGCTAACGCGTACAGTAGGCAGGGTTGTGGCCCGGCTACTACGAGCTTTGTCTTCGATAGCGGTAGGTTAGGCCCGGTTTCTGGATGTCTGCTACTGCGTGCTTGCTCTACTCAGGCCACTCTCAGATAGGTCGGCCAAAATTTACTGGATAGTGCTCGGTTAGCTGGCCTGAGGCTGCACCCGCCGCTTCTGCTCTTTACCGTCTTTCAGCCATGCCGTCTCTATCGAGATCTGTTTCCAAACCGCTCGACAAGGCTAAATCGCGTCCGCCGGTACGCTGGGCGACCTTGATCATGGCCGCGATCGTGGGGCTATCGGCAGCCATTGTGCTGGCTTGGTTTGCGGGTGAGACGAGAATTACCAAAATTTTTGCCCAATTCCAAGTGTTGCAGAGTCAGCCTCCAATGTGGCTTGAAGTGCCCATGGTGGCTGTCCAATATTTGGTGGCCCCCACAGTGGTGCTGCTACTGCTGGCCTTTGCCATCACCCGCATTTCACCCCGGCCTCGGCCCTGGTCGCGGTGCGTTGTGATTAGCATTTTGCTAGTTTTGGTGGCCCGCTATCTCGCCTGGCGCTGCCTCTCTACCCTCAATCTTGCCTCACCTCTAGAGGGCACCTTTAGCCTGCTGCTGCTTGGGGTGGAGCTGTTTGGCCTCACCAACAGCATTATTCAACTCCTGCTGCTGCTGCGGGTGCGCGATCGCCGCTCCCAGGCCGATGCGCTAGAGCACGAGGTCATCCAGGGGCATTACCAGCCCTGGGTAGATGTGTTTATCCCTACCTACGATGAACCGGCTTTTATCTTGCGCCGCACCGTCATCGGGTGTCAGGCGATGGATTACTCGCGCAAAACCGTATATCTACTCGACGACACCCGCCGACCTAAAATCAAAGCCTTAGCAGCAGAATTGGGCTGCCAGTACCTGACGCGCTCCCACAACCACCACGCCAAGGCGGGCAATCTCAACCATGCCCTCGAACTCACCCAGGGAGAACTGATCGCCTCCTTCGATGCCGATTTTGTCCCAACGCGCAATTTTCTCTGCCGCACCGTGGGCTTCTTTCAAAACCCAAAAGTGGGGCTGGTGCAGACTCCCCAGAGTTTCTATAACCCCGACCCCATCGCCCGCAACCTAGGTTTAGAAGGGGTGTTGACCCCAGACGAAGAGGTCTTTTACCGCCAGATTCAGCCGATGCGAGATGGGTCGGGTAGCGTGGTCTGTGCCGGCACCTCATTTGTGGTGCGCCGCAGCGCCTTAGAAGACAGCGGTGGATTTGTCACCGAATCGCTCAGCGAAGACTACTTCACCGCTATTCGCATAGCGGCCCGGGGCAACGAGGTCATTTATTTAGACGAACAGCTCAGCGCGGGCTTAGCAGCAGAGAACATTTCAGCCCACGTCACCCAGCGGCTGCGGTGGGCCAGAGGTACCCTCCAGGCGTTCTTTATCGACTCCAACCCCCTAACTATTCGAGGGCTGTCCCCGCTGCAGCGCTTAGGGCATCTCGAAGGGCTTATGAATCAGTTGGGTAGCATTCCCCGCCTGGTACTGTTGTTGATGCCCCTGGCCTACTCGTTTCTCAATGTGGTGCCCATTCAGGCCAACACGCGCGAAGTGCTGTATTTCTTTTTGCCTTACTACCTGGTGCAGCTCACCGTATTTGCCTGGCTTAACCACTACTCCCGCTCGGCGCTCATCTCTGATATATATTCGGTAGTGCTGGTGTTTCCCCTGGCGGTGACGGTAGTACAAGCCCTGGTCAGACCGTTTTCGAAGGGCTTTGACGTCACCCCCAAGGGCACATCGAACCAAACATTTCAGTTTAATTGGCGGCTGAGCCTGCCCCTGATCGTTTTGTTTGTGCTTACCGCTATCAGCCTGTGGCGCAACTTGGGCCTATGTCTGGCGGCCGGATGGGGCAGTGACAGCTACGATCTCCAGGCTAAGGGGCTGGCCCTGAGCTGGATGTGGAGCGCCTACAACCTGGCGATGATTGCGATCGCTCTGCTAATTTTGCTGGATGTCCCTCGCCCCAACCCCCATGTGTGGCTGGATCTGCGCCGAGTGGTGAAGCTGTCGCCCCGGCTGTTCCAGGCGGCGTCGGGCGATGACCTCGACCCCAGGCCCGGTAGCCCTGCCCCCAAAAACTGGTGGGGCATGACTACGCAGATGTCAGAGGCTGGGGTTGAGGTCGCCCTCACCCAGCAGGTTTCCCCAGAGCATCCCCTCAGCGTAGGGATGGCGGTAGATCTAGAAATCGCCGAGGAGGCGATCGCCCTAGAGGGCATTGTCACCGCCATATACTACAAGGACGAGTTGCCCCATCTGCGAGTGCAGTTTGGCCCCATGGCTCCTGCCACCTACCGAGCACTGGTCACCACGCTATTTTGCCGCCCTGGCCAGTGGAAGCGGTGGAACAGCCCCGGGGAGCTGCGATCGCTCGGGCTGCTGCTACGGGTGCTGTTTTGGCCAAGATGGGCGAATGGCCGCAGTTCCAGAGCAATGCCGGTGGCCAAAGGGTAAACCATCCGCCCAGAAACACTCTATGATGGCGGCTATCACACTACCCACCGCGCCTTTGTCGCCCTGCGCCCCAGCCTATGCAGATCACCTACGACCCCGATCGCGACATCCTGCAAATCGCCTTTAACCAGCGCGAAGTCGGCGAAACCGCCCGCATTTCGCCCAACCTCATTCTCGATTACGACGACGACGGCATGGTTGTGGGACTTGAGCTGCGCGAGGCCTCTCGCCGGGTTGATAGCCCCCTCTCGGTCACGTTTACCGTAGGCGACGCCGATCTCGAAAAGCCACAGCCGTAGAGGCCCAGCAGAATTGCCTAGGCTAGCTCCAAGGGGAACTGAATTTAGGGTAGTTGCAAATTCAGTGGCACGATGCTGCAATCAGCTCAGCAAAAAAAAGGGGAGGCATTGCCTCCCCAGTCATCATGACTTACTCTCAATCGTCAATCGTTAGCGCAGAGACATCTCATGCTCTGAGTTAGGCTTCACCCGCTTCAATGGCAGGGTTTTCGTTGCCACCTAGGCTGATTTTGACCACCTTATTGCGAGCTTCAACCACCTTGGGCAGGGTCAGAGTCAGCACGCCATGGGTAAAGTCAGCCACAACTTTGTCATTCTGCACAGCATCGGGCAGATTGACCATGCGCTGGAAGCTGCCGTAGCGGGTGTCGTCGTAGAGCACCTGGGTGCCTTCTTCGGCGGGGGCTTCGGGGGCTTTGCGAACGCCAGCAATGGTTACACTATCAGCAGCTACCTGCACATCGAGGTCGGCAGCGGTAACGCCTACCAAGTGAGCCGTCAACACGAACTCATGGCCGTGGTCAACTAAGCGAATGGCAGGAGCCCAATCGGTCTTAGTCAACGCTTCATTGGTGAGGTCGCCGAAGGCCTCGTTGATCTGACGACGAATGGCGTTGATTTCGGTGATGGGGTCTAAGTAGCGACGAATAATCATAGGTTCTAAACCTCCTGGTACTTGCCTTTGCAAACGTCTAAGGTGAGTCAGGTCAAGCATTTGCGCTTTCACTCTCTACAGCTACTATGGTGCGCCAGAGCCGCTTCTACCTCCAGTCGTAGGAACCCTACTGTGATGGCGAACTTCCCTCCCGTACCGGTTGTGGGGTTAACCGTAAGGCAGTTTTCAGCTCGAAAACCGGCTCGACGAGCATCGAAACGTTCTTGCCACCGATACTCCCAAATTCAGAGCCGCTCTTAGCTGCAAGTGATGGGCAGTCTAAAGCGTGACCAGGTCGGGATAGTTGGCGAGCAGTTCATCGCCGCTCAGGCTATCGGTGGGGTCCTGGGGTGTCCACAGCAACTCGTAGACCAGCAAATAGGCAGGAGAAATAGAGCCTAAGCGCTGCAATACCGCTTTTAGGTCAGTAACAGAATTAACGGTGCCGAACAGGGGGCGATCGTCTGCTGTACCCAACAGCAGCGTCACCACAATGTGCGAGGCCACATCTCCGCTGGGACCACCGGGCATGGTGCGTCGCTGCACCTCGCCGCCAACATTTACCAAAGTTTCGACAGTGAACTTGCTGCGCTCTTGAATCGACAGCCGCTCAAACAGTTCTGATGCCCGCTCTCGCCTAGACACCGTCTGCGACTCAGCCCGCACATGGGTCCAGTAGTCGGGGTGACGCAGCAGCGCCAGCACTGTTTCGCGCAGTTGAGATGCGAGCCCCGCCGGGGTGGTGAGGTCAGCGTTGACAGCAATGCGATCGAGGTCGCGCTGAAGATCTCTTGCCCCCGCTAGCAGCACTATCTGTAGGCGCGTCACGGTGACAATGTCGTTGAGCAGCTCGCTCTGGCTACCCGTCGCCGCTGAACCGTCAAACCTACGACTGCCGCCCTGCAAATAATTAAACGCGATGGGCAGCACAATAAACCCCACCACTACAATCACAATCAAAAATCCACCGCCGCCACCGCCACCGCCCGTGCCCACATACACCGGAGCCGGAGCGTAGGTGGGGTAAGGCACAATCACCGGCCCCGGAGCCGAGCGATAGCCGTAGCCACCACCGTAGCCACCGCCGTAGCCTCCACCATACCCACCACCGTAACTGCCGCCATAGCCACCGCCGCCATAGCTAGGCAAACTGCGTGGAGCCGAGGGTGCGGGCGCAGAGGGGCGACTAAAGGAGCCACCCCGGCTCATGCCGCCGCTGACAGCCTGTTCTCTAATCGTCCCTGACGGCACAAAGCCCTGGCTAAGCCGCTCTTCGATCGCCCCTAGGGAAAGGTGATGGTTTTTAACCACCGGCACTACCCCTAGATAGACCACCATCGCAATCATGACGGTAGTGGCAGCAATCATCCACCAAAGCCGCTTAAAGCTAGAGCTCACCTGCATCACGGGTTCTCCAATAGTTCATTCAATGTAGAGTTTGTAGATCGCTAGAACCTCTCCTTGAGTATCCAAGAAACTTCATAGCTTGGGGGTTAATAATCCTAAACTCATCGTCCGTAGCACCCTTGAGAGGGCACTAGTGGCAAAACCACATTTGGAATGAGTGAAGTGGGTCAGGGGTTATCAGTGCAGGTCTAGCCCTTGGCGCATCCACCGCTCGGGTTGGCGTGGTCATTAGCTAGCGAGGGCCTAGGCAGGTTGCGTTGCCAAAACCATAACTCCACACCGCTTCCTTATAGTTCATTGATAGATTGCCTAAGGACTCAGGGGAGATACAGTCAGCGTTTTAAGCCACGCCTAAGCAGAAGACTGTAGTTCTCCCTGCTGAATTTTAGGTGTGAGATTAATCATGAACAAGCGAGTGTTTTCTACTCTTTTAGGCGCTGGCTTAGTAGCCGCTTCCCTAGGCGGTGGAGTGATGGCAGGGGGCCAAGCCCTGGCCCAGCCACAGCCCGAATGGCACAACTGCATGACCCGTGAGGTGTTTACGCCTGAGAAGCAGGCTTGGTGCAATCGCTGGGACACCCTAATCAACGGCACCTACACTGTGCCCCTCGGCTTTGGCCCCGAGCCTACTTTTGAAACCGTCACCCTGGAAAATGGCGGGTACAACCGCTCCGGCGAACTGGTGGTCAGCATGGCCAAAGAACCCAACTGGCTGGCCTTTGGCGATATCAACGGCGACGGCAAAACTGATGCCGCCGTATTTTTTGGCGTTAACCAGGGGGGCGGCACCAACTTAGCCACCTACGTAGCAGCCGTGATGGATGTGGATGGCGAAGCTCAGGCATTGCGCCCCGTCGCTGTGGGGGAACGAATTATGCTCAACGGCCCTACCACCATTGAAAATCAGCGCATTAATGTGTCGCAGCTGACCCAAACTGAGGTGAACAACCGCAGCTTCGTGGTCGATGGCGACAGCCTCAGCGAGCTAGCTCAGCTGCCGGGGCCGGTGGGTTCCAGCGTGCCCGATGGCACCATCGTGTTTTCGCAGACGCCAACCCACGCGGTGAGGGTGTTTACTCAGCAAGGGCAGCCTCGCATCAACCTGTTTAACAAGACCACTGGGCGGCAAGAGCTAAATGCGGCCCCGGCGACCGCTAACGCTTCCGCAGCAGGCACCATCTTCACCCACAACGGCACTTCCGCCGTAGAGGTGACGAGCGCCGCTAACGGTGCCCAAACCATTGAGGTTAACAACGCCGTGCAAACCAACTCCACCAGCGTGACTGGCACCGTCGGCTACCTGCCCCGCATTGCCATGCCCCCCAACGCTGTTTTGGAGGTCAGCTTGGTGGATGTCAGCCGAGCCGATGCGCCTGCAGTGGTGTTGGCCTCTCAGAGTGTGGTATTCGGCGATCGCCAGGTACCGCTCCCCTTTGAGCTGGTCTACAGCCCCGACCAGATTGACCCACGCTTGAGCTATGCGGTGCAGGCCCGCATTGTTGTCGATGGGGATCTACGATTTACCACCACCAGCCGCTCTGCGGTAATTACTCAAGGTAACCCTACTAATGTAGAAGTTCAGGTTGAACAAATTTCGCGGTAAGCCTAGGGCAGCGGGTGGTTCTATCGGTTATAGAACTAATCGTGAGAACCACCCGCAACCAATGCTGTTTACTTACCCTGACTTTCCAAGGCAAGCAGCGTGAAGATTCCACCTAAGCTGCGCCACAACCCCTGCAAGCCACTTTTAGGCAGGTTGAGAGCATTGGCTTCGGTATTAGACGGCAAGCCTTTAAGAAGGCTCTCCGAAAAAATACTGAGTACATTTGCTCATTAGCTTAAGTTATCGAATCAACACACAATCAGCAGAGATTGTGTTAAAGAAAATCTGTACTTGTTGTTACAATGAGAGACGGAGGAGATGAGAGCCCTCCAGCGGAAAAATTATCTGACCTTCGGCGCTGCATAAAACGCTGAGTTTTTGATGGTTTCTTCCAGATTGAGAGAACAACGTAGATATTTAGTATCACCCACGTCGGCTTCCCTAGGGAGCCGATTTTTTTTATTCTTTACGATCGCGATCGCCCTTCACTCTGCCTCTAGAGGTAACTTTACGCAGGAGGGGTAAACCGCCCCGTGGGCAAGGGTTACGGTGATGATCCGATAGTCTATCTGCGCACAGTCTCCAGGTCTCGCCCCAGTACCGCTATTAATTGCGTAGGCGGGAAAACAAGAGGCCGCCACGCTCAGCCGCAGGCGTTGACCGGGGACTAGGGTAGCAGCCGTGGGCTGTAGGGGCAGCGTCACCCTCTGAGGGCTGAGGTTTGCCACATCGGGATTGTCAACCCGGCACTGCCCTTGGGTGAGGTTGATCACCCGACCATCGCTATGCACCTCCGAGAGCACCACGTTGAGGTCAAAGCTGGAGGCATCGGCTCGGCAAAAAAGGGTAGCGATCGCCGTTCCCACCAGCCTTAGCTCTTCAGTCAAGGGAGCAGTCGTGTAAGTCAGTACGTCAGCGCGGCTGTCGATCAACCCTCGGTCAAAGGGGCCAGCAGGCAACCCGCAGTGGCCACCCAGGGAGGGCACCGGTCGCCAAGGGTCATGCACAATCACATCCTCAGATGGAGATGCCGGTTGTGTCGGGAGTTGAAACAGGTGTGGGCTAAGCACGCCGTCATCCTCGCGCATCCCTGCCAGACCGCTACTGCCGAGGTAGAAAGGTTGGCCGGGGTTAGTCGGCCAGCGATCGCGCCCCTGCCACTGGTTCACCCCCATCACAAACAGCTGGACGGGAGATCGATCGTCTGTGTCCGAGGGAGCACCCCGCAGAAACCGATCGAACCAGCGAATTTGTAAACGATCGATCGGGCTGTCGGCCTCCAGGCCAAAATCCACCGCTCCCACTCGGCGGCTCCAGGGCAAATGTCCCCAGGGACCAATCCACAGTTCTTGGGCAGCGCTGCTCTGGGAGACCATTTGCTTATACAGGCGCAGGTTACCTCGCAAGTATGGGTCGTACCAGCCACCGATGTGCAGCATGGGCAGATTTACTTCGGCTAAGTCTGGCTTGAGCGCCTGCCAGTAGTCTTCGGGCTGAGGGCGATCGAGCCACTGGTGAAAAAAAGAGTCGGGAGCATGGGTCTTCAGCACCTCAGGTCGGGCAGGCACGGCATCGCCCAGGGGCAAGGTGTGGGCAGCCTGGCGAAGCGCCTGATAGGCAATAGAATCCTCTTTCAAGCGAGCGGTTTCGGCAGCGAGCTGGAGCGCCCAGCCCAGGCCAATTTGCAGGGGCAAAGCTCCGTTTTCGTAGGCCCAGTCGGTGTAGAGGTCATAGCCCACCATCGCTGGGGCGATCGCCCTCAACGCGGGCGGCTGCTTCGCCGCCGCATACAGCTGAGTCATCCCCTGATAGGAAAACCCGTACATGCCCACCGCCCCATTGCTCTGGGGGAGGTTCGCCGCCCACTGCACCGTGGTATAGCCGTCGTCAGCTTCGTGGCAAAACAGGTCAAATTCCCCACCGGAGGTACCCCGTCCCCGCACATCTTGAATCACCACAATGTAGCCATGGCTGGCGTACCAGGTGGGATGGGCATAGACGACGGTGGATGCGATCGCTCGACCGTAGGGCTGCCGCATTAGCAGCACCGGGAATGGCCCCTCGCCAATGGGATAGTACACATCGGCATCGAGGCGAATCGCTGCCCCCTCTATCTCCCCGTTTGAGATGGGCAGCACCAGGGTAAGGGTTTGCGGGGGAGCAACAGCGTAGAGGCCGGGAGTGAGCAAGGGTTTACAGAACGGTGGGATGCTGGCCCTAGATGGGAATGGTGGGCGATGCCCACCCTACAAGACAGAAAGAGCGACTTTAGGGCTTGGGGGAATCGTGACGGCCTAAAACAGCCAAATCTTCATTGTCTAGCTCAACGGGGGTGCCGCTGCGAATCAGCTCAGCAAAGTCTTCATTGGGCACCATGATGCACAGGGTATAGAGTCGGGTGGAGCCAGTATTTTCGACCACATGCACCCCGCTGGGGGGCACCAGAATGCTGTCTCCCGCCTGAATCGCAACGGTTTTGCCGTCGCAGGTGGCGCGGCCTTCGCCCTTGAGCACAAAGAACATTTCAACGGCAACCTGGTGGCGGTTGGGGGGCGTTTTGCCGCCAACGTCAAAAATTTCGACGCAGTAGGTCAGCGACATATTGGCAATGGTGGGATCAAACACCAGGGCCAAGCGGTTACTATCGCCGGGGCTAATGCGAAAAGCCTGGTAATCCTTCGGCGACTTGTACACCGGAACGACGCAGCTAGTAGGCAACGAGCAGGTCAAGGGATCCATAACCATAGTATCCATAACCGGTTGGCCTAACGGAACGGCATGACTATGCTAAACAGACTCCCGCGCAGATCACAGTAGCTCATCGTACCTTTCACAAAAAGTTGCCTAGTCAGGGATGACTGCCGAAACTAAAACTACAGATTTAAGCGGGCAGGAATGGTTCCAAGAGTTGGCCATTCACCTTTGTAGCTTTTGGACTCTAAAGAGATTGCGTAGGATCTTTATGAAGTCCCTGGCTGAGACAGTTTAGGGTTACGCTAAACCTCAGTATCCCCATCTAGCTGTGGTGCTAGGCCAGTGGGGAAATCTAGAAACGCCTGGTTGCTCTACTACCGCTATCAACGCTACTCGTTCTCCAGGTCTACGGTTACTCCCTTGGTCTCAAACGCAGCATGATCGACATCCTCATCATTGAGCACGATGCCGCCACAGAGCAGTTTTTGGTCAGCGCTCTCAAGCAGCAGGGTTACAGCGTAACCACGGCCCGCAGCGGGGCAGAGGGCCTCACCCTGGCCGAAAAGCTGCTGCCGGGGGTGATCATCTGCGACTGGAATATTCCGGGCACCATCGATGGGTTGGCCATTTGCCAGGCGCTTAAACATCATCCAGTGCTCTCGATTACGTCACTGCTGCTGCTGACGGCCCGCTACAGCACCGCCGACCGGGTCAAGGGGCTAGAGATGGGGGCTGACGACCTGCTCTCAAAACCAGTAGATATCAACGAGCTCAATGCGCGGGTGCGAGCAGGGCTGCGCATCTACCAGCTCACCCAGGACTTGCGCCAGCAAAAGCAGCGGATGGAAGCTGAAATGGCGGAAGCGGAGGGCTATGTGCGATCGCTCCTGCCCAATGACCAAGTCGGCAGAGTGCCCATCCAATCGCGGTTTTTGCCCTCTCAGCAGCTCGGCGGCGACTGCTACGACTACTACTGGCTCGACCCCGACTATCTGGTGATCTATTTGCTCGATGTCTCGGGCCACGGGCTGGGGTCAGCGCTGCTCTCCACCTCGGTGCTAAACGTGCTGCGCGCTCAGTCGCTGCCCGATGTCAGCTTCTACCGCCCCGAAAAAGTGCTGCGAGCGCTCAACGAAACCTTTCAGATGAGCGATCAGAACCAAAAATATTTCACTATCTGGTACGGTGTGCTCAACTGCGCCAACCGCCAGCTGCTCTACGCCAGCGCTGGCCACCCCCCGGCGGTGCTGGTATCAATCGATGCCGACCAAAATGTGACTACCACCCGCCTGCGCACCCCCGGCATGCCCGTGGGCATGCTGCCCGAGGCCAAGTACCAGTGGCAGCGCTGCCAGCTGCCCCCCAACAGCAGCCTTTATTTATTCAGCGACGGCCTCTACGAGGTGCTGCAGGACAATCAGCAGTATCTCGGTCTAGACAATTTTGTAGATTTGCTAGCCGTGGCCAAGCGCGAGCGCAGTATCGACCACATTCTCGACACCGTAATTAAGCGTCAGGCGGGGGATGTCGCCAGTGATGATATGTCTTTGATGATGGTCAATTTAGACTAGTCCTCGGCAGCCTCAAGAAAGCGCTTTTCCCGAGGGCGTCAGGTTTTAGGTGCAGGTTTAGGGCCAGTTTTTATACTTGAAACCTCAAACCTTGCACCCCTTTGAGTATCTAGACCTAGGACACTTTGAGCTTGGTATTTTCAAAAGCCTGACGGTCTTCATAAATTTCAAATACTCGGTCCATGCTGGTAAGTTCGAACAGCATACGGACCTGGTCATTCATAGAGCAAATGCAGAAGCTGCGGTTGAGCGCTCGCGCCTTTTTGAGCAGTACAACCAGCGTGCCCAGTCCCGAGCTATCGATAAAGGTAATCTCTTTTAAGTCAACTAAAATAACTTCGACTCCCTCCTCGAGTAGTGCCTCCACAGACTCGCGAAATTCTTCAGCTTTAGTGCTATCTAAAATACCGGTAGGCTCAATAACTTGAACGTTAGAATTCATAATAAAAAATCATTATCCAAAATTAACAACTGTTTGGTAGACAGCAATTTAGCCCATTAGCTAAATAATAGCCAATGCTGGAGAGTATATGGCCCTAGGGGTGCGATCGCGGTCGATTTCTACCACTAGGTTAACGTGTTCACCATCGCGCTTGAGGGCTGCAATAAATAGCTCCGGGTGCAGGGCACACCAAAAATACTCCACAAACGCATCAATAGTGGCATCGCTCATGCCGGTTTTGCCTTGGGCCTTCATCTGGTGCTCGGCGTCTTTGCGCCACTGTTTGCTCAGGCGGTAGTCGGCTGGGCACAGCACCATCAAGCGATCGAGACAGTCCCACAGGGGCAGGTAGGTGGCCAATTCAGCGTTCATGTCGCGGGCAAACTGGCGATCGGCTTCAGTGACAATGGGTTCTGGGGCTTGGTCAAACTGCGCCGGCTCGATGGGGCGTGCCCCCAAAAACCAGCCCTCAAACAGCAAAATGTCTATATCCTGTACCCACTCCGGGTCGGTGCGATCGCCTTCGCCACCGTGCAGCGATTTGTCGAACCGGGGCAGGGCCACGGCCTCCCCCGGCCCCGCCGCCCGAATCTGGGTAAGGGTCGCCATGCCCAGGTCGATGTCGTGGGTGCCCGGTGGCCCGCGCCACCGCAGCCGAGGGTCAACCTGAATTAGCGCCTGGCGATCGCGGTAGGTCTTGTAAATATCGTCAATGGAGAGACCCACTGCCCGGTAGCCCATCACCTGTAGAATGTGCTGCAGAATCAAGGTCAGGGTGGTTTTTCCTGTTCCCTGGCCGCCGAGCACTCCCTGAATTAGTGGGCCAGCCTGGGCATCGCGGGCCCGTTTGAGGGTGAGGGCCAGGGGTAGCCACAGCCGCCAGTACAATCCTAGGTAGCGCTCCATTGGCGCGGGGGGCAGGGGCAATGTGTCGTGATGGGCCTGCAGGGTTTGCAACCAGCTCAGGCGCTCCTCTAGCTGAGCCGCGCCATTCTCGGGAGTAATGCCCCATGCAGCGGCCTGGCTGGGGTCAGCTAGTTCCCACGCCAGCAGCTGTTGACGCTGGGCATCGTCTAAGGCACTGCCCGTCAGGTAGGCGGCCAGCAGGGGCGCGATCGCGAAATCCGTTGAGTTTATCGGGTCTGCCATCACTGCATCGTCACGATTGGTTGCTGAGCTGCACCAGAATACTGCCGGTCTGCATCACATCACTGCGATCGCCACTGACTAGCGTAATCTGTCGTAGATGCTTGAGGGCAGGCTGGGCCGCAGTGCTCCACAGCCGCCACCGGGGCAGCTGGCCGGCTAAGCCAGCCTGAATCTGCGGCCAGTCGATGTGAACATAGCCAGTGCTGGGGCCCGGCACCTGGGTCACCTGCGACCACCAGGCTGGGCGCTGTCGAGGCACCGCAGCGGGGTGAATGACAGCATCCAGCATGGCGGGGGAAGCGGCCAGCGCCTCGTACTGATCGATCTGGGCGTGCAGCCCCGCTACCTCGGCCACCACCTGCAAAGGCTGTGACCCTCGCTTGGGCAGGGCAAGGCGAGTCCAGGCGATTGCCGGCGTGCCTCGCAGATCCAGCGATCCCACCCCTAGCCCCTGCCCTTGGGCCAAAGCCGTCATACCAGCGAGTGCCGAGGCCAATGGCTCGCTCTGGGGCGCCACCACCAACCAATCGGGCGAGCCGGTTGCAGCTGTTCCCAATCCCACACCGTAGGCCTGGTCTACTCCCGTCTCTAGAATATTCGTCGCGCCCTGGCCCAGGGCACTGTCAATCAGCTTGGCCAACGGAAAACTTTCCTCGCCCGTGGGAGAGGCCAAGGCCAGCAGGGGATTGATTCGCTGCCCCAGGGTTGCTAGGTCAGAGCCGATCGCAGTTACTGCCAAGTTCTCTGGCAGGTAGGGCACAATATCCCAATCGGTTGCCGTAACCCGCTGAGGATGGAGACGATGCCCCTGGGCGGCCAACAGGGCTGTGTGGCCCACTAACCCCTCGCGGGAAAGCCGCCACGACATCAGTGCCCAGCCCACTTGGTCATCAGCGGTTCCTATCTCACCCAGATCAACCAATGTCTCAGCAAAATTTCTATCGGGGTTGAGCCACTGGCTGACCGCTGGCAGGTTCAGCGCCAGCAGCCCCACCCGCTGATTGGGCAGCTCCCCCAGGGCGGCTTTATAGCGGCGATCGCTCTGAAGATTAAGGTCGGTAGACTGGGCGGCGGTGAGTGCCTGGCGCAACACATCGGGGTGGTTGGCGGCCAGTACGTAGCGGTCGGCGACCAGGGCTGTGGCCAGCGAGGCCGTTTCTGCCTGGGCCGATCGCGGTGTGCTCCGCCGGGCGTAGATCAGCCGATTGCCTGAAAAATCCTCAAAGGTAAGAGCGTCACCAGCGATCGCACGGTTCTGCCAGTACAGCTCTAGTGCCGCCTGGGCCGCCGCACTGTCGTTGCAGGCCAGGGCAACCAGATAGCCAGGAGTGGTGCCATTGGTGGGGTCTTGGTCGAGATCGGGGGTTACCATGGCGGCGGTCACCTCTTCCCCTAGCCACGGCTGGATATCGCGGCTGTAGCTGAGACCGGTATTGGCCAATAGCGCTTGCTCGATCAGCTCCTGGTCGTGGCGGGTCTCCTGGCGCAGGCGGGGGGTAGCCAGGTATTCCCACAGGCTGGCGAGGCGATCGGGGCGCACTAACACCGAGGCAACGATGGGCGACTGCTTAGGCACAAACTGAAGCGCTAGCGGCTGAGCCTGCCCACCGCGCTCAATCAGGTATAGAGGAGTGTTGAGCGTCAAACGCCCCAGCAGGCCCAAACCCAATACCAAAACCAGCCCAGCGGCAAGGGCAAGGGGTCGAATAAACGAGCGAAACTTCATTGACCTCACGCCTGCAACCCAAAAACACCCGCAGCGCGACTACTCACGCCAACTAATTCTCCTTAGTGTATGGCCCTTCGAGCCCCGTAATGCCTCGGATGCCAATGGGCTGTTTAGAAATTAAACAATGTAAATTTTCGGGTTCTCAAGAGTTAAGCAAAATTTGACGCTAAGGAGTGGGGGCGAGACCGCTAGAGACTGGTGCAGGAAAGTCAATTGCGGTCTCCTTAGATAGAGCAAAGCAGTCTCAAATGCTATGGTTGCCTTAAAATTGGCCCGATCGCCGGGCACGGCCAACGGCATCGAGGTTCTGGATAGCGTCGTGGCTTGCTTCACCATTTTGACGAATTTGCTGACGCGATCGCCCTCACCGCCGGAGCCTTACCCATAACCCACGCATTCTATTCCCAATCCACCAGCTGAATGCGATCGATGTAGTCGAGGTTAGCTAGCTCGATCAGAATGTCTTGGTAGTTGGTTTGGTAGGTGTTGCCAATGGTCAGCACCTCACCCTCGCCGCAGCCAATACGTCCTCGGCTTTGCGGGAAGAACTGCGCTGAAGGGTCGATGGCGCCCACCGCTTGGGTGTAGGCACCGCCCGCAGGAATGCAAAACTCGTAGTCAAGCGATCGCTTGCCGTCGGCTGGGCCAAAGAGTCCATTTTCATCTAAACTGCTCAGGTCAAAGGCAATTTTATTGATTGCGCTGCTGTGGTCTGCGGAGGGCGCGGGCTGGCAGGCGAAGGCCAGGGCAAGAACCGCTGCCCCTAATGATAGGGCGACGCTGGAGCGCAGGCGGAGAAATAGGGACATGGCCAACTCCGGTTAAGGTGCTCAGGCTTGACTAGGGGCGGTGCCGATGGATTGACTAACAATGGCTTGGGCCTGCTTTTCAGTCTCAGCTTTACGCTCGCTGTAGCGATCGGTGAGATAGTCTACTTGGTCGCGCAGCAGCAGGGTGAATTTGTAAAGTTCTTCCATCACGTCGATAACGCGATCGCGGTAGGCCGAGTCTTTCATCGTGCCATCGTCGTTAAATTCCTGATACGCCTTCGCCACCGACGACTGGTTGGGAATCGTAAACATCCGCATCCATCGGCCTAGCACGCGCAGCGTGTTCACCGCGTTGAAAGATTGCGAACCACCGCTCACCTGCATCACCGCCAGGGTTTTGCCCTGGGTGGGTCGCACCGCCCCCAGGCTCAGAGGAATCCAGTCGATCTGGTGCTTCATCAGGCCGCTGATGTTGCCGTGCAGCTCGGGGCTAGACCACACTTGCCCCTCCGACCACAACACCAAATCCCGCAGTTCCTGCACCTTGAGGTGATCGTCAGGCACACTACGTGAATGGGCAGATCGTGGGGATGGAAGAAGCGGACCTCAGCCCCGAAGCCCTCGATGATTCTTGCGGCTTCCTCGGCTAGCAGCCGACTGTAGGAGCGATCGCGCAACGAACCGTAGAGAAATAGAATCCTCGGTTTGTGGTCAAAGCCCATAGGTTCTCATCCCAGCAAATAAATCCCAAATTGGTTCGCCATACTCACCCATGGCATCAGACTCCTACCGCTGCACCTGCTGCGGCCCCAAAGGGAACATCCTAAAGATCCCACCACCCAAGGAAGAAGTAGGCAGCGTTGTCATGCCTCGAACCGTTGGATATCTACTTATCCAGGTGAGTGCCGATGAGACAAGCTCCGGTCAGGCTAACACCGTTAAGCTGGGTGCTAGAGAGATCAGCGCAGAGCAGATTGGCACCGCCAAGGGAGGCTCCCGACAGATTGGCCTGACGCAGATCGGCCTCTTCTAAATTCGCATTGTCGAGCCGCGCCCCCTGCAAGTCAGTCTGGGAGAGGTCGGCCCCCTTCAAGTTGGTATCGCTGAGGTTTGCTCCCCGCAGGTCAGCCCCCCGCAGGTCAACCCCTTGCAGGTTTACCCCCATAAGGTTGCAGCCACTTAAGAAGGCTCCAGCCAGGCTGACTCCACCCAGGCGCGCCCCCATCAGGTTAGCGCCTCGCAGATTTGCGCCTCGCAGGTCGGCTCCAGTCATGTCGCACTGCATCAGGTTCGCACCCCATAGATTTGCCCGCAGGTCTGCTCCTATCAGGTTGGCTCCCATAAGGTTAGCCCCTTCTAAATGAGCTTTGACCAGGGAGGTGCGGCTTAAGTTGGCACCCACAAGGGTGGCCCCAGCCAGGTAGATACCCGCCAGGTCAGCACCAGAGAGGTCCTCATCTTCCAGATCAGCCCCGGCCAGGTGACGGAGCTTGCCCAATCGCAGGGCGGCAATATCAATGGAGTCGGTGGGCACAGAAGTCACTATCGAGGGAGCAGTTCAGAGGAGGAGGGAAAGACGGAGGCCTGGTCAGCCACATCGGGATTCAGCAACCCCGACCCCAGGGTAATTTTAGTCGGTATTGTGGGCAGGCTCATACCCTGCTGGAGGCCCATCACCATTAGCCCTAAAATCTCTACAAGTTTGGGATCCCATCGCTGACCAGCTTCGGCCTGGCAGGTGGTGAGCACGTCACTCAGCAGAGACATGTCGGTCTCGGCGGGGTCTTGGCCGTGGCGAGCCTGAGCCGCTCGCCGCTGAAATTCTGCTACCAGCGCCAGCATGCGCGACTCTAGGGGCACCGCATCACCGACAAGGCCAGCCGGGTAGCCACTGCCGTCCCAGCATTCGCCCTGGTGGGCAATGATGGCGGCCACCGCCCGCATACGGGGCATCAGTCGCAAAGCCTGCACCTCAGGAATCAGCGGGCAGCTGGGCCCATCGTCGGCCAGGGCCGCTAGGTCAGGGGCTGGGGCAATGCGGTGCAGCATTCCCGCTAGGCGCAGCCGCTGGAGCTGCCAAGCGGGCAGGTCGAGCAGCTGCCCCATCATTTCTAGAAGCGCCACCACTTCGCTGGCAGCCATAGGGTTAATGGGATCACTGAGATCCACCAGCTGAGCCATGCGCAAAAACGCCTGGAGCTCATTTGAGAGCAGGTTTTGGTCAAGGTCGTCAACTACGTTAAAAGCGAGGTTGCCCTGGAGGTCGTTGCGGCTATTTTGCAGGTAGTGCACTACCTGGGTCACGGTATGGCTAACAACCGCAGGCTCGTCGTGGCGGAGGGCGGGGTTTTGCTGCTTGAGGGTGGCCAGGTGGTCAGCTAGCTGCGCCTGAAGAGCTGGGTTATAGCGACCAATGTGAGCGATCGCCAGCTCCACCGTTTCGCTCACCAGGGCCGAGTCAAAGGTCCAAAACCCGTAAAACTTGCGCTCTAGATCGTGCTCGGGTATCCCAGTCTTACCGTAGTCCGCTTCCGACAGCTCCTGGCACAGCACCATGGCAGTGTAGTCGGGAGAAAAAATTATCAAGTGCCATTCTTCAGCGACCGGATCGTCGTCAGCCAAGTCGACAAGGGCTACGTTCTCACGCTGACTGGTGGGATGGTCGTGAAAGCCAGCCTCGGGCGAGGCCATAATCACAATTTGCTGGGCAGCGTCTGCGATCGCGCTATAGCGATCGGCCTCTTCTAAATACCACTTCCCCCGCTGAAAAGCCGTAACCACCAAGGGGGCCGAGCCAGAGGTCAAAATGCAGTCTTCAAGGGCGTGACAAAGAGCGACCAGGGTGTTTTTGTAGTACACGCCATAGTTGAGTGGGGTCGTCTCTGGATCAGTACGACCATCCACCAACAGCTTCAATATTGACCCCTCCAGCATCGCAATCCCCTATAGTTCTATTGCCTGTAACCCTTGTATTCAGGATGATAACGCAGCCAAGGGGCGGCGGTCAGCCTCAATCGGCGCGCTCAACGCTTCCTCTAAAGGAGCTAACCCTAAGCGCTCTTCTAGAATGTCCATGACCTCGCGACCAAAGTCGTCTGGGTTGCGCTGCCATGCCGTCAAACACACCTCCCCAAAGAACGAGCCCAATGGTTCTGGATTCCACAACAGTTTCTTCGACACCCAGGGCAGATGAATATCGAGGGGGTTGTAGTCGCGCTTGAGAATGTTTTTATCAAAGGCATACTCTTCTAAATGGGTGTGAGGCTGGAGGCCAATAAAGAAGATCGCGGGTTCTACCTTGTCGCGGCCGAACACCTGCTCTAGGGCGCGGTGGTAGGCCAGGGTCTGACGAATGGTCTCGGGCCGTTCGTCGATCACGTTAAAGGAGTAGTTGACCGACACCAGGTCGTTGAACCCGGCTGCCTTAAGGTCTTTGCAGTTTTGCAGCACCGTGCGCAGGTTGTAGCCCATGCGCATTTTGCGCACCAGCTCTTGGGATCCGCTGGTGATGCCGATCTCAAAGTAGTTCATGCCGGTGTCGGCCATCAGCTTGCAGAGCTTGGGCGTCAGGTTGTCGGCGCGAATATAGGCGGCCCAGTGAATGTCGGTCATACCCGCCTCGAGAATCTTCTCCAGCAGCTCTTCGGCATCCTTCATAAACCGGCGAGCGGGGATGAACTGGGCATCGGTAAACCAGAAATTGCGCACCCCCCGCTTGTAGAGCTGCTGCATTTCGGCCACCACCTCATCGGCGGGGTTGATGCGCACCTGCTTGCCCTCAACCACTGTATAGACGCAGTAGCAACAGTTGTGGGGACAGCCCCGCTTAGTCTGCACACCAATGTAGAAATCCTGGTCTTGCAGGTAATAGTCGAACTCAGGCCAAATGCCCTCGATATAGTCGTAGTTGCAGGCGGTTTTTTCGAGCGGAGCGGGCTCTTCGTGGATGAGGCGATCGCGCGGTGTCGTCTCCCCAGCAATGTAGCAACGCTGATCAGAAAAGTCTTTGCCCTGCAGGATCCGCTCCAGCAACATTTCCCCCTCGCCCACGGAGATGATCGTGCCCTTAGGCAGCCGGTTGTGCAGCTGCTCATAGAACACGCTCACGGCACCGCCACCCACAACGGTCGTGACATTTTGAGAATAGCGCTGGGCCCGCTTAAAGCCGCGCTTGATCAATCCCTGGTTGCGCCACAGCTCGGCTAGGTAGGTGGTGGCCATGCGCAGACCGCCCAAGGCACCCCGCGCCTTTAAGAAGAGGTTGCGGGCGTAGAAAAACTCAAAGGCGTTTTGCAGCGGATTGCCGCCGCGACCGCCCACTGGGGCAAAAATCTGAATATCCCGCCAGGAGAACACCAGCAGAGTTGGCCTAAAGTCATCAATGCAGCGATCGAGGGCAGCGCCGTAGTCGAGGGGCGGCACGGCACCGAGATCAAAGATGCGCTGTTCCACGTGGGGAAACAGTTTGTGCACATGGTCGGCCAGGTAAACCACCCCGATGGGGAAGATGGGGTTACAGGGCAGCCGCACGTAGAGCACACGGGCCTGGCTGGCGATATTAGAGGGCATGCTTCTCAGGCTTGACATATAACTTCACGATAACACCGTCTTCTTCTCAGGATAGGAAAAGCTGACAAATCTCCTCTTCAGCAAACCGGGAACTCGTCGGGGCAATTCTACTGGTAGCGGCGGTACAGGCCTTAGCAGGGGAAACCAGGCCGCTCTGAGGTCGCAGAATCGTGGTATAAAAACACTGTTAAGATTTTCCGCAACGCTTTATGCTGCATGTTTCAGACTGCTTTGAGATTTGAGTTGAGGGCTAGCGACGGACAGCAGCTTAGGGCTGAAGTTCAGCAGTTGCGAAATATAAAGCACTGTGTTCAATTATTTTGAATAGTTAAGGTGCTGTGGGGGTTGGTAGTCGCCTTTACAACAGCCGGGGATCGCGAGGTGTTACGCTTTGCGGGTGATTCTTGCAATATTGCCGTAAAGCATCAATGGCACAAATACTTGATCCCCTCCCCTCCGATGGCCAGAGCCAGGTGCTCTGTTGCTATGTCAATGCCACCAGTAAGATTCAGATTGCTCGCATAACCAATGTGCCCGATTGGTACTTCGAGCGGGTCGTGTTTCCGGGGCAGCGACTGCTTTTTGAAACTGTTCCTAAGGCTCTCCTAGAGATTCATACGGGCATGATGGCCAGCGCCATTTTGTCAGACAGCATCCCTTGCGAACGGTTACAGATCGATGCCCCAGAACCCGCAGGTTTTGAGGTCGCCTCAGGTGATGAGCTTGAGGCGAGTCGATTGGCAGCACCCCTAGATGAACCTGCAACCGCAGTAGCCATTTCACCCTCCAGCTAGTTCGGTAGACTAAAGGGGTGGTGCGCTGAGCCCTGGCTATAGCGATAGCGTTCTGGCGTAGCTTGATAGCGGGCTGAAGGTCGAATTTCTACCTTCCCTATGCCACCAGGGCACAGCTAATGGTGACATTTAGGGACGAGCCGTGAATTTACCTTCATTTCTGTGGCTGTGGCGGATCGCCGCTTGGTCTATGGGTCTTACGCTGACGGCCTATTTCTTGCTGGCTGTTACGGGTGGGGTATTGTTTTACACCCGCTCTAACGATCAAGAGCGATCGTCCTGGCTACGACCGCTGCACATTGTTCTGGGTACAGGGGCAGTCAGCCTAGTCTTGGTGCTGCTCGCCATTGGAGTGGTTGGCACCATAGGGGAGTATGGCCGGCTGGGCCATTCAGTACACTTGCTGTTTGGGTTGATAGTAGTAGGGCTAGTGCTGGCTTCGGCCTGGAGCGCTAGTCGTATTTCTGTGGATCGGCCCTGGGCGCGATCGCTCCATGTCACCCTCAACAGTGCCCTTGGGGTAGCGCTGGCGGCCGCTGGACTGTCTGGTTGGCAGGTGGTGCAAAAGTATCTACCTTAAAGGGGTAAACCCCCGTGTCTGGCCAGTTCCGAGCTGGTCGCAAGGGTCGGTAACCTCAGATCAGGTCTTAGATTGGTATGGTTGAGTACTCGCCTTCGGCTGCTACCCCCACAGAGACCCAGGTCTTTCATATTTCGCCGCTGATTCGCCTGACGCTGCTGCTGCTCTACCTGTCGCTAATGGGGCCTTTACCGTTTTTGGCTGATGCCACCGACGCGGCGGTTTCGCCCATGCTGCTGGCTGTCGGCATTGGGCTGGGCGGCCTGGGAATTTACGGCGCGCTGGGTCAGCGGGTTGAGGTGGATAGCGACGGCATTCGCGTGGCTTACCCGGTGTGGATACGCTGGCTGTTCCGCGGCGGGTGGCAGCTACCGTGGCGCGAAGCCCAGGCGTTGAGGCCACGTTCGACCGGGCAAGGCGGCATTGTGTATTACTTTGTTGGAGCTGATCAGCAGGCCTACCTGTTGCCGATGCGGGTGTCGGGTTTTGCCCGCCTGCTAGGCCTTGTTGAGACCTACACTGATCTCGACACTCAGGATATTAGACCCTTGGCTCAACCCTGGATGTACTTTATTTTGCTAGGGTTTACCCTGCTGCTGCTGCTGGTCGACGGTTGGACGATTACCACAGCGTTGCAAATGGGCTAGGCGATCGCTGGCGCTGCTTGCGGTGGGATAGCGTTATACGTGGGGCCGTGCCGCAATGAACCGGGCGATCGCCCATCGGGCAGTATATTAAACCCAGAGTTATTTTCAATCATCCCTGTGCTGATCGCGGCCTGCGATCGCTGCGCTATCACCGAGGCTATGACCCCACCGCCTATTCTTCGCCTTGATGCCATTACGAAGCGCTATAGCCCCCAGTCCCCTCCGGCAGTAGACCAGATCAGCCTCAGCCTGGGGCAGGGGGAGATATTAGGCTTATTAGGACCGTCGGGCTGCGGTAAAACTACCCTGCTGCGGCTGATTGCAGGATTTGAGAAGCCTGATGGGGGCACCCTCTACCTGGGCAGTCAGCCCGTGGGCGGGACGACCTGGCTACCGCCTGAGCGCCGCGATGTGGGCATAGTGTTTCAGGATTACGCCCTGTTTCCCCACCTAACAGTGGAGCAGAATGTCGCCTTTGGCCTCCAACGGCGCGATCGTAAAGGACGGCAAGCTACCTCCGATCTCCGGCAGCGCACCGCTGAGGCGATCGCCCTGGTCGGTTTAGAAACCCTAACCCATCGCTTTCCCCACGAGCTGTCGGGCGGACAGCAGCAGCGGGTGGCTCTGGCCCGTGCCCTAGCCCCGCGTCCGGCCATCATTTTGCTGGATGAGCCCTTTAGCAACCTGGACGTGCAGGTGCGTCTGTACCTGCGCCAGGAGGTGCGCGACATTTTGCGACAGGTGGGGGCTTCCTGCGTCTTCGTCACCCACGACCAGGAAGAGGCCCTGGCCCTAGCCGATCGCGTTGCCGTCATGCACCGGGGTCAGCTAGAGCAAATCGATACGCCAGAGACCGTCTACGGGCAGCCCGCCTCGCGTTTTGTTGCCGAATTTGTCACCCAGGCCAACTTTTTGCCCGCCCAACCCAGCCCCCAGGGTTGGCAAACCGAGGTGGGCTGCTTTGGGGTAGCCGGTGCTGAAACCGCCCAGGGTGACCTGATGGTGCGTCAAGAAGACCTGGCTTTGGTAGAAGATGCCGGAGGTGCGGTGGTGGTGCGCGATCGCCAGTTTTTAGGCCGAGAATATAAGTACTGTCTGCAAACCCCCTCAGGGCAGTTGCTCTACGCTCGACTGCCCATGACTAGAGCGATCGAGGTGGGCAGCCGGGTCCAAATCATGGTGCCATCTCAGCGGTTGCGCCTATACGCTTCTCAAGCTAATGGGTCGCACAGCCCGCTTTCGGCTCCATCCCCGCGGTAGCGATCGCCCTTATACCGCCTAGCACCAGCGTTTTGCAGTATGGTTACGCTTAGATTCTGCAAGTGGTTTCGTGCTGCTTTAGCCCCCTGTTTTATCGTTTCAGGTGATTCCATGAATTGGGTTTTTCAACGCGTTTGCCTATCGCTGACCTCGCTGGCGCTGCTGAGCGCTACCCCTACCTTGGCCGCTGCCCCAGCCCTGCCCGGAGCCACCAACTCACCCATCCCAGAAATCTGGCTGGCCCAGGCGGACACCATCGAAACGGTGCTGCTGTTCGAGACTGAATCTAGAGTGGTGCGCGTCTATCGCAGCGGCACGGGCCTATTCATGAATCTCTATAACAAGGCCACTGATGCGGTAGAACTGCGGGCTGCCCCCACTCAGCTCGTGACCAGCACCCGCGACCAGACGGTCTACAGAGCCGGAGGCGAGGCCCAGCGGTTTGCCCGCATCAATGTGGTAGGCGAAACCGAGCTAGAAATTCTTGCGGCCAACGGTAGTGTTGTGCTCCAAGAGCCCGGCTTTAACCCGGTGGTTAGGGTACCTCTAGGTGCCACCAACTTTCGCGGTAATAACTTTGCTCCCGGTACTCCGGCGCTTGTCCTGTCGGCTGAAGCCGCTCGGCTGCGATCGGCCCCACGTCTGGGCAGCACCATCCTGAGCACAGCGCCCCGCCGCGCCGTAGTGGATGTGCTCGATCGCGGGGGCAACCCAGAGGACGGCTTTATCTGGTATCAAGTCAACTACGAAGGCACCACCGGCTGGGTGCGAGGCGACCTGTTGCAGCCATCCTAGGACGGTCTACTCAACCGATTCAGAAATTAAGTCTAGGGTCATGCCCTCGCGAGCCAGGCTAGCCTGGGCAAAACTGGCCTGTACCTGACGCTCCAGCTGATCGAGCTGATCGTCGGTGTGACAGGGGTTGTGGTGAAACAGCACCAGGTGCTTGACCTGGCTCGCCTGGGCCACCTCGATGCCCAGGTGCCAGGGCACCAAGCCAGCTCCGTTGGGGTCTGAGTAGGCCGCGTCGGCGTAGGTGCCATCAAAGATTAGGACGTCGGCTCCGCTGGCTAACATCAGCAGGTTGGGGTCAACGCTGGTTTGGGTAGGGTCGGTGTCGGTGGCATAGGCCAGCACGCGATCGCCCCAGCTAACCCGGTAGCCCAAGGCGCTGGTGTGACGGTTCAGGCTCCAGGGTTCTACCAAGACATCGCCCAGGGCGATCGCATCTCCCGCTGCAATGTTGTGAAAGGTCATGGCGGCGGCCATAGTTTGCAACGGCTTAAAAAAGTTGGGCCGCAACATTTGATCCATGAGGCTCTGCTTAATGGAAGCCCCATTGAAGGCCTGGGCACCGTAGATATCAAGCTGAGTCGCCGGGGCAAAAGCTGGGGCAAAGAAAGGAAACCCCTGAATGCGATCCCAGTGGGTGTGGGTGAAGAAGAGGTGGGCGGCCACAGGCTGCTCCTGGGCCATGAGGTGGCGGCCCAGCATCCGCAGGCCGGTGCCACCGTCAAAAATCAGCTGTTGGCCACCCACCTGCACTTCAACACAGGATGTGTTGCCGCCGTAGCGCACCGTGTCGGCCCCCGGTGCAGGAATATTGCCGCGCACTCCCCAAAAGGTCAGCCTAAATGCTTGCGCTGGGGCAGCGGTTCCAGGCTGGGTCAGGTTCCCAGGCTGAGCAGTGAATAGGGCGTCGGAAGGGCTAGCGATATTGGCCATGCAAATTCAACGTTTCACCAAGTTTAGACGGCGATGCCTTGCTGTGCACCCCAACAGCCAAACTTAGACGGTGGTTTATTGTCACACCTGTAGAGGATCCATGATGAGAGCTTCAGTAAGTCTACTCTCCAGTTCAAATTTAGTATTTCCCAGCAGATTTCTTTGACGGACTATTCCCAGCCAACGTTTCAGCCATTCGACCGATATTGGCCCCTGCTTAGAGGTACTTTATT
Organism: Nodosilinea sp. FACHB-141; assembly: GCF_014696135.1. NCBI lineage: Bacteria > Bacillati > Cyanobacteriota > Cyanophyceae > Nodosilineales > Nodosilineaceae > Nodosilinea > Nodosilinea sp. FACHB-141. The sequence continues at coordinate 256,624 of NZ_JACJPP010000022.1, read as the reverse complement.
CGCTCGCTGCACATTACGGCATCAAATTGGGAGGATTGGGTGAGTCGTCGTTACCAGAGTCACCATCGCAAATGTGGTACGCGGTGCGCAACCGTTCTAGGGCACGCTGCCCGCGCTTGCGCAGGGTCGCTAGGGATATCCACTCCTCGCCTGCTTCCACCAGCTTGGTCTGCACCTGAGGCCAGGTTAAGCCTTCCACCACCTTCCACTGAATCAGGTTGCGATCGCCTGGCGACAGAGCAGCAAGGGCTTGCAGCACCGAGGCAATAGCGTGGGTAATCATCTCGTCATTAACCGCCGTCGGACCGCCGCCAGCAGCCTCTTGCTCCATCAGTTCATCGAACGCCACCGCTAGGTAACGCTGGCGATCGCGCTTGCACTCGCGAATGATGTTGTAGGCCGTGCGCCGCATCCACGCCTTGGGCTGGCGAATGTGCTCCTGGTTTTGCTGAGTGTATCGAACGCCGCGCAGATAAGCTTCGACGAAAATGTCGATTTCGGTGATGTGAGCTTGCAGCCCAAACTGCTGAATGGTGCGCTTGATAAAGGCTAGTAGCGATCGAGCATGGGGGTTGTTGGGTTTGAGCAGAAGCTGTACATCATGGTTGAACTGCTGCGTTTCTGACGGAGGGTGAGACGGCATGACTCTGGGTAGATGACCAGCGGTTAAGTTCTAATGTAGCGGCATCAAGTTTTCATGAAGCGTGAAGTTTCCGGACAGAGATTCGTGGTTCTCCCAAGACGACTGTGTGACTCTGGTTACAAAGCCGCTCGCCAACCCATCCAATTAGCCGTTCAAATCTGTCTGCCCGAGCCCTTCCAAGCCCGTTTTTCTAGCGGTATAAAATCGCCAACAAGTCTTTGCCACGAATAGTAAATTTACTAGCCCACCACCCATTGTCATGTCCTGATGACATGGATGCCGCGTAGTTTACAAAGGCGCTCTCCGGCGGCTAAAACCATAAGTCCTGAAGGTAGCTGGAATGCGATCGGCGGCAGGCACTACTTAAGATTTAACCGCCCGAGCCATGGTGCCGTAAGCTTCGGCATCGGTCAACGATTGCGGCCTTTATGTTCCACGGCCATTCTTTCAAAACGTCCGCTCAGATATAGTCCTGTACAGTGAGGCAGACTCAGGGCAGAGCGGACCACCCTCTGCGACAATGGGCAGTACTTCTGTCATTGCGATCTGGCTGCCCCATGGCTCAAACCATCACCCTGCACAAATCTCACCTGCAAACCCTCGACCTAACCCCGGCCCAAGAGGTGATCGAGCCGCTGCTGGCAGCGGGCAAGGTGCTCGACAGCGAGCTTGGACTGCGGTTCGTCGTCGATATCAGCCGTGACCCCAGCGACCCCCGCGAGCTGTCAGAGCTGCCGGAAGTTAGGCTGTGGTTTATTCGTCTGGATACCCATTACCCTTGGTTGCCCCTGGTTTTGGATTGGGAGGCAGGCGAGCTAGGGCGTTATGCTGCGATGCTGGTGGCCCATCAGTTCAGCCCTACCGAGGGCATTCGCTACAACCCGGAGGGGCTAGAAATTTTTATGATGGCCAAAATTTTTGTCATCGCTGCCTGGCTCAAAGGACAGGGCATTACCCAGTACACTCGGCTGAAATTTATGACCCAAATGCTGGGCTATGAAATTGATGATGGGTTGTTTGAGCTGTTGGCTTAAGGGACGGGGAAAGGTTTTGGGTTCAAGGTTTAAGGCCTGAGGTGCAGTCCTACACCTTGAACCCTGACTTACACCAAGATCTCTGTGGGAGCCGATCGCTTGGTTTCGTAATAGCGGCAGGCAAAGTAGCCAACACTGTAAATCAGCGATGCGTCGGTGGCAATACCCAGCACAGCACCCAGACCCGGAATCAGTTCCACAACGCTCAGCCCCGATTTGACCATGCCACCGGTGGTCGATGACAGCAGCCAGATCGCTAGCACTTCGCCACGGCGATCGTTGTCGGTGGGCGAATAGCCGTATATGGTGGCGATGCGGTAGATCATGTTGGCTTGCAGGGCTGCGACCGCACCAATATCAACCAGGGTGAGGGCAAAAGCCACAGGGGGCACAAAGTTGGTAGCCAAGCCGACGCTAGCGGCTTTGAGGGCAGTTTCGGCCATCACCCGCTGGGCCAGGGTGCGTTTGCTCTCTTGAGAGTACTGCTGACGGAGTTCGTCCACCTGCGATCGCACCTCTACCACATTCACCTGACCCAGTGCCGCTAGCAGCACTCTCATGCCGGGTATCGCCGTGGCGTACTGAATGAAGGGCAAACCGACAATCGGGCCGACCACGCTGCCTACGGTGGTCGTCACCGGCTCTAAAAAAGGCTGAAGCCTCGACAACAGAGCATTGCCCGTATTGGCAGTTATGTCATCCAGCACAGTAACGACGGCCTGCATCACCTGGGTTACGGCCTGAAAGGTGTCGCGGGCCTGGTCATTCGAATTGCCGCTGGGGGATGGAGTCGTCACAAAAGGTCGCCTCTGGATCGCGTAGCGTTATATCAATTTGATAGCTGATTCTATAGAAACACTGCATCCGTCCTAAGCAAGGTCAAAAGGGCGTAATCAAAAGCTCGCCAATTTTGCCTCGACGCCCGGCCCGGGAGTTAATCGCCCGCGCCGCCAGAATCGGGTGCATCGTCAACCCCTGGTAAAGCTCGCGGATAAACTCGCAGTCGGAGTTCGACAGCATCACCCGTTGCCCCTGACTCGCTAAGGTGCGAAACACCGTCGCCAAGCGCTCTTGGTCGGCTCCGGTAAAGCCGTAGCGACTGTAGCCCGTGAAGCTGCTGGTGGAATTAAGAGGATGGTAGGGCGGGTCAAAGTAGACAAAGTCGCCAGGAGAGAGCGATCGCTCCATCAGCTTTTCGAACGAAAACGTCTTAATCTCGGCGGTTTGCAGCGCTGCCGAGGCCGCCCGCAGTAGCGATGGATCGCAGATGGTGGGGTTTTTGTAGTTTCCCACCGGCACGTTGAAATGCCCCTGGGAATTTTCGCGGTAGAGGCCGTTGTAGCAGGTTTTGTTGAGGTAGATCAGGCGGGCGGCGCGCTCTACGGGCGATCGCAAATTTTGCCGCTGGCGCACCTGGTAGTAGTAGTCCGGGTTGTGGCGGCGTTGGTGATCCCACAGATGCCGAATCAGCGTTTCGACCCGGTCGCGCACGCAGCAGTAAACGTTGACCAGCTCGGGGTTGATATCCCACAGCACCGCCCGCCTCGCCCGCCCCACTAGGTGAAAAAACATTGCCCCACCACCCAAAAACGGCTCGTAATAGGTGTCAATGGCCGTGGGCAAAAACGGCTCGTACTGACTGAGCAAACGACCTTTGCCGCCAGCCCATTTGAGAAAAGGACGCGGGTGTAAGGTCGGAGGTGCAGAGAGGGCAACTGTCACAGAACTGCCTGAGATCAAATGTACTTGTTTAAAGAATGCCCCAACTATAGCAAAGCTCAGCCGGAGCAACACTCTTTTGTCGTGGGTTAGGATGTAAAACGAGTTAAATTCAGAGTCAGTGCGCAGGGCTTTGCGCGCATTGGCCCCTAAAGCCCCTACTCTGCCGCTATGAAAGATTTTTTTGACAACATCTCTCGCTATCCGCGCTACTTTATTTCCTTTACCCTAGGCGTATTTTTTAATGCCGCCCAGCCCCTAGTGCCGCTGCTAAAGCAACCCCCTACGGCGATCGCGCTGATTGGTGCCGTAGTGGCTGGCTTCTTGTTTCTCACCTTTACCCTTCGGGCAATGCTGGGCCTAGGTTAATGCCTTTACCAGGAGTACAGATCGATGCCAAATAATCGTCGCGTTGAGCGGGTAGCTTCTCTAATCAAACGAGAAATTAGCCAGATGATGATGCTCGACATCAAAGATGACCGTGTGGGGGCTGGCATGGTCAGCGTTACCGATGTCGATGTGTCGGGCGACCTGCAACACGCCAAGGTGTTCGTCAGCATCTATGGCACCCCCGAGGCCAAAGCCGAAACTATGGAGGGCCTCCACGCCGCCACCGGTTTTGTGCGCAGCGAATTGGGCCAGCGGCTACGACTGCGACGCACCCCCGAAATTATCTTCAAAGAAGACGTGGGCATGGAGCGCGGCACCAATGTGCTGAACTTAATCAACCAGCTCAGCCAAGAACGGGCCGCAAAGGGGCTGACCGACGAGTTTTTTGAGGATGACGCGGGCAGCTCCGAGGCCGCTACCCGCGATGAATCCACCTTGGGGGATGAGGAAGAGTGAACTGGGCAACAGTCAACGACTGGCCCTCTGACACCTCGGCCCGGTTGCCCGCCCCTGAAAGTTTATCTCTAGTCAAACAAGTGGCTCAAATGGTGGTGGTGCGCGCCTCGGGTCACCTGTTTGACCACGAAATTCGCTACCCCGATTGGGAAGCCGACAGCGCCACCCTCACCCACTACGTCGAAGAACTGGGTGTGGGCGGAGTAATTTTGCTCGGGGGCAGCGCCGCCGAAGTGGGGCTTAAAACCCAGACGCTCCAGACCCAAGCTAGGATTCCGCTGCTGATTGCCGCCGATGTGGAAGAGGGGGTCGGTCAGCGATTTAGCGGTGCCACCTGGTTTCCGCCGCCGATGGCACTGTCGGCGGTGGCCGATCGCAACCCCACCGCTGCCCTAGCCTACGCCGAGGCATTTGGGGCCGCCACTGCCGCCGAGGCTCTAGCGATTGGCATCAACTGGGTGCTGACCCCGGTAGTGGATATCAACAACAATCCCGCCAACCCCGTAATTAACGTGCGGGCCTTTGGCGATGGGCTAGAGCGAGTCAGCGCTCTGACCCAGGCCTTTATTCGCGGAGCGCAGACCCAGCCGGTGCTTACCGCCGCCAAGCATTTCCCCGGTCACGGCGACACCGCCACCGACTCCCACCTCGATCTGCCGGTGCTGCCCCATAGCCGCGATCGCCTCAGCAATTTGGAGCTGGCACCCTTTCGAGATGCGATCGCCGCTGGGGTAGACAGCATCATGACGGCTCATCTCCAAATTCCGGCGCTGGATGCCCGCCTGCCCGCCACCCTTTCGCCCGCTACCCTCACCAGGCTGCTGCGCCAGGAGCTGGGCTTCGACGGGCTAATTGTGACCGATGCTCTGATTATGGGGGCGATCGCCAACACCTATGGCCCCTACGAAGCGGCGGTGCTGGCGGTAGAAGCCGGCGCCGACGTACTGCTCATGCCCGGCGATCCTGAAGGAGTAATTGCTGCGGTAGTAGAAGCCGTGAATCTGGGGCGCATCGACCCAGCGCGCATCACGGCCAGCGTGGAACGCCTCTGGCGAGCTAAGCAAAAGGCGGCCCCTGCCCTGCTGCCCGACGGGGCTGGCCACGCCTGGGAGCACCTGCCGCCGCCACCGGTGAATTTGGCAGCCGTGGCCCAACCCGCGACCCGTCAGCTCGCCGCCGACATACTTGTCGCATCAATGACGGTACGAGGTCAGATCGCCCCTTGCACTGCCGCCGACCCCGGTCACAATATTGTGATTGTCGATGATGCGATCGGCTGCCGATTTTTAGAGCGCACGGCGGCGGCCCTCACCTGGCCCCAGCGCCACCACTACCATCTCAAGCTAGTCGATACCCAGGGTTGCCAACATTGGCCGCAAAGCGAGGAAAAATCCTTAGCTGAGTTGGAGCTGCGACCCAGCCTGGTGCAGATTTTTGTGCGGGGCAACCCCTTTCGTGGCTCCGCACAACTCCTACAGCTGGCGACCACCTGGCTAGAGACTCTGCGATCGGCCCAACTACTGCGTGGGGTCGTGATCTATGGCAGCCCCTACGCTCTAGAGCAGCTGCGCCCCTACCTCGACCAGGTGCCCCATGGGTTTACCTATGGGCAAATGCCCCTGGCGCAGAGCCTGATTTTGCCTGCTTTACTACCAGAACCGTCAGCGACTTCTGCCAGCCGAGAGTTCACCGATTAAGTCAGTTGAGTCAGCCGCTTTCATTTGGGGAACCAACCGCTCCGTCGTAGCGGCGGCTCTATGTGGCCAGATGACAGCGGCAATTATTCATAAGCAAACGTAAAGGCTTATATCAGATTTTTATACTTTTGTTGCCCTGTATTGAGGAAAGTTGGGTGATTACACGATGCTGAATGTATCGCTTGCCACATTTTGGTAAAGTCATGTTCTCTGAGCTATCCCTAGCACCTCGCTATGGCCTAGATGACGAATCACCTTGGCTTAGGGGCATTGACCCACTGCGCCGCTACTGGATCTGCGTCAACGGCGACCCGCGATCGCTGCGAGCGATGTCGGGGTTAGCCACTCAGAGCGAAGAGGCTTTTCAGCAGGCAATGTGCAGCTTTAGAAGCCTAGCTATTGGGCAAGAACTGACCCTGCCCGCTGGGATGAGCGATCGCTTGACGATCTACTGCATTGCCCAGAACTGCTACGCGATCGCCGACCGTTCGACCGGGGCCGAGGTGTGGCACCTGTTCGACACCGAATCGCTAGAATCGCTGCTGTTGACGGCTCACCCCGACTGGCAATGTGCGCCTCAGCATTTAAACCTGGGGCGATCGCTGCTCACCGCCGCCTGGGGTCAATCATCGGTGCCTAAAGCTGCCTAGGGCATCGGACCTAGCCGCGATCGAGCTGCATTAGCTCTTGCAGCGATGCCATCAGCTTGATTTCAGCCGACTGGATGGTATCTGCCGCCGTCAGCACAAAGGTCCAACGCACGCCCACGGTGAACAGTAGCGTCTTAACTCGGCCCCTGACCACTACGCGTTGGTTGCCGTCGGCGTCCACTTCGGTCTCAACCTCGACCGGCACGGCGCGCATAGACACGGCCTCGGCTTCCAGATAGGTATAAATGGCCTCAGTCCCTACGATCGGTTCCTCGAAGGGAGCTAGCAGAACGCCATCAGCGGCAAACAGTGCTGCTACAGCACGGTAATCTTCAGCGTTAAAGCCAGTAAAGTAACTGTCGACGGCAGAGGACACCGTCCCTGGGTTTAGGGGTGCTTCAGCAGTGCGAGTGGCCATGGTCATCCTCCGGCGATGAATGGTTTTACGATACGGGGCTAAACCGGGTTAAAGCGTCTATCTCTTGACAGAGCAAATAGAAATTGGGTGGGTGCTCTGAGGGAGCGCTGCGATCGCCCGGTTGCCGTTCTAGAAAAAGGAATTGGCTAATACATTGGCTCAGGGGTGCTCGCTTCCTCTGAAAGGCGATCGCTCGTAAACGGACGTTCTGAGAGAAAATAGGGGGGCTAATTTGCCATCTGTCCTTTACCCCGAAACTAAGCCGTGACCCAAGCCATGACCGCTGCCACCGTTCAAGATTGGTCAGCTTTCTTGCAGCGCCTCATTCTAGGAGAATCGCTCAGCCAGGAGCAGGCCGAAACCCTGATGCGCGGCTGGCTCAGCGAAGAGATTCCCGAGGTGGTGTCGGGCGGGCTATTGGCGGTGCTTCAAGCCAAAGGCGTCTCCGCCGATGAGCTGGCGGGCATGGCGCGGGTGCTTCAGGGGCAGTCCCTCGGCGGCGAAGGCAAAATTCACCATCTCACCCCCTGCATCGACACCTGTGGCACTGGCGGCGACGGGGCCCACACCTTTAACATTTCGACTTGCGTGGCGTTCGTTGCAGCGGCGGCGGGCATTCGGGTGGCAAAGCACGGCAATCGCTCCGCCTCCAGCAAGGTGGGGTCTGCCGATGTGCTCGAAGCCCTCGGTGTCAACCTAGGAGCCGACCCCGAGCGGGTCAAAGCAGCGCTAGATGAGGTGGGCGTCACCTTTCTGTTCGCCCGAGGCTGGCACCCGGCGATGAAAGCGGTAGCTCCCCTACGCAGCGCCCTCAAGGTACGCACGGTGTTTAACCTGCTGGGGCCACTGGTGAATCCATTGCAGCCCACTGGCCAGGTAATTGGCGTTTACGACGTGGCGGTGGTGCCTGCCATGGCCGAGGCGCTCAACCAGCTAGGCATTCCCCAAGCGATCGTGCTCCACGGACGCGAGCGGTTGGATGAAGCCGGGCTGGGCGACAAAACCGATATCTCGGTAGTGGAGAACGGCCAGGTCACGAGCGCCGCGATCGATCCCCAGGCTCTGGGCTTAGCGGCTGCGCCCCTCAGCGCTCTGCGCGGCGGTGAGGTTGAAGAGAATACCGCCATTCTGACCGCCGTGCTTCAAGGCAAAGGCACCCAGGCCCAGCAGGATGTGGTGGCCCTGAATGCGGCCCTGGCGCTGAAAGTGGGCGAAAAGGTAAAAGGTGAATCTTTAGAAGATTCCCTTGCCGAGGGCATCAGCCTGGCCCAAGACATTCTGGCCAGTGGAGCTGCCTGGGATAAGCTGCAAGCCCTAGTGACGTTCTTGGCTTGAGAGTTCTGATGCTTTGACTCCGCTTAGTTAACGGAAACTCAACCGTCCGGGAATTGCCAGCAGAGGATATGCTCGACCCGACGGCTGCCGCAGGCGCAGGCAATATTTTCGTCGTCCGAAACCATCCAGGTAGCGTCGCAGTCGCGGCAATGGCAGAGGATGTTGTTCAAATTGGCCTGGGCTAAACCAAAGCGCCAGCGCTCTAGCTCATCGGGAGTGAAGTGGGAAGGTGAGTCGGCCATGGATCGAACGAGGGAAAAAGTAAAGAACGAAGAAGGAACTGAATTCTGTTGGCAAAGGCTAAAAGCCTGCATTATTCCTTACCCATTCCAGCATGATGTCTAGCTTGCGAGCCACGATCGCGCCTGCCAAAAAGCCCATGCCGTGGCCCACCCACGACTTACCTCGCTGAAGCGGAAGCAGACCCCACAGGGCGCTGCCGTAGAGCAGGCCGACGACCACAGCGGCGGCGATCGCCCCTGGGCTGCGTTCAAAATAGCCCCGCAGCAGAAGATAGCCGAGGTAGCCAAACACCACGCCGCTGGCCCCCAGGTGACGGGTGCCAGGACGGCCCAGCAACCAAATGCCCACACCGCTAAACACCCAGCAAAACACCGTGACTAGCCCCAGCACCTCTAGCCCCTGAAGCAAAATTACGGTGCCCAAGATCACTAAGGGGCCAGAGTTGGCGGCCAGGTGGCCAAAGTCGCCGTGGAGCAGGGGAGCCACCGCAATCCCCGGCAGCCCATCCAAACTGCGAGGGGCAATGCTGAGCTTGTTGAGTACCCGTCGCCCGGTGACAAAATCCACCACGGCTAGCACCCACATCAGCGCCAGCAGATAGGCCAGCAGCGAGATTCCCTGGCGAAAGCCATCGGGCAACACGATTTGGTCGAAGGAAAACAAGGCGATCGCAGCCGCAACTAAACTCACGCCCTTCAGGCTAGCACCTGGGCCAGCACCGGGTTCAAGTATTGGACTAACTGGGTGCCATCGACTCCCAGTTCGGTGCGATCGCGGGCGGCGGCGCGAGCCCCCTGGCCGTGCCACCAGGCTCCTACTAACGCCGCATCCAAGGCTGAATCGAGGGCATCGTTGGTATCTGAGGCCATTGCCTGAGCCAACAAACCACCAATCAAGCCGGTCAACACATCGCCGCTGCCCCCGCGCGCCAGAGCCGGAGTGCTTTCGGGCACGTACCAAAGGGTGCCGTTGGGGTGGGCGATCGCTGTACAGGCTCCCTTTAGCAGCACCACCGCGCCACTCTGGGCAGCAGCCTGCTGCGCCGCCGCACCGCCGTCTTCAGAATTCTCTAGTTGTTCAGGAAACAGCCGCTTAAATTCGCCCCGGTGGGGTGTCAGCACCGTGGGAGCCTGCCGCTGCTTCAAGGTCTCAATGGTGCCTAGATCCGCTAAGAGGTTAAGGCCGTCGGCATCGAGCAACAGCGGTGTCGGGCTCTGCAAAACGGCCTGCACTGCCCCCCCAGCATGACGGCTCAGCCCAGGTCCGCAGGCGATCGCGCTGTAGCGGCTCATATCTAAGGTGTCAGGCAGATGAGCGATCGCCCCTGCCTCGGTTTCTGGACAGCCCAGCACCAGCGCTTCAGGAATTTGAGCCACTATCATTAACCGCAGCGACTCGGGCACCGCCAGGGTTAGCATTCCTACCCCGCTTGCTCTGGCCCCCAACGCCGCCAACAAAGCCGCCCCGGCATAGGGCTGCGACCCTGCCACAACCAGCAAATGCCCCACTCGGTACTTGTGAGTATTGACCTGGCGAGGCAGCGGCAATCGCTGTCGGATTGCGGGCAGAGTCGCTCGGCGAATAGTAGGCAGCGCTGCGAGTACAGCTGCGATCGCCGTTGGGGGAATATCAAAGTCAATGAGATGAGGCTGCCCTAAATACGCTAGCGCTTCCTCCTGACAAAACGCTCGCTTCCACAGGCCCAGGCAGAGGGTGTGGGTGGCCTGCACTGCTATACCCAACGCCTGACCAGTGTCAGTGTGCAATCCTGAGGGCAAGTCAATACTGACTACCGGGCATTCGGCTGCATTGATTGCCGCCACCGCGTCGGCCATCGCCCCCTCGACCGAGCGCTCTAGGCCAAAACCAAACAGTCCATCGATCAGCACGTCGTAGGGAGCCAACCCTGCGATCGCCTTCACTACCGGAATACCCAAATACTCGACAAACCGCAGATGGTCAGCGGTCAGCGGCTTCAACCGTTCGGCAGGACTGCACACCTGCACTCGATAACCTTGGGCCGCCAATTCCCGAGCTACCACTAAGGCATCGCCACCGTTGTGCCCTAGCCCTGCCACCACAGCAATCCGGGGGTAGTGCTGGAGCGGAAACTGAGCCACCAGCCAAGTGGCAATGCGGCCCGCCACCTTTTCCATGAGCGCGGCCACGGGCATACCGGCGTCAAATAGGCGGCCCTCAATGGCCCGCATCTGCTCGACGGTAACGATGCGATCGAGAAATTCACAGCTCATAGGCCCATCAAACCAACAATAGGCGATGCAGCCTTATTGAGGCCGAGCGCCTATTGATCCTATTGTTTTAGTGCCCAGCAGTCTCTATCGCTCAAAGAAAACCCGGCTATTGCCCAGGCCAGCTTGGCGATAAAAATCATTCCAACGGTTCGCCAGGCCACGATCGGCAAAGGGGCCAACAGCGACATGGGGACCCCGGGGCTCTGTGCGCTGCTGCACGCGATCGGGCGGGGTTCCCAGCTGAATCACTTGGCTACTCACGGCGCCTAAGCTTGAAGCGTCGGTGGGAATGACCACGTAGTAGGGTGCGCTAGCCGACTCAGTCATCGGTGGAGCTGCCGTTGGCGGCGCCATGATTTCCCCAGCGGGAGGTGCGGCCGGCACGCCATAGTTGAGCTCTTGCCCAAATTCCACATTTCCTGCGGTCGAAGGCGCCGCGGCGACACCCGGCGGCAGGGCTGGCACAGGCACAGCCGTCACCGCAGCCTGAGAGAACGCCGCATCGGGCAGGGGCGGCAAATCGCCGTTGGAGGCGTAGACGTTGTTGGGTAATGCAGCCGTTTGAGAATAGTAGGGCACAGCCACCGCCACCTGGGCCATCTCAGCCCTGACCCCCAAAGCCCCTAGGTCAGTAATGCGCTGCTGAGCATTACCGGTCATGTTAAACCGCCCTGCCTGAATCACCGATCGCCCCTGAAACGAGGTGCGAAAGGCCGTCGGCTCCACCAGACGCACCTGGCTTAGCGTGGCCTCGCTGGTGTCGCCAACGTAGATTAAATACTGCTGGCCGCTGGTGGGCACCTGCTGAGGCATAGCCGTCCCAGGCACGGGCACCGCTCCAGCGGGTAGCGGCGGCACAACTTCATAGCCTTGGGCTATACCCTGAGACGCTGTGCTGATTACCGCAGTGGCGGCGATCGCTACCACCGCTGTCATTTTTAGGGGCAGCCCGCGTCCGCAGCTACTCCATAACTCCAACAAACTGTTCTGCATTGCCATCACGACTCCTGCCCATTACTCGTATGGTGAACCGGTAGACGGTCAAGCATCAACGCCTTTTTGCCCGTCCTCTATATGCCTTGAGGATGTTAGCGCAGATTTGAAAAACCGCATCGTTCTCGTCCGATCTTTTGGTCAGCACAGACCGCACCACCAGTTGTGTGATTCAGATCACTTGTTACAAGCTGCAACATCACGCGGAAAGGGGCCTGTGAGTCACCCGTGGGCAATGTGACATTTCTTACGATAGAAACAACTCTGCAACAGTAAGTGCTATGGCTAATCCCTGCAGCAAACCCCTCAAAAACAATCCGTTTACCACCCAGCGCGATCCACACACGGGGGAATGGCACGTGGTAAAGATTCACCCCAGGAGTCGTCGATAATTCCTGGGGATAACCATAGCAAGAATTCTGATCAGACCGCTGCACCTAGTCAGACTCATTCCTCTGTCCTTAGTCGTGTATCTGCGATCGAGAAGGAAGTAAGTCTTCAAACCGCTTTGACCAGAGCCAGGATCGCTGGGCTATAGTGTGGGCTCATTCCGTCTGTAGCGGAACACCACCTACTGCCATGCGCCAACTTTATCCCCCCATTGAGCCTTACCATGCCGAATATCTAGCGGTATCAGAACGGCATCGGCTTTACGTAGAGCAGGTTGGCAACCCCGAGGGTAAGCCAGTGGTGTTTTTGCACGGCGGGCCTGGGGGTGGTAGCAACCCCACCTACCGACAGTTCTTTGATCCTGAGCGCTGGCGCGTTGTGCTGTTTGACCAGCGGGGCTGCGGCAAAAGTTTGCCCCACGCTGATTTAGACGACAACACCACTTGGGCTTTGGTCAGCGACATCGAGAAAATTCGCGTTCATCTAGGCATTGACCAGTGGACCGTGTTTGGCGGTAGCTGGGGCAGCACCCTAGCTCTGGCCTACGCCCAAACCCACCCCGATCGCTGCCAGGGGCTAATTTTGCGCGGCATTTTCACCCTGCGCCAGCGAGAAATCAGCTGGTTTTACCAGGAAGGAGCCAGCTTCCTGTATCCCGACGCCTGGGAGCAGTATCTCGCCCCCATTCCCGAAGCCGAGCGCGATGATTTGGTCGAAGCCTATTATCGCCGCCTCACCAGCGACAACATTGAAGAACGACTGACTGCTGCCCGCGCCTGGGCTGTGTGGGAAGCCAGCACTAGCAAGCTCGTACAAGACCCCGGCCTGCTGCATCACTTCAGCGCAGACGAGTTTGCCGTCGCCTTTGCCCGCATCGAGTGCCACTACTTTATCAATCGAGGCTTTTTCGACACCGACGATCATATCCTCAGCCAGGTAGACCGCATTCGCCATATTCCCGGCGTCATCGTGCAGGGTCGCTACGATGTGGTGTGCCCCGCTACTACCGCCTGGGAACTGCACCGGGTCTGGCCCGAAGCCCGGTTTGTCATGGTGCAAGAGGCCGGCCACTCAGCTATGGAGCCGGGCATTGCCAATGCGCTAATTGAGGCGACGGATGAGTTTGCGCGGCGGTGAGGGAAGTAGGAGAGGGGGAAGATGAGGAGGTTGAGGAGATGGGGGAATGAGGAAATGTAGATGCTGAGTGGATAAATTCAAAATTGAGAATTCAAAATTTTGCCTTTTTCACTTTGAACTTTACACCTCCACCCGCCTACGCCCACTCTCCTGCCCATCCACTCTTCCACCCATCCACCGCCTACCCCAACACTCGGCGAGCAATCCACCGCTGCACGCTCCACAGCCCTCCAGCAACTATGGCCCCTAGCCACAGCCCTCGGCCTAGCTGGGTTTGCCCGTCGAGCAAGCACCATCCACCCAAAACGGCTAAACCTAGGGTGCTGCTCGCTACGGTGGTCAACATGGCCCGTAGAGCATCGTGGGTAGCTACGACTTGACCGGCTAAGTCGTTTGAGGGCGCATTGGCAGTTAGGGTCTTCGAGGCGGCCTGAAATGATTCGTAGTTAGCCGCCTCAACCTGATAGTAGGTACCTAGCTCGTCATCCCGTAGGGCGGAGACGGTGTAAAGACCGAACTGTTTGGCCTGGGCGATCGCATCGCGAATTTGCCGCCGGGTAGCAATTGGTTTTAAGGCCTCAAACACCGACTGGCGGTAGACCCCGGTTTTGGCCATGGTCAACACGCGATCGGTGAGGTCTAGGGTAGAGGGAGAGGCATTCACGGGGTTTGTCCACTCCTGGGCCAGTCTTCGACCAACGCACAACTTGTACTACTTGATAGTACGAAAAAACCAGCGATTAACACACCATCACGAAGTGCCAATTGCCTTGACGATATCCAAGTTGGCGCCGGCTCACCCACGCCTTTAACCCATCCAACTCACCAGTCCGTAGGCTAGGGCCGCGCTCCCTAACGGCACCGTAAGGTTGTCGAGGCCATAAAACGAGAGCGTTTCTAGTAGGGTGGCAGCGATCGCCACCACTAAAGCCGTCGCCCACACCGCCTCGGTGAACCCCGCCGTCAGCCCCAGCACCAGCAAGACCACCAGCAAGCTAGCCAGGGCCATGGTCAAACTGCCCTCCCAGCTCTTCTGGTTCCCAAAAATCTTGTAGGGATGGCGGCCAAAGTTTTGTCCCACCAAGGCGGCCAAACCATCTCCCCAGGTCATGACCAAAATGCCAAGGGCAGCGTACTGCGGTAGGCCCAAGGGCCAGAAAACCGCCGTCAGTACCCCAATGCTGACAGCGTAAAAAAAAGTACCCAAACTGTTGCGGCCAACACCGTCAACCCCCGGCAAAATCGGCAGCCGGTACGACAGCAGCGCCACCCCGCTAAACACGACTGAGGCCGTTATGCCCATCCAGGCGGGAGTATGGAGCCACCAGGCCAGTAAAATCACGTGACCTGCCCCAATATGAACGATTTTTCGGGTAATTTCGGTAGCGAAGCGGCCGGTGCGACGCACCCCTTCAGCCACTCCCCCAACTACTGCCAGCCAGGCGGCTACCAGTCCAATTTGCACAAGCGCAGTAGCCATCATGGCAGGGGAAGCAAGTATAGTGGTGTGGGACTTCTAGACCTTACTACACCAACTTCCTATGGATAAACCTTATAAGCGAGTGCTGCTAAAACTTAGCGGTGAAGCCCTCATGGGCGACATGGATTATGGCATCGATCCTAACGTAGTAGAAACCATCGCCACCGAAATTGCCGAGGTGATTAAAGAAGACATCGAAATTGCCGTGGTGGTGGGTGCCGGCAACATTTTTCGCGGCATTAAAGGCTCCGCCGCCGGGATGGATCGGGCCACCGCCGACTACATCGGCATGATTGCCACGGTAATGAACGCCATGACATTACAAGACTCGCTGGAGCGCATGGGGGTGCCAACCCGGGTACAGACGGCGATCGCCATGCAAGAGGTCGCCGAGCCCTACATTCGCCGTCGCGCCATTCGCCACCTGGAGAAAAACCGGGTGGTTATTTTTGGGGCAGGCTCCGGCAATCCCTTCTTTACCACCGATACTACCGCCGCGCTGCGGGCGGCGGAGATCAATGCCGAGGTGGTGTTCAAAGCTACCAAGGTTGACGGCGTCTACGATTCTGATCCTAAAATTAACCCTAACGCCAAGCGCTTTCGCACCCTCACCTATGGGTATGTGCTGCAAAACGACCTAAAAGTGATGGACAGCACCGCGATCGCCCTCTGTAAGGACAACAACATCCCTATCATGGTATTTGACCTGTCGGTGCCTGGGAACATCAAGCGGGCGCTAATGGGCGAATCTATCGGCACGATTGTAGGAGAGTCTTGTGATGTCAGTTGACGATATTTTGCTCGAGACCGAAGACCAGATGCAGAAGTCTATTAGGGCGACTCAGAACAACTTCAACACTATTCGCACCGGGCGCGCCAACGCCTCGCTGCTCGATCGCATTGAGATCGACTACTACGGTGCCCAGACTCCCCTCAAGCAGATGGCCAACATCTCCATCCCCGACTCCACCACGCTGATGATTCAGCCCTACGACGCCAGCAGCCTAACCACCATCGAAAAAGCGATCTCGCTATCTGACGTGGGCCTGACTCCCAACAACGACGGCCGGGTAATTCGCCTCAACATTCCGCCTTTGACCAGCGAGCGCCGCAAAGAGTTTGTCAAAACAGCGGGCAAAGTAGCTGAAGAAGGGCGCGTCTCCATTCGCAACCAGCGCCGCAACGGCATCGACGCCATCAAAAAGCTAGAAAAGGCCAGCGACATTTCCGAAGACGAGTCGCGCGATGCCCAGGATGAAATTCAAAAGCTCACTGATAAATATATCGCTCAGCTCGACGAAGCCTTAGCAGCTAAAGAGAAAGACATTATGACCGTGTGAGATTCTGCAGTAGAGACGTGCTTGATCGCGTCTCTACGGAATATTTCTATGTTGCGCATTTCGGTCTAACAAAGTAGGCAAAGTGCATGGGGTATCCCTCGGCGTAGAGCTTGTCGACTTGGTTTTGAGCAATTGCCTGACTTTGAAATACGTCTAAAACGGTTTCTCGGCCGTTGGCGTAGCGAACGCAAAGTTCCCAGATCATGGTGATTTCCCTAATGGCAGTTTGAGGCGGTGATAGTGGCAATGGGGGACCTGTCTTCACAATTGCTTCATGCAGGCCGAGTGTCTTCATCCTAGGTTTATCCCTTGAGGATGTACTCCGAGAAATCCACGAACTTAAACTGGAGACCTGCCGACGCCTTTGGGCTGAGCAGAGCTAAATTCCCTCGCCCCGGTTGACGCTCCCCAGCAGCCCTGTTAGATTGCAAATACGTTTCAGTTCACCCGCAACCATGATCGCGTCCGTAAGAGCATTTTATTTTTGGTGGCAGCCGTCGGTTCACAGGTCGTGAGCACCTTTTGTGTTGCCAACCTTGTGAACCGTGGAGCTTACCCTCTGCGGTTTTGTTTTTTGGTTTAATTCGTTAGCCCTGTTCTCTTTAGCCGCTATGCAAACTTTCACCACCAATTGGTACTACGGATTTTTTTACACCACCGGGTCAGGCTTGTGGTGATAGGTTCTCCTATGCCCTTTACCTGACCCGGAGCCACAAGCTTCGGGTTTTTTGTTTTCTGCTGCGATCGCCCCGTTCTTTATCCCACTTTTTTCCACTATGAAAGACGCTGTTTTGACCCGTAAATCTAGCCTTGAGCACCGCTCGGTAGTGGCTCTGACCGATACCATCGCCATCGGTGGCGACACCCTGCTGATTGTGGGCGGCCCTTGCGCCGTCGAAAGTGCCGAGCAGATAGAGCAGGTGGCTCGCCATTTGGCACCCACTCCCGTGCAGGCGTTGCGCGGCGGAGTCTTCAAGCCGCGCACGTCACCCTACGCCTTCCAGGGCATGGGGGAAGCCGGCCTGCGCATTCTGGACGACATCCGGCAGCGGTTTCAGATGCCGGTGATCTCCGAGGTAATGGCGATGGATCAAATTCCATCGATGGTGTCCCACGTAGACGTGTTGCAGGTGGGCAGCCGCAACATGCAAAACTTTGACTTGCTTAAGGCACTGGGCCGCATCGACAAGCCGGTGCTGCTCAAGCGCGGGCTAGCCGCCACGATTGAAGAATTTGTCATGGCGGCGGAATACATTCTCAGCCACGGCAACCCCAACGTGATTCTCTGCGAGCGGGGCATTCGCAGCTTTGATACCTACACCCGCAACGTGTTGGACCTGGGGGCGGTGGTAGCATTGAAACAACTCACCCACCTGCCAGTGATGGTGGACCCCAGCCACGCGGCCGGTAAGCGGGAGCTAGTGCCCGATCTGGCGCGGGCGGCGATCGCCGCTGGAGCCGACGGGCTGATCGTCGAGTGCCACCCGGTACCCGACGAATCGGTGTCAGATGCGCGCCAAGCCCTTACCCTAGAAGAGATGGCAACACTAGCCCGCAGCCTCGACCCCATAGCCCAAGCTCTGGGTCGTCGCCTAGCTAGATCAGTGGTTACTGGCGCTGATCTGAAGTCATCAGATCGGGCTTTGGAGAGCCCTTTGCTAGCCGCCTAAATCGGCTCATCAGCATTCACAATGGGTGCTATTAGCAAAGTCCTCTGTCAATGGGCTTCATATTTTGTTACAACATTAGGGGAATTAGGTTGGTAATAACCTCTATGTTTGGTGGCTTTACCGGGTTTCAGTCCAAAGGATCCAATGACTTTGGCGAAAGGATGATTAACTCTGTGGCTACCCAGTCGCTGCGTCACCTATTTAGCCGCAGCGATGCTGTAGAAGTGTCGGTGCGCTGCTCTCCCTCTAGCAAGCTTCTCCAGGGCACCATCGATAGCTTTCGGATGGAAGGGCGCGGCCTTGTAATTCGCAAAGAATTTGAGGCCGCTGAGATGATGTTTGAGACCGATACAGTGTCGATCGACGTCGGCTCAGCGATCGGCGGCAAGATCCGCTTGCGCCAGCCCACCCAGGCGGTGGCCCAGGTGACCTTAAACGAAGACGCCATCAATCGCTCCTTTGAGGCCGAGCTGGTGCGCCAGCACCTTGAAGGGGTGACTGATGAGGCGGTCACCTCGCTCTCGGGGGGCGATCCGGTCACCTTCCGGGATATCAACATCACGCTGCTGCCTGACCAAGGCGTCAAAATTACGGCTAAGACCGACTTGCCCAACCACAAGGATGTGCCCATTCAAATGTCGGCCCAGGTCACGGTCGAAAAGCGGCGGCGAATTATCTTTGCTAACGCAGAGTTTTTGCCCGAGGGCGTTCCCGAATCGCTGACCTCGATCTCAGAGACCCTGACTAAGGGCTTTGCAGAGGTGCTCAACCGCATGGTCGACCTAGAGCGTTTTAACCTCGACGGGGTGCTGCTCCGGGTCAACCGCTTGGAAACTCAAGGCAAACAGCTGGTGTTTAGCGGCTACGCTCAGATCGAGCATTTCCCAGGCACGATGTAGGGGCGGAGGGGTTCAGGGTTTTAGGTTTACGGTTCAAGGGGTGGCCTCGTACCCTGCACCTTGAACCGTAAACCTGCCAAGGCCAGTATCATAGTTGGGTTCTTGGGTTAGGGCATCGGCGCTATGGGTAACTGGTTTGCGGCGGGGGGCGTTGTGATGTGGCCGCTGCTGCTGTTTTCGCTGCTGACCCTGACCTTTGCCATAGAGCGAGGCTGGTTTTGGCTGCAAATTGGCCGTCAGCAACGGGGTTTGGTGCCCCAGGTGCTCAGCACCTTTAGCCAAAACCCTCAGCGGGCGATCGCTAAGCTCAAGCAGCACCAGCAGTTGCCCATTGCCCGCATCTTTCTGTCCGCCCTCACCCTGGGCGATGCCACTCCTGAAGAGTTTCGCTTGGCCCTAGAGAGTGCCGCCCAGGCCGAACTGCCGGTGCTGAAGCGATTCCAGACCCTGTTTGAAACCGTGGTGGGGGTGGCACCGCTGCTGGGGCTGCTTGGGACGGTACTAGGCCTGATGCAAACATTCTCGACCCTGCGCCTGGGCGATACCGGTGGTCCAGCGGCCAGCGGCGTAACCGCTGGGGTAAGCGAGGCCTTGATTTCGACGGCGGCGGGGCTGGTGGTAGCTCTGGTGGCGCTGCTACTAACGAACCTGTTTCAGGGGCTATACCGTCGCCAGCGGGCATTTATTCTAGAAGCGGGGGGCAAGCTGGAAATTCTCTACCGCCGCGCTCAGCGTCAGGGAGCAATCAGTTCCAGCGTCTACCTGCCGGGGAGCCTGCCGTGAGGGATGAGGAGCTTGGGATGTCGGGTTCAGTCCACCGCGTGGCCGTAATTGTGGTCGGGGCCGGGGCGGCGGGGCTGTTTGGGGCGATCGCCTGTGCTGAAGCCAACCCTAGCCAGTCCATTCACATTTTTGAGGCGGGGCGCGAACCCCTGGCCAAGGTGAGAATTTCTGGCGGCGGGCGCTGCAACGTCACCCACTCCTGCTTTGAGCCAGCGGTGCTGGTCAATCACTACCCGCGCGGCAGCAATGCCCTGCGTGGCCCCTTCAGCCGTTTCCAGCCCCAGGACACGGTGGCCTGGTTTGAGCAGCGGGGGGTGCGGCTCAAAACCGAGGCCGATGGCCGCATGTTTCCGACCACCGACGACTCAGGCACCATCGTCGACTGCTTGCTGGGAGAAGCCCGGCGGCTGGGCATCAAAATTCACACCAGCCAGGCGATCGCCCAAATTCACCACGACGACGATGGCTTTTGGCTGACGACCCGGGCTGGGGCCGAGTGGCACTGCGATCGCCTGCTGCTGGCTACGGGCAGCAGCCCCGGCGGCTATCGCCTGGCCCTCAAACTCGGGCACGACCTGGTGCCGCCCGTGCCCTCACTATTTACGTTCAACGTCCCTGACCCGGCCCTGCACGACCTGGCCGGGGTTTCGGTCGAGACTGTTCACCTCAGCCTGGCGTTGGAAAATTCCCCGGTACTCACCCAGAGCGGGCCACTGCTGATTACCCACTGGGGCCTGAGTGGCCCAGCCGTGCTCAAGCTCTCGGCCTACGGGGCGGTGGGGCTACACGGTCAGCGCTACCGAGCGCTGCTGACGGTGAACTGGCTCCCGGCCCTCAAGCAAGACCAAGTGCGGCAAAAGCTAACGAGCCTCAAGCAGGAGCAGGGCAAACGACAGGTGGCGGCGTTTTCGCCGTTTCCAGAACTATCGCGGCGGCTGTGGCAGTACTTGGTTCAGCACCGGGCCAAGTTGACCACCCAACTAAACTGGGCCGACCTGTCGAAGGGGCAGCTGCAAGCCCTGGTGACGGAGCTAACCCGAGGGCAGTATACGGTTGCAGGCAAAGGCGTTTTCAAAGACGAATTTGTCACCTGTGGCGGCATTCCCCTGCCTGAGGTCAACTTCAAGACCCTAGAGAGCCGCCGCTGCCCAGGGCTATACCTGGCGGGAGAAATTCTCAACGTCGACGGCATCACAGGCGGCTTCAACTTCCAAAACGCCTGGACCACCGGCTGGCTAGCTGGGCAAGCGATGGCAAGAATGGGCTAACCATTGAAGACAGCACTATTTTTTTCCGCTCAACGGTTGGCAACGATGTCACCATTGGCAATAAGGCGATCGTAGTCGATGTAATCTTGGCCGACAGCACTATAGTTCCGCCAGGTAGTATTGTCACCAATCAAGAGCAAGCCAACGCTTTAGAGAAGAGGTAGCAGCTGGAGAGATAACTGTTTGGTGCGATCGCGGCTGCCCCCACAAACCCTCAAAGAGCATTATGGTGTACTCAGACAACCTAAACTTTCTTGATGAGCAAGACGTTTAAAGCCAAGTTAATGAGTCTAAGCTTTAGCGGGTTGCTACTTCTGACCGCGTGCAATAACCCTCAATTACCCGCTATCGACCAATCTGGTACCAATACTCTCAGCGAAACCAGCGAAACTTTGAGCGAAGATGCCAACAACCTGCGCCGGGGCAGCGGAACGCAAATCATCGCGCTAGGCGATAGCATCACAGCGGGGTTTGGCATTGGTCCTCAGGCCGCTTACCCAAACTTGCTCAGCCAAACCTTAGACTTACCCATTGTCAACCAAGGCAGAAGTGGCGACACCACGGAAGCCGCGCTAAATCGTTTACAGCAAGATGTCATAGAAGCTGATCCTTGGTTAGTCATTGTCGGGCTAGGCGGCAACGACTACCTCAGGCAAGTTCCACCTGCCCAAACCGAGGCAAACCTGCGGCAAATTGTGACCCGCCTGCAACAAGCAGGAGCCATTGTAGTGATATTAGGTATGGATATCAGCTCTTTTAATAGCGGCTACGAAGGGTTGTATCAACGAGTAGCAAATGATACTCAAGCCCACCTTATTCCTGGAATTTTAGAAGGTCTAAACGATCCGCGTTATCTATACGATCAAATTCATCCTAACCAAGCCGGGCAGAGGATTTTAGCAGATCGCATTGCTGAAGGATTGCAGCCACTTTTACAGGACGCGACACTGCCTCCCAATTTATCTAATTAGCGACAGAATTAGAATAACGGGTGGCGACTAGCACTACAGGCTTACTAAATCTTTAACGCCGTCGCGGTTCGGAGTTGGTGTCATCCTGCTCTAGGTTTCAGCAAGTTCTTTCATTAGTAAGACGTTAAAATTAAAGACATCATCCTATTTGATAAGCATCGTTGGCAGTCATACGGACTTAGATCGCGCTTGATTATGCACCTTAATTGCGATGGCATAGCGTACACACTTACGTTTAGCTGAAATAGTCGTTGCTCTAGCCGCTGTACTCTTAGCGATCGCCACCATGAAAACATTTTCCGAAGCTACTGCCATTGGTAAAGCAACCACTGCTGAGGCCCTAGATATTTTTGACAGTCTTGAGCCCGTTGCTGTCAGTGACATGATTGGCTCATGGCGAGGGTCAAGCTTTCCTACTGATCATCCTCTCGATGGTGCTCTCGAAGCCTATCACTGGCACGGCAAACGGTTTGAGACCACAGAGCACGTTCACCCGCTTGTCTTTAAGACTGCAGATGGCGACACAGCCAGCGTCAATCCAACTTGGATGTTGCCACTAGTTGGCTGGATTGATCGATTGCCAATTCCAAAGTCAGAGGCTGTAGGCAATATTTTTCAGGCTAGCCTTTTTTTGTTTTCTACCAATCAATCCTGTGCGCGGCTTCGCCCAGTCACCTATCGGGGTAAGGAGACCGCAACGATGATTTACGACAGCCTCCCAATCAACGATATCTTTCGCAAGGTGGATGATCGCACGGTGCTAGGCCTAATGGATTTGAAGGGTATGGAATGCCCGTTCTTTTTCGTGTTGCAGCGGGATTGAACTTAGACAATAAACATTTTGATTTCATCAGACATGTGAGTATTTCCTGATCTCAAAAATAAGAGGTTATAAAACCTAGCTTGTTAAAGTGAGCATTCTTTTTCATTTCTTGCTCTTCTATCTTCGTTCTTTTTCTACACCCCTCTACCTTCGTCCTGTGGGATACAGCCAAAACTCTAAGCTTTTACTGAGCCACGGCATTACGGGATAAGTCAGCAAAGCTGAGACAAAAATCACCGAAATGAGCAGGCCCAGCAGTGGCGGCAGCCCCCCCAGCAGCGGTCCCAGCAGTCGATTAGCTAGCAAAATTAGCGGGTAAACCGCTAAGACACCTAGCACCACCTGTTTGTAGTAAGGCGGCGAGGGCAGTGGCGCTGTCATGCCAAGGCGCGCTTTGGGCAGCGTAAACCATAGCTCTAGGCCGCTGGGAAGCTGCTGCTGCGATCGCGCCGCAATCAGTCCATAGGATTGATCCATCCAGGCGCGGTAGGTAGGCGATATTAGCCAGCGGCGCAGGCGATCGTAGCTCTCGAACTTGATAATCACCACATACTCGGGGTGGGTGTGGTCGCGGGGGCGAATAATCTCAACCCCTAAAAAGCCTTCAAACTGCCTAGCATCGTGGTTAATGCCTTTTGTCCAAGCTTCGTAGGCATCGACCTTGCTAGGTTCAACCACCTCTGAGATCACCAGAGTAACCGGGCCAGACTGCGGTTGTGGCTCTTCCATGGGGCGAGATGAATAAGTCGAAGAAACCTCAAGAATACAGAAAGCTCAAGGTTTCCGCCATGCACCACCCAACCTGTTAAAGACTAAAACTATTGGTCTGCTAAGCCTGAGGTGACCGGTTGGTGAGGGTTCAAGGCCGGTCGTAAACCTTAAACCCTGAACCCTAGACGCTTAGCTCACTGGAGCGAACAGAACTTTCTGACGCGATCGAACTCAGGGTCTTGCCAGGAGTAGGCAAAGTGGCTCACTGAGGTAATTTCAGGATTTGATCGCCGCAGCGCTTCCATCTGCGTTTCTAAAGCCGGTCGGTTGTAGGTAGCCTGCCCCCAAATGCCGGCCAATGCTGGAGTCACAGTGGGGGAGGTGCCGCTAGGAATCATCGTCTGCACCCGACGTATCCCATCCAAAATACAGCCCGTGTTGCCGCACACTGCGTAGGCCATTGGGTGCCAGGTCATCCAGGTGGGAAAGCGCTCCCAATATTGCAGGCGCGAGTCATAGCCACCGGTACCCACCGTTTGGTTGCCCTCCGGAAAAAACACCGCTCCGGATTGAATGCCGCTGCGCTGCACCTGCTCCCCGGCGACCTTCACAAAATCCACAACCCCCTGCACGGCGTGGGCCACACTCAACTGCCAGAGTTCAGCATTCAGTTGGGGGCGCAAGCTGGCTGGAGTAGGCGGCGCCTGACCCGCTTGCAGCGGCGGGGATGGGGTACGGCTCTGCCACAGCGGTTCGGCCTCGTTGGGGTAGAGGTCGCGCACCTCTTGAATATCGCGATCGACCAGGTGACCCCGGCTGATGTAGCGGCGAATCAGCTCTTGCCCCTGCTGGTTCACCGCCCGGCGAAACAGCGCATCTCGCGAGGCCTGACCATAGATCCAGAGGTCGTCAACGCTGTCGGCCACGGAGTTGGAGCCAACACCACGGGGGTATCGCACATAGTCGAATAACACACCGTCAGGCTGTCGCCGCAGTATCGCCCCCAGTAACCGGCTGTAGTCATCCTGGGCCTGAGTATTGTAGGGGTCAACAAAGACCTCGTCAGGGTTGCTAGAATCCCCGGCTTTGGCGTAGGTATAGGTGGTTTGGCCGCGACCATTGAGGGCTAGCACCTGCTCGCGATCGCTGCGCAACCCGTAGGAATAGCCAAAATTAAGGGCAAACACCCAAGCATCAACTCGCAGCCCTCGCTGGCGGCCCGACTCAATCGATTCAGCCAGTAGGTCGCGGCGCTCGTAGCCAGGGGATTGCACCACCGAGGGCCACACGGTGGGGTTGTCGCCCTGGGGCAGCAGCACTTGGCCACCATAGAAGGCTTCTACGTAGACCTCGTTGTAGCCGAGATTTACGATGCGATCGAACAGAGCATCGAGAATGCCGGGCTGTAGGTCGCAGGGGTAAAGGCGCACCCACACCGCCTGACGCTGGGGCCAGGTGCGGCTGCGGCACTGGCGTAGATCCTCAGTGTGCTGACGCACCATGGCCTCGTACTGCTGCTGGGCCGCACTATCACCCTCCAGGGCAGCTTTGCGCAAATTTTCTTTGGCTAGAGCAGCTTCTTGGGTGACTTGGCAATAGGCGTTGAGTGCCAGCGCTCGCTCCATACCGCTACCCGGCAGCAATCCCAAACTGGCTAGTCCAGCGGCTAGGGCCAAGCTCGGCATCAGCAGTGGTTTAGCCACCCGCTGCAGCGAACTACGGAGCCGAGCTGTAAAAGAATGACTAACCATAGGTGCGACGAAAAAGGAGTTGTGCCGAAAGCTAAGGTAGCGTTTAAACCACAAAGTGACCCTAGGGAGTAGTCAGTTTAGGCCAGTGCCCTCTGGGCACCCCAACGCCAGCCACAATATCGAAATTGGCTCAGCTTACCACTAGTTGTGGTAGTCAGCCCAGGTGAAGACACTAGATTAGCTGACTTAGCAAAAGAGTCCTTGTCGGATTGCACTTTCTCTCTCTGCCCACAAAACCTGTAGCCCCAATGCCCAGGCAGCCGCCGCTCACTTTTCTTCCCCTGGAAACCGATCCTCTTCTAGGGGAAGCACTATCGAGGGGGAGAAGGTATCAAAGTCAAAATCAGGCAGGTTAGTCAACAGCGCCTGAAGCTTCATCCGTTGAATGTAGGGCCAGCCGCCGTTAATTTCGATATCTCTTAGCAGCGCGTAAAGATGCTGGCGGTTGTCGGGCAGCGCCTCGTAAAAAAGAGTTTCGCAGATGTCGCGGTGACACCGCTCTAGGAGCCGCAGCAGGGCTAGCAAATCGGTACTGTTGCCCTTGCGACCCAGGGCAGCCTGATCAATGAGGTCAGACAGCTGGCTCAAATCTTTGGATAGACTGTCGCTGCGATCGCCGGGCGGGTAGTCAGTCATGGGTCTAGCTAGAGATTTTGTTAGATAGCTTAACGTTAGCGGTTGGGTCGTCAAAACCAGCATCAGCACGGGTAAAGCTCTGATTTAGCCTTAACTCTGAAACCCTTAGCCCAACTGGGTTTACCCCAAGATACCAGCACCCCGACAGTACCGACCCGATCTTCTAGGAAAGAGTCCCAGAGCCATGTAGAATGCTTACTTGAGGCTTTACTGGCTGAGGGCAGGCCCAGCGTTGTTGCCGGGCTAGCGAGCAAAATTTAAGTTGTTCGCCATGGTTTCGCGCCAGGGCTTTCTGGCCAGCGCCATAGCAGCCCAGAGCTGACGGCTGTCGCATTATTTGAGTAGTTTGACAGCGCCTTTTACATACTAAATTTTGAGGTAGACCATGAGGTATCGCGCCCTCTTAGTTGCGTTCTTGGCCATCTGCCTGAGTGTACTGACAGCCTGTAGCGAAGCGCCCAGTGCCACCAGTAGTGTGCCGCTAACCTATGACCAAATTCGTAACACTGGCCTGGCCAACAAGTGCCCCCAGCTTTCAGAAATGACCCGAGGCAGCATTGCCCTCGACAGTGGCAAAACCTATGAACTTGTAGGCATGTGCATTGAGCCCACCGCTTACTTTGTGAAGGAAGAAGCCTCCAAGCGCCAAGAGGCGACCTATGTGCCCGGTAAGGTGCTAACCCGCTACACCTCGAGCCTAGACCAGGTACGCGGCGATCTGACTGTAGATTCTGACGGTAGTCTGCTGTTCTCTGAGACCGGCGGCATGGATTTCCAGGCCATTACCGTTCAGCTTCCCGGTGGTCAGCAAGAGCCTTTCCTGTTTACCGTCAAGGGTTTGACTGCTAAGTCCCAACCGGGGCAAAGCGCTCTAAACAGCTCCATCGACTTTGAGGGTGACTATTCAGTGCCCTCCTACCGCACCTCTAACTTCCTCGACCCCAAGGGCCGCGGTCTGGCCACTGGCTATGACAGCGCTGTAGCGCTACCTGGCAGCGGCGACAGCGAAGAGTATGAGAAGGAAAATGTAAAATCCTTTGACGTCGGTCAGGGTCATATCTCCCTGCGGGTGTCTAAGATCGACAGCGCCACTGGCGAGATTGGCGGCACCTTTGAAGCAGAGCAGCCCTCTGATACCGACATGGGCACTGCTGAGCCAGTAGACATCAAGGTTCAGGGCGTTTTCTACGCCCGTCTTGAGGAAGTCTAAGCTTGTCTTAAGCTAAACCCCAACAATTTCAAAGCTGAGGAAGGAGTTATGCTCCTTCCTTTTTTATTGCCCTCTTTTTCACCTGTAGCTACTTCCCTACGTCCAACAACCCTACCTGCACTAAATTTCCTCCCTCATCGAGAGTCACCACAACGGCCTGCCCAGAGCCGGGTACCACCCCAGTCAGCGCTGTGATGTTGACCTGATGAGTAACCATCACAATGACGCCCCGGTCGGGCTGGCGGCGCAGATAGTCGCGAATTTGGGCAGTTTGCGCGGCGGTAGGGCTACGATCGCTAAAGAATGAGTTCAACGGCTCAAACGGTTCCACTGGCCCTAGATCTATCAGCGTAGCGGTGTCGAGCGATCGGCACCACTGGCTAGACAAGACCTGCACCACAGCAATGTCTCGCTGTCGAAACGCTGCCCCAATGCGCCGCGCCTGGTCTTGCCCCTCAGTAGATAAATTGCGCTGGGTCGTACAGTCACCCAGACGGAAGTTAGCCGGGTCACCTGTGCCTGGAGCTAGGGCATGGCGCAGTAGCACTACATAGAGTTGCTTATCAGCTTGCTGGAGGTGCTGCCAGACAGTGGCGGGCTCGGAAGGCGTTGTTAGGTCTGTAGCGAGATTTTGAGGTGCCGTTAGGGCAGGTACTTTCAGGGTCGGTTTTATTGGTTCAACGCCCTTCATCGGGCCTAAAGAGCATCCTTCTATAACAAGTGCAAGCAGCCCGACGCTGAAGCCAAATAGCTTGATATGCGGCGGTTGCAGCGGTTGATGCGTTGAGCGTCTGATCATAGCAAGCAAGACTGATCTAGATCACACCTTCACCTTACTAACGTCACCCCCGCTAAGGGGAGCTATCACCACGGGCATCGGTAATTAGAGGGATATTACTGATGTCGCGTGAAATCCCCCCGTAATGGCTTCTTCCCCCACTTTTTCTGCCCAAACCGAACTCCTCACCGGGGGCGATCGCGTCCAGACCAGCCTGCGTCGTTTAGCCACCGCTGCCGCCGCTGTGGTCGGGCTTTCGGCCATGGCTGGTGGCGCATCGGGGAGCACCCCTGCCATCCCCAACGGCACCTATCTCTACGGTGAGTCGCCAGTGGCTGATACGGTAGGGGCCATCTACTTTGTATTTGAAGCTCAGGAAGGCCGCCTGAATGGGGCTATCTATCAGCCCTCGTCGTCCTTTGACTGTGTGCGCGGCACAGTGGGCAACGCTGCCCTCGACTTGGTGATCACCAATGCCTATGACCAGAGCGAATCGAGCTATTCGGTAGCAATGGTAGCCGATACCGCCGTCGCCAGCAGCAGCGGCGGGGCGGGAGTCACTGAGCTAGAGGGCCTGCATGCGATCGCCACCCTCTCGGAGCTAGACCAGCAACTGCTGGCCACCTGTGCCAACCGCTAGGCTAAGAGCTAGCTTGTAGAATCAGTTTAGGGCTGGCAAGTGGGCACAAACCCTACCAGTCCTCTGCGCTCAAGAGCATCATTCACTGATGCCGACATGGGGTTAAACCCATGGTTCAGGCGTCATCTCAGCCGTACATGAGCTTGCAGGAGTTTTTGGCCTGGTTGCCAGAAACCGGACGCTACGAGCTGCACGATGGAGTGGTAGTTGAAGTGCAGCCGACGGGGGCACATGAGCAAGTAGTAGGTTTATTGAACCGCAAGTTTAATGTTCTCCTAGAGCAGGAAAACCTCAACTATTTCATCCCCAATACAGTACTGGTGCAGCCTTGGGCTATGAGAGTGGCTATAAGCCAGACGTGCCTATTGGTGGATACCGCCGCGCTGGCCCAAGAGCCTCTGTGGAGGCGGGAATCGGTGATTACCCTAGCCAGTTCGATCAAGCTCTTAGTGGAAGTTGTCTCAACCAACTGGCCCGATAATTACGCCCGTAAGTTTGAAGACTACGAAGCCATGGGCATCTGTGAATACTGGATTGTGGACTACCTGGGCCTGGGCGGCCGCCGCTACATTGGCAATCCTAAGCAACCGACCATCACTATTTGCCGCTGGGCTAATGGCGTCTACGAAACTCAGCTTTTTCGCCAGCAAGACAATATTGTCTCGCCAGGGTTTCCGAATTTGCGGCTAATGGCCAACGAGATCTTCGAAGCCGGCCAGTAGATTATTCAAGCTTGTCTCCAAAACACAAAGGGCGGAGAGGTTATCCTCTCCGCCCTTTGTCTCGTTGTCTAACCCTTTACAGGTAAGACCTTAGTAGCGGTAGCCGCTGTTGGTAGCACCGGGCTTGTGCACGATGAAGCTAGCGATCTGGCACTGCTTGACGTTGTCAAAGCCCACTACGCGGATGTAGCAGTTGGAGTACTCAGAACGGCAGGCCTGCACTTCGCTCAGCACTTCTTGAGTAGAATTGGCGTTGAACAGGGGCAGCTTCCACATGGTCCAGTAGTACTCCTCGGGGTTCGAGGCTTCGTTGAACTCAATGGCGGGGAAATAGCCCTGCTTCAGGATGTAGGCAATTTGCCGCTCGATTTGGGCATCGGTGAGCGGGGGCAGGTAAGACATCGTTTCAAAACGACGCTCTTTGGGCAGAGTTTTCATAGGTCCTCGTTAGGTTAACTAGGGTGCGATCGGCTGACGTCGTGAACTAAATGAATGAGCAACAGAGTTGAACTCAATCGCCTACTCAGGGGAGGGGTCGCTGTCAGCCGTGGATTCTTGCGGGACATCAGTGTCCTCAACAAATTCTGAATCTACGGCGTGTTCGGCAGCTCCGAGCTGGGTAATGCGCTCTAAATGCTGGCGGCGGTGTTCCATATTGGCCTGCTGAATACTGGTGACTACCATTTCGGGCAAAAACTCGCAGATACCTTCTGCAATGTGCTGCCGCACGGTCATCACCCGAATCGCCAGGTCTGCGCTTTCTTCCAGCAGGGCGCTCAGGTAGGCTTCACCATCCTGGAGCGCTTCTTTGGTTGAGAAAGCGTTGAGCCAATAGGCACGGGAGGGGTTGGTTTCCTTGAGCTGATCCAGCACCGTTTTCACGGCCTGAAAAGTCAGATAGCTAGTGAGCACCTTAGCAGTGTCTTTAGCCGCTTGCTTAAGGTCCATTGGTGTCTCTCGAACGATTGACGTAGACCCCACCAGGGGGCGGTCGGTAGCCCTGAATCTAAGCCCGAATAGTGCGAATATTCGGTAACTTGTGCAGCATTCCCAAGGATTCTCAAGAACCTGCGGATCGGTGGACTAGCCAACACGCCCTCAACCGCCTGCCAACGGGTACCACAGTACCCGCTAGCCATTTAGATGGTGTCAACGGTGTCGAACTCGAACTTGATTTCCTTCCACAGTTCGCAGGCGGCAGCCAGTTCGGGCGACCACTTGCAGGCTTCGCGGATGATGTCGCCACCTTCGCGGGCCAGGTCACGGCCTTCGTTACGGGCCTGAACGCAAGCTTCTAGAGCTACGCGGTTAGCGGTAGCACCCGGCGCGTTACCCCAGGGGTGGCCCAGAGTACCACCACCAAACTGCAGCACGGAGTCGTCGCCGAAGATTTCCACCAGCGCGGGCATGTGCCACACGTGGATACCACCGGAGGCCACAGCCATGACGCCGCCCATGGAAGCCCAGTCTTGGGTGAAGTAGATACCGCGAGACTTATCTTGCTCGATGTAGTTTTCGCGCAGCAGGTCAACGAAGCCCAGGGTGCCGGCGCGATCGCCCTCTAGCTTGCCCACAACGGTACCGGTGTGGATGTGGTCACCACCGGACATACGCAGGCACTTGGCCAGTACGCGGAAGTGGATACCGTGGTTCTTCTGGCGGTCGATCACAGCGTGCATGGCGCGGTGAATGTGCAGCAGCACACCATTATCGCGGCACCAGTGAGCCAGGCTGGTGTTGGCGGTAAAGCCACCGGTTAAGAAGTCGTGCATGATGATGGGCATGTCGAGTTCTTTGGCGTACTCGGCCCGCTTGATCATCTCTTCGCAGGTGGCGGCGGTGACGTTCAGGTAGTGACCCTTGATTTCACCGGTTTCAGCCTGGGACTTGTGAATGGCGTCGGCCACAAACAAGAAGCGATCGCGCCAGCGCTGGAAGGGCTGGGAGTTGATGTTCTCGTCATCCTTGGTGAAGTCGAGACCACCGCGCAGGCACTCATACACGGCGCGGCCGTAGTTCTTCGCCGACAGACCCAACTTGGGCTTAATGGTGCAGCCTAGCAGGGGACGACCGTACTTGTTGAGGCGATCGCGCTCTACCTGAATACCGTGGGGAGGACCTTGGAAGGTCTTCAAATAGGCCACGGGAATGCGCAGGTCTTCGAGACGCAGGGCGCGCAGGGCTTTAAAGCCAAACACGTTACCGACTAGGGAGGTCAGTAGGTTGGTAACCGAGCCTTCCTCAAACAGGTCGAGGGGGTAAGCCACGTAGCAGATGTACTGGTTGTCTTCACCGGGCACGGGCTCGATGTCGTAGCAACGACCCTTGTACCGATCCATGTCGGTCAGCAGGTCGGTCCACACCGTAGTCCAGGTACCGGTGGAAGATTCAGCAGCCACAGCAGCAGCGCACTCTTCGGGCGGTACGCCGGGCTGGGGAGTCATCCGGAACGCCGCCAGGATATCGGTATCCTTAGGCGTGTAATCCGGGGTGTAGTAGGTCAGTTTGTAGTCCTTAACCCCGGCGCTGTATCCAGCTTTTGATTGAGTCGTCGTCTGAGAGTAAGACATGTCTCCCTTCCTGTGAATCTAAGAAATCCCTCAAGCGAACCCCTGCAGCCCAGCCACACACAAACAAGCTTCCTCAGTTAAGGAAGCCTCTGCTCAGCCCAAGCCCCGGTCAGTCCACGCTAATTTGAGACGAGTAGAAATACCAAAGCACCCTCAAAGCCGGCCCTCAAAACGGCTAACCCTGCAAATGCTTTTAGTATTTTTAATTACCGTATGGTTAGCATACTATCAGCGATTGGATAAGTTTAATTTTGGAAGATCTGTATACATTCATAACTAAAAACTATGAATCCAGA
The DNA here is from genome assembly GCF_014696135.1 of Nodosilinea sp. FACHB-141. Taxonomy (NCBI): domain Bacteria; kingdom Bacillati; phylum Cyanobacteriota; class Cyanophyceae; order Nodosilineales; family Nodosilineaceae; genus Nodosilinea; species Nodosilinea sp. FACHB-141. Next base: position 224,719 of record NZ_JACJPP010000022.1, on the reverse strand, counting down.
TGAACCAAGGTGTGGGTTTCTCAAGTTCTTTGAAGCAGGCCGTGTTCTAGTCCCCGACAGTGCTGGCAGGTAAAATCTCCCCAAAGACTCCGCTCTCTGAAATTGTCGATATACTGTAACGCTTGAGGTGCCCAAACCCTTGATAGTCATTCATTAGGGGCTATTGCACGCCACCGCAAACCGTGGGGAGAGATTATGTTAAGCCTGCTGATTCTATCGTCGCTAACGCTGTCACCGGGAAGTTTTCATCAGCCATCCCTTACCCTCGGGGAAACCGCTCCGCGTCTATCACCCCTCGCCGACGCCCACCGCTCCCTAGCCCCTGCGATCGCTCAAGCTCCCCTCACCAGCGACTATCGCGTCACCGCTCTACAGCCCGACTTTACTGGCGACCTCTGGGTTGGCTCCTGGGCAGGGTTATCTCGCATCAATCCCGAAACCGGGCAAGTACTGCAACGGGTTAGAATGCCCAGCCGCACCCTAGAGTCTCTAGCCCAAGACCGGGTCGGGCGGATCTGGGTGGGCACCTATGACGGCCTAGTACGGGTCGACCCACGCACTAACGTCATTACCGCTCAAAACTTCACCCTGCCTTCTAACCGGGTGCTGTCGATGTTGGTAGACAGCCGCGGCTTTCTCTGGGCCGGTACCGATCGCGGCCTAGTTATGATCAGTCCCGATCGCGGCCTGCTCATGACCACCGTGCAGCGCCTGCCGGGGGTCAGCGCCAACGCCCTCGCCCTCGACGGCAACAACAACCTTTGGGTTGGCACCCTCAGCGGCCTAGTACAGATCAATACCGCCAATGCCTTCCCCGTTCGCGAAGTCAGCGACCTGCCCGGCGGCGCGGTGCAGTCGCTCACCCTCGGCCCTGAAGGAAATCTCTGGGTTGGTACAGCCAGCAGTCTTTTGGTCGTAGACCCGGTGCGGTCTGAGCTGGTGCGATCGGTGGGGACAATGCGCGACAAAAACGTGCAAACGGTCGAGTTTGACCAGGCCGGAAATGTTTGGGTGGGCACCACCACAGGTCTATTTAAGATCAAGCCCGACAGCGGCGAACTGCTGGGTCAGGTGCCGTCTCTGCCCTCCGGGCGCATTCTGTCACTGTCGCCCAACACAGGCAACAAGATCTGGGTGGGCACCAGCGAAGGGCTAGGCTGGGTCAGCCTAACCACGGGCGACGGTAACCCTCACTGGGGCTTGGTGAGCCCTACCGTCGTTCAAACCCGCTAAAGATTCTAGAAGGTCCTAATATTTGCGGAGTAGCGTCAGGCGGTGCTTAACCCTTGCCAATTCCTGTGCCCCGCTGCACTGTGATGAACCACTTACCTACCCAAAGCTTTCTGACCAAGGCAATGTGCCCGAAGGATGCGCCGTGGCTAACTAAGCGTTCCATGGATTACAGCTCAAGCGCAGGTTAGGGAAATCTTGTCAGATTCGACTGAGCCTGGCGAAACTTTATATGCAACCATCAATCTTAAGTAACTGCGTAAACCCGCACGGGAAACGTGCCAAAGTTCTGGACCTTAACGGGCACGGCGTGTAGCTTAAATCCCGACTCGGGAAGACTTTCGAGGTTGCACATGTGCTCAACGATGGGAATATCTGCACCCAGCAAAATTGAATGCACAGGGCGATGGCCATCGCTAGTGTCGTCAATATTGAGCGAGTCAATGCCCACCAATCGAGCGCCAGCAGCTTGGAGCCATTCTGCCGCTGCTGCGGTTAAAAAGGGATGCCCTTTGAAGTACTGAGCCGTACGCCAGTGCTGAGACCACCCGGTATGTACAAGTACAGCTTTGCCCTGAACCGCTGCCCCTGCAAACAACTCTGGGCCGATCGCCCGTTGCGCTAGGTCAGCCCGAAACAGTAGCCCATCGACATCGGCGATGGATTCTAAAGGCAGTTCTGATAAATCTTTGCCCTCGGCGTAGCGATGAAAGGGCGAATCGATGTACGTACCGGTGTTGGCCGCCATTTCGATTTTGCCAATGTGGAAAGTGGTGCCTTTGGCGTAGTGGGCCTGCGAGGCTTCTCGGCTGAGAAAATCGCAAATGATGGGGCCAGGAATACCTTCATAGGTAATCATGCCGTGCTCTACGGTGTGGCTCAGATCGATTAGCATTCTCTTTTCTCTGGCAATGGCTATACCAGAATGCTAAACCGAGGGAGCCCTTGCCCAGCAGCTTCTAGGCCCCAAAATTAACCTCAAAGGCGAGTTTCCAGGTATTGCCCAATCATAATCTGTTCTCCAGCGCGGGAAATCACCGTTTGGCGGGTGCGGTAGCGCTGGCCGATTAGCCGCAGTTCCTCTTCAAAAGAAGAGTCGTTGTACTGGGTTTTGAGCACCAGGGTGCGGCTGTCGGTGAAGTGGTATTGGGCGGTGACAGGTTTAGAGGTGGCAAAGCCGCGATCGCGATACAAGGTCGTCCCGCGCACCCCAAAAATGGTGCTGCCCGCCACCGGCTTTTTGCCGGTGCCTACGTACTCGCTTTCCCAGGTGACGGTGGTGCCGCAGATTAATGGCTTTTGAGGATCGAGCTGGTGTAAATCGGCAAGTTCCAGAAGCTGATCTGCACCAGCCTCCAGAAATTCAATCGTGATCTGGCTGACCACTTCCTGAGTTTCGCCACTCTTAAGGGTGTAGTAGCGACGCTCCGAGCGCCAGTCTCCGGCAGTGTCTTGAAAAAAGGCCTGCACCAAAGGTTCAGCCAAAATGCGGGCAACATCAGTGGAGAGGGGCATAATCAGCCATCCAAAGAGAGGGACATGGAGCAGCAAAAGTCAATCCAGAAAAGCAGGATTGTTAAACTTCTTAACTTTAGCTTTTATCATAATGGGCAAGTAAGCGTCCGACAATGACCCAAGTGGGTGATTTAGCCAAACTTTCGCCTATCCTACGCAGTCTCACGGGAGATTCTGTAAGCATTAATACTTAAGGCTTGAATGCGTTGAAGGCAGGGTCTTAGGCGGTTGATGAGAGCCTCCGCAAACCCTGGTACCGTAGGAGGTAATGCACTCCTTTGGGCTAACACAATGGATTTAGCCGACATCACCTACTTTTTCAACTGCTGCATTGGCCAATGGTCGATTGAGCGCACCTACCACTACATTGCTCAGCAAGATGTGGAGCGATCGCACACCGACTTTCGCGTCGATGCCATCACCCCCGAGCTGCGGCGCAAAGTGCTAGCCGACAACGGCTACAACCCGATAGATAATATCGACCAGCTGCCCGGCTTTCAGCTCGCCTTCCACACCGTGTCTGACAAAGGCGAAGAGGTCTCCCAGGAGCTGCGAGCCCTATTTGTGCCCAAGCAGCAAGAGGGGACCATGCTAGCGGGAGACTATTTGCGCGATCGCGCCTACGAAGAAGACCGCCCGATCATCTCCACCTTCACCTACAACCAGAGCAATCACGAACTGCTCATGACCACCCCCTACACCCGCGTGGTCTCCGTCGACTCCATTCTGCTAGTCAATCCCAACATGCGCATTCGCCGCATTCTCAACTACCACCGCCCCGCTGAGGGAGAAGCGTTGGATAACCTAGCGCTGGTTGGGTTTGGCGTGGAGCAGAAGGTGACGGATTAGGGGAGTGACGGGGTAGATGGGTGGACGAGTGGATGGGTAGTGAGGAAGGTGAGAGGATGAATGTTGATCACAGGTTGATTGGCAGAACAAAGGTTTAAACCGATGATCGGTTAGTTCTTTCCGTGGGGTGAAGGGCGGCGGAACGCCTTTCTCGATGGGGGTCTGGGGCCAGCGAAATGGCCCCAGCAGCAGATCTAGCTTTCGACCCCAGTTATGCGCCGCAGGCCTTGCCACTAGCTATACTGCCGAGTCTAGTGGTGCATTGCTTCGCGAATGCACCCTACATAGCTACCTCCCCCCCGTTTCGCTCCCTGCCAAAGTTTCAAAAAATCAAATTTGGCAGATCTGAGCAGCCTATGAAATAATGAAAGACTGTGTATTATTTCTGCCCGCCCTATTTTCAGGTAAACAGTCATGGCTAAAGGCGTCCGCCTCGTCATAACCCTAGAGTGCACCGAATGCCGGACCAACCCCGACAAGCGCTCTAACGGTGTATCGCGCTACACCACCCAAAAGAACCGTCGTAACACGACCAACCGCATCGAACTCAAAAAGTTCTGCACCCACTGCAACAAGCACGCTATCCACAAAGAAATCAAGTAATTAGCACCCATGGCCTATTTTCGTCGTCGAGTATCTCCAATCAAGCCCGAAGACCCGATCGACTACAAAGATGTCGATCTGCTTCGCAAGTTCATCACCGAGCGCGGCAAAATTTTGCCCCGCCGCATCACTGGCTTGACCGCTAAACAACAGCGGGCACTCACCACAGCCATCAAGCGGGCGCGGATTATCGCCCTGCTGCCCTATGTGAATGGGGAAGGCTAGGCTAGGCTAGGGATGGCGATCGCTAGGGTGTTGGCTTGGTTGACAAAGGAACGTTAGTCGAATTTAAGCACCAGGGGCAGCCCCGTCTAGGGGTTGTCGATCGCCCCGAGGGCAAAAAAAACTGGGTTGTGATCGACGAGCGGGGTCAAGCCCACACCCTTCATCCCCGCGATCTCACCTATGAGGTTAGCGGCAACACCTATAAACCCACTGACATTGCTCCCTTCACGACAGAGGCTGGGTCATATATCGATCCCTCTAGCCTAGAGATTGCCTGGGAGTTTTTAATTGAATCTGGGGAATCTGCTGACCCAGCGACTTTGGCAGAGCTGCTATTTTCTGACCAGAGCCCTACCTTTTGCTACGCAGCCCACCGACTGCTGGTAGAGGACAAAATTTTCTTTAAGCAAAAGGGCGATCGCTACGAACCTCGCCCTGCTGCCCAAGTTGATGAGCTACGGCTACAGCTCGAACGCGAAGCCCAGCGCCAGCACGAGTGGGAATCGTTTATCACCAAGGCCCGTCAGGCCATGGCGGGGGAGACCGTCAGCTGGGAAAAGAGCGATCGGCCTCGCCTCGAAATCCTTGAGCGCTTAGCGCTGTTTGGCGACGAGTCGAGCCAGCGCACCCAGGCCGTAGAAATTCTTAATGCTCTGGGTACTAACCCGACAGCGGCGGGTGCATTTGATACCCTAGTGTCACTGGGATTGTGGAGCGTCCACGAAAACCTGGCTCTCAGGCGCAGCCAAATTCCCGGTCACTTTTCTGAGGAAACCCTTACCATGGCGCAGCAGCGTCTCCAGTCTCCGCCGCCTGACCCCGATGCCCACCGGGTAGACCTCACCCACCTCAAGGCCTACACCGTAGATGACGCCAGCACCCAAGAAATCGACGACGGCCTGAGCTTAGAGACTCTAGGCGATGGCACCCAGCGTATCTGGATTCATATTGCCGACCCGACCCGCTGGCTTATGCCCGGAGACGATCTAGATTTAGAAGCCCGCCGCCGCTGCACCACCGTTTATTTGCCCACCGGCATGATTCCCATGTTCCCCATGGAGCTGGCGACCGGGGCTATGAGTCTAATTCAGGGCCAAACCTGTTGTGCCCTCAGCTTTGGCATTACCCTGACAGCCGATGGCGATATTCAGGATTATCAAATTCACCCCACGCTAATTCGTCCTACCTATCGACTGACCTACGACGACGTTGACGAAATGTTGGAGCTAGGCATTACCGCTGAGCCCGAGCTGCAAGGGCTAGCCCACTGGGCCAAGGTGCGAGGCCGGTGGCGGCTCACCCAGGGGGCGATCAGTATCAACATGCCCGAGTCGAGCATCAAGGTGTCTGAGGCCGAAGATGACATTGTTATCGAGGTTCTCAACGACTCCACGGCCCGGCAAATGGTAGCCGAAATGATGATTTTAGCGGGAGAAGTAGCCGCTCGCTATGGGCAAACCCACGCTCTAGCAATTCCCTTTCGCAGCCAACCCCAGCCGGAGCTGCCCTCGGATGAAGAACTCATTCAGCTGCCTACGGGTTGGGTGCGTGACTCGGCTATTCGCCGCTGCATGACCCGCAGTGAAGTGGGTATTACCCCCAGCCGCCATGCCACCTTGGGGCTAGACAGCTATAGTCAGGTCACCTCCCCCATTCGGCGTTACCTCGACTTGGTGACCCACTTTCAACTCAAGGCTCACCTACGGGGCGAGCCGCTGCCCTTTTCCTCCACAGAAGTGACCGAGTTGGCCATCGGGGCCAGTTCTGCGGCTTACGAAGCCACCCTAGTCGAGCGCCAAACCAAGCGTTACTGGTCCTTAGAATACCTGCGCCGTCACCAAGACCGAGTGTGGGAAGTGATGCTGCTGCGCTGGCTGAGGGAAGACGAAGGACTAGGGCTAATTATGGTAGAAGATTTGGGCCTGGAGTTGGCCATGCGCTTCAACCGGGCTGTAGCTCTAGGGGAGCAGTTTCAGGTGCGGGTTAGCCATGCTAGCCCTCGCCAGGATGTAATTCGCTTTGAAGAAGTCGCCCCCGAGAGTGAAGAAGCAGCCGCTTCAGCAATGACGGCGAGCTGAGGGCTCCTTCAGAGCAGCCAGGTATGAATTGTTTGCCAACTCACTCAATTTGAAACGTACAAATCGCCTAGGGTTACTGCTGGGCATTGCCCCATGCTTGCCACTGATGCTTTGGCCATGCTCAGGGTTACCTCATTACCACTAGGAAATCGCTTATTCAGGCAATGATGGGGCGATCGCCTCATCTGCCCTATCACCGAGTAGTCGCAGTTGTGATGCTTCTCGACGGTAGACGAAGGTCATCAAAGCAGCTACCCCGCACAGCACCGCCAACAACCCTAGCGTTGGGGCCAACCCTAGGGTCTGCTGTAGAACCGGCAACCCAAAGGTCCCCAACACAGCGCCAGCTTTGGCTAAGGCAGCCGCCAACCCAGCCCCACTAGCTCGAATCGCAGCCGGAAACACCGCTCCCGAAAGTAGAAAGGTAGTGGCGTTGGGACCTGCATTCATCAACAGGTTAAACAGCAGAAAGCCGCCAAAAATTAACCCGAGAGCCGTGCGGCTCTCGGGTGGCAGCCCGGTCGAGGCCGCCAGCAGCCCCAGCCCCAGAGCCATGCCCAAAAAGCCAACGATTTGCAGCACAATTGGCCCCAGCCGCTTAACCAGCAGCACCGCCAGCAGAAAGCCGAGGATTAAAAAGATATCGACCAGCGCCGAGCCCTTAGCCGAGGCCAGGGTCTGCGTCACCAAATTAGACGATCCGCCAAAAACCAAAATACCCAAAATAACCGGGGTAAAAATGCCCACCCCGTAGGTAGCAATATCTTGCAAAAACCAGGGCACCGAAGCCAGCAGCGTCTGGCGACGGTAGGTGGGGGCAAACAGATCTCGATAGCGGAGTTGGAGCTGGCCATCTGGTGAACTGCGATCGGGCTCTAGGGTGACGGTCTCCCCCAGTAGCTCAGAGGCCATGTTGGATGCTCCTTCATAGTCCCCTTGAGCCAGTAGGTAAGCAGGGCTTTCTAAGGAGACGGCTAGGCGTGCCAGGGCCACTCCCAGCGCTAAAATTACCCCCACCCCTAGCATCCAGCGCCAAGCGTAGTGAATAGCCATCTGCTCGTCACCTGGATAGCCCACAGAAAATCCATACAGGGTGGCGATGCCCACCAGTGCCCCCAGCAGCGCCCCCACCGCCTGAAAAGAGAATGCTCCAATCACTAGCTGATCGCGGTGGCGCGTGGGCACATTTTCGACAATGTATGCCACGCTGATAGGATAGTCGGCCCCGATCGCCACCCCAACCAATATCCGAAAAACCAGTAGCGAAGTCAGGTTCCAGGCCAGGGCAGTGCCAGCAGTAGCTACTACAAACAAAATGACGTCGGCAATCAGCATGGGCTGGCGGCCCAATTTATCGGTGAGCGGCCCGAGAAACAATGAGCCCAGCAGCGAACCGGCCACTGCTGCCGCCGCCACGGCTCCAACTGCTGCTGGCCCTAGATCAAGGTCACGCTGCAAAAACGGCAGAGCAACCCCAATGATAAAAAAGTCAAACCCGTCTAGGGCGATCAGGCTGGCGGCCAGCAGCCACAGCCGCACCATCGGGCGCGTGATGGCAGATTGGTCGAGACGCTGCTGAAAGGCAACCGGCAGGGTAGTTGGGGACATGACGCGATGCGAAGGTCTGAATTCACCCTAGCAATCCTACGTGATTAACAAGCTGCTGCCACGATGAGAGGAAGCGGTCGAGGCTCAATATTCTAGAGATTTACCCCTGCTACCTCGGCAAAACCTCGCGTTAGAGCGGACCGGATTGGGATCGCAGCCATCTACAAGCAGCGATCGCCTGGCCCAGGTAACCCTCTATGTCGCATCAGCACTTAGGCAACGCCAATGCGAGGCGTTGCCTAAGTGCTGATGCGACAACTCCGCTCAACCTCTGATGAACGAGAGCTAAGCGGAGTTGTTCACGAAGTTAAACTTGGCCCTTGTCTTTACCCCAAATCTTCAAGAAGCCAAGGCGATCTCAACCATCTCTTGGAGTTTGCCGTTTTGGTACAGCTCAATGAGAATGTCGGAACCACCGACAAACTCGCCATTGATGTACACCTGGGGAATGGTAGGCCAGTTAGAATATTCCTTGATGCCCTGACGAATATCTGGGTCAGCCAGCACATCGACCGTTTCAAAAGGGGCACCCAGCACGTTGAGAATTTGCACAACGTTGTTGGAGAAGCCACACTGGGGCATGAGCTTGTTGCCCTTCATAAACACCACGATGGTGTTGTTTTGAACCAGCTGATCGAGCCTTTCTTTAGTTGCCGAATCCATAGCGTCAATACCCTTGCAGAACGGAGTAAACAATTGAGGCAAATCGATGCCCAGGCTCAGGCGCTTTGAGCGGCCCAATCTTCTGGGGTATATGTCTTTAAAGCTAGCGCATGGATAGCCTCGGAGGACATGGCCTCGCGCACCGCTCCATAAACCAGCTGATGCTGCTGCACCAAGCTGCGCCCCGCAAACTGCGACGAAACCACAACCACCTGGTAATGATCGCCGCCGCCGGTCAAATCTTGCACCTGCACATCGGCATCGGGAAGGCCAGACTTGATCATGGCGCTAACCTGATCGGGAGTAATCATGAACAGTTTCCTTGTGGGATGGGTAGCTGGGATTACTCGAATCCCCTAGGACTATATTGCCAGGAGCAACCCTCGATCGCTAACCCGGGGCATTGAATCTAGCTATAGGCAATCGAGAAAACCGCCGCTGCGATCGTCTACTCGGTCGGTTCGGCTGGCTCGGTCGGCTCGGCTGCTTCACCCGGCTCGGCTGGCTCAACTGGGGTAGTAGCTGCCCGGCCGTTGTAGGGTTCATCGACAAAGCCCAGTTCAAACAGCTGTTGATAGGCTCGCTGGCCCAGATCGCGAGTGGGCTGCTGGCTGCGCAGAATTTCCATCAGCAGGGGCACTGCCTCGCTGGCCTGATTTTGCGAGCGATAAACCAGCGCCAGCTGGTAGGTAGCCTGGTCGCGCAGCTGAGCGGTTTCAAGCGCTTTTTCTCGGTTGCTGCGGTTGATCTGCGTGTCGACACCGACAAACATTTGCGCCAGCTCTTGGTAGAAGGTCGAGATCTGGTTGAAACTATCTCTCGCCGCCTTGAGCTTCTCTTCAGCCAGAGGATAGTTTTGGTCAGCGATCGCGGCATTGGCCTCGGTCATCAGCTGCTGCCCCGAAGCAATGCTGAGAGCGCTGCTGGCCTGGTTCAGAGGCCGCGCTGGGTCAGAGCCGCCAGCCTCCTGGGCCAGGGCCACCCCAGATCCCCCTGCAACCAGAGCAATAGATAGGGCAGCGGCGGCACAACCGCCCCAAGACTGACGCAGAAAACGGGTGAAAACGACCATAGAGTAAAACGCAGTGAGGGACAACGAGCAGGACGAGACAACTAAACAGAAAAACACTGGGGTATCTTATCATCTCGGTATGGCGCAGCACCGACTTTTGGCTCAGCCAGACACCTACCCAGGGCTAGAAATTAGCGCCACAGCCAGGTCACAGACTGCTCTAGCGACCAAAAGTTCCTGTTGGAGCCCATCAAATCGATGACCGGATTTTCCTCTGATGCTCGTTTGCCCCACGGTGGTCCCCGCAGCGATTTTCGAGGAGAGATCCTGCAGCGCGGCGGCGAAGAGCTGCTGCTCGAGAAAGTGCCTACCCGTTTCACCACTCGTCTCACGGCAGCCACAGCATTAGAACCGCTGCGACAGCGCCTGCACCCTTTGGCTGTGCGTGCGGTGGCTGGAGGGCAACTGGTGGAGTGGCAGATGGCCGAAAACAGGTTGGAAGCAGCTCTAACCACGGCCCGCCAAGACCCGACGATCCGTTTTGCCAGCCATGTATATCGCTTGGTCGATAGTCCTCAAACCTGGGTCTATCTGACCGACCAGCTGACGGTGCAGTTTGCCCCTGACACGACTGTGGCCACGATTGACGCCATTTTGGGTAGCTTGGGCATCGCCATCGAAAACCCTCTGGAGGGTATGCCTAATACCTTTGTGGTGCGGGTTACCCCAGCGGCGACCGAAAATCCAATCAAAATCGCTAACCGCTTGATGGCTTTGGAGATGGTGCTGGCAGCAGAGCCAAACCTGTCTATAGAAACCGGCAGCCTCTACCGCCCCACGGACGATCGCTACCCCCAGCAGTGGCACCTGTTTCATAACGGTGGCCCGAGCTTAGCGGCGGGGTCGCACATCTCAGCGGAGGCGGCTTGGGATATTACCCGGGGGTCGCGATCGGTGGTGATCGCCGTCAGCGATGACGGGTTTGACCTCAACCATCCCGATCTTCAGGGAGTGGGCAAGCTGGTAGCACCGCTAGATCTGCAAGACAAAGACGCTTTGCCCCTGCCCGCTAAGCAGAATGAAAACCACGGCACCGCCGTCGCCGGACTGGCTATTGGCGAAGAAAATGCCACCGGCATCGTGGGGGTGGCCCCTGGCTGCGCCTTTTTGCCGATTCGCACCACCGGCTTTATCGACGATGGAGCGATCGAGCAGCTGTTTAATGAGGCGGCACGTCGGGGGGCCGCCGTGATCGTCTGTAGCTGGTCACCGGCCTCGAACTACTTTCCCCTCACCCTGCGGCAGACCCATGCGCTAACTCGAGCCGCCACCACCGGGCGCAATGGCAAGGGCTGCGTCATTGTGTTTTCGGCGGGCAATGCTAACCGCCCTGTCAGCGGCACCATTAACGAGACCCAGTGGCCCAAAAACGCTCTCAGCGGCCCCACGCGATGGCTGAGCGGGTTTGCTATTCACCCCGATGTGATTGCGGTGTCTGCCTCGACCAGCCTGGGCACCAAGGCCGCCTACAGCAACTGGGGCGAACATATCGCCGTGGCGGCCCCTAGCAACAACGCGCCGCCCAATATGACCCTGCCCCAAGTGGGTAATGTGCAAACTGGGCCACCGCTGACCCAGTACCAGCCGGGGCGGGGCATGGTAACGAGCGATCGCACCCAGGCCGCCGGCTACTCCGGTGAAGACTACACCAACACCTTTGGCGGCACCTCTAGCTCCTGCCCAGTGGTGGCGGGAGTGGCGGGGCTGATGCTCTCAGTCAACCCCAGTCTGACAGCTCGGCAGGTACGCGAAATCTTGCAGGCTACCGCCGACAAAATTGTCGATCGCACCCCCGACCCCCAGCTCGGCCTGCAACACGGCACCTACAATGCCAATGGCCACTCCCAATGGTTTGGCTACGGCAAGGTCAATGCAGCGGCAGCGGTGCGCGAGGCCCAGCGGCGGGCTTTGCCGGGGCGGCAGGTGGGTCAGGTCGTGCAGCAGCAAAACCAGACTGCGCGGAGCATACCCGACAACCAGCCGAGTGGAGTGGAGAGCAGCGTGGCCGTAGCCGTCACTGGAACGGTAACCGATGTGCAGGTTGAGGTCAGCCTTGACCACCCGTTTTTGGGAGACATCAGCCTAGCGCTGGTTTCTCCCAACGGCACTACGGTTCTTATTCAAGGCCGCACTCTGGGGCGCCAAACGGAACTGCGCACTACCTACACGCTGCAAACAACGCCGGTGCTAATGCGGCTCCTAGGCCAGCCAGCACAAGGAACCTGGCGGCTGCGGGCAGTGGACAACGCCCCCGGCGCTACCGGCCAGCTCTTGAGTTGGGGGCTGACATTGGGAGTAAGTGGATAAGGGAGGTGAGCGTCAGATCCCTAAAGGTCGCCGCTACGAGCAGAGTTCAGATCGGCTTCGCAGAGCAATTGCTGCCACTAATGCTTAGCCAACACATAATTCTGCAAAAACTGGCGCAGCCGCTGCTCAAACTCTTCACCAGCCCAGTCAGGCAGGTCGTTGTGGTCGGCGTTGGGCACCAACCAAAGGGATTTTGGCCCACCCGTAGCCTGGTAGAGCATCTCGCTCATCACAGCCGGTACTGAGGCATCTGCCAAGCCATGGAGATATAGGGTGGGAGCCTTTAGACGGTTGACTTTAGTGATTGACTCAAACCGCTGGGTGAGCAGCTGACGCACCGGAAACCAGCGGTTGTACTGCGAGAGCGTCGCCATATCGGCCATGGAGGTGAACGATGCTTCGACCACCAGACCCGCCAGATGGGGCACCTGGCTGGCCAACTCAATGCCGATCGCCCCGCCGAGGGAATGGCCATAAATCACTAGGTGTTGAGGCATGACGCCTTGCTCAACCTGCAAAAACCGCCAAGCAGCCAGAGCGTCTTCGTAGAGCCGCTGCTCAGTGGGGAAGGGACCAGAACTCTGGCCATAACCACGGTAGTCGATGGTCAGCACAGAGGCCCCTAGCGATCGCAGCTGCAGCGCCTTACCCAAATTGCTGGAGACATTGCCAGCATTGCCGTGGAGATACAAGATGGTAAGGTCATTGCCCGAGTTCGCCGGCAGCCACCAGCCGTGCAGCTGTCCAGCCCCATCCGTTGGAATCCAAACATCTTCGTAGACTACGCCAAACGCATCCGGAGTCACGCCCAGAGCCGGACAGGGCAAATACATGAGCCGCCGCTGGGCAAACCACAGCCAGCCGCACAGCGAAACATAAATGACCCCTGCAATGCCCAGAACGCCGAAGAGAAATTTGACAATGGGCATGGAATAAAGGAAGGAAGTAGGTGAGTAAGCGGGTGGGTGTTTAGAACCAGTGACGGTTAACAGAACTTTGCCCCTTGCTTGCTGCCTATTATGGGGTATTTGCCCCGCTTCCCTATACTCCCCTGTGACGATTTTTCAGCAGCTGACAGGATTAGGCCAAGCTTTCTGAAGACACGGCTGTCAAAAGCCTCGAATCAGGGAGGTCCCCACTCAACTCAACGCCGCATCCAGTTCGTTTAAACAGTGGACTACGGCACCCGCTGGTGCCACTCTGTGGCCTGCTCGTAGGCATAACCCACCTCAAACAGCAGATCTTCGCGCAGGGCATTGCCAATCAGCTGCAGCCCAATGGGTAGCCCCTGGTCGTCGAAGCCGCAGGGTAGGCTGAGCCCCGGTAGGCCCGCCAGGTTCACCGGAATCGTCATCAGGTCAGACAGATACATGCTGAGGGGATCGTCTACCTTTTCACCCGCTTTGAAGGCAGTGGTGGGGGCCGTAGGGCATACCAGCACATCGACCTGACCAAAGGCAGCCTCAAAGTCTTGTTTAATAAGCGTGCGCACCTTTTGGGCCTTAAGGTAGTAGGCGTCGTAGTAACCCGCCGACAGGGCGTAGGTGCCGATCATGATACGCCGCTTCACCTCGGGGCCAAAGCCCTCGGCTCGGGTTTTGGTATACATCGACATTAAGCTGTCGTTGTTGTTGCGAACGCCATACTTGACCCCGTCGTAGCGGGCTAGGTTCGAGGACGCTTCCGACGGAGCGATGATGTAGTAGGTGGGCAGACCGTAGGGGAAGCGAGGGCAGGAGATCTCTTGAATCTCAGCCCCAAGCTCCTTGAGCTGCTGAATAGCCTTCTCGGTAGCCGTTCTAACGGCAGGGTCAATGCCCTCGGCAGCAAAGGTTTCGGTAATGATGCCGACCTTACGACCCTTGAGGTCAGTTTTGAGATACTGGGTGTAGTCGGGCACCTTCACATCCAAACTGGTGGAGTCTCTGGGATCGTGGCCCGCAATGCCCTGGAGCAGCAGTGCGGCATCTTCCACCGTGCGGGATAGGGGGCCAATTTGATCGAGCGACGAGGCGTAGGCCACCAGGCCAAACCGCGAAACCAGCCCATAGGTGGGCTTTAGCCCAACCACGCCGCAAAATGAGGCGGGCTGGCGGATGGAGCCCCCCGTATCAGACCCCAGCGCCACAGCACATTCCCCAGCGGCCACGGCGGCGGCAGAGCCACCCGAGGAACCGCCCGGCACTCGGGTCACATCCCAGGGGTTGCCGGTGATCTGGTAGGCGGAGTTTTCGGTGGAGCTGCCCATGGCAAACTCGTCAAGGTTGGTTTTGCCTAGGGCGATCGCCCCCGCATCCCGCAATTTTCCCGTCACCGTTGACTCGTAGGGCGGCACAAAGTTTTCGAGAATCTTCGACCCGCAGGTGGTGCGTACCCCCTGGGTGCAAAGGTTGTCCTTTAGAGCAATGGGAATGCCGGTTAGCAGGCCAATGTCTTCCCCGGCGGCAATGCGGTCATCCACCTGGGCCGCCTGGGCCAGGGCTTGGTCGCCAGTCACGGTCAGGTAGCTGCGAATTGTGGGTTCCAGGGCTGCAATTTGGTCGAGGTAGCTCTGGGTAATCTCCACCGCAGAGCGTTCTTTGCTGACCAACTGTTGATGCAGAGCGCGGATGACAGACATGGGACTCCTTAAAACTGATCCGGGGCGACTAAGGGTAACGGACACCAAGGTATCAGTATAGGAAGGATGGGGCGCGAAACGCAGTTTTTAGTTGAGCAAGGTTGGTGAAGGCTCTCAAGCCAATGGTTGACCCAATTGAACGAAACAGGACTGTCTTAGCAAAGGATTTTAATTGCTACACGCCCGCCGATACTCCATCGAGTATGAGTGTGTAGATTTCCAGCGGGATAAAATTGGTTGACGGTAAGGGCGATCGCGCCTACTACCCAGACCGTGCGGGTGGGCAACCTAGCCTTTGCTAGCGCACAAAGCGGGGTGTATGTCTGAGAAAATCCCATAAATACAAAAGTCCCGGAGCCACATGGATTCCGGGACTTCGATTTAATAGGGAAGGTAAACCCTAGCAGCGTGCTAGTCGCGGTTGATGGCAATCAGCAGACGCAGAATGAAGACAAACAGGTTGATGTAGGTGAGGTACATCGACAGCGCGGCTGACAGGTACTGCTCATCTTTGTAGGTGCGGGGCAGAATGAAGAAATCGACAACCGAAGCACCGCAGAACACCAGCACACCAAAGGCAGAGATGGCGATGTCGAGAAACTGAGGAATGGGGCCGCCAAACATGGCGAAGATGAACTGACCCACCACTGCAATGAGGACGGCGACTACACCAATGCCAATGGTGCGGGTTAGGGCAAAGCCATCTTCTTCGGAGAGGTTAGACCCAATTTGGCGAGCCGCAATGAAGACAACGCCGCAGGACAGCGCCGCAAACCCGATGCCAGTGACACCAACTCCTGACGTACCCAGGGCAACGGCCAGCAGGCCGCTGAGGGTGTAGCCCGTAAGCAAACTATAGGTGGCGAGCAGGGGTAGGGCAGTGCTGTTGTTGCCCTTAGAGGCGACATTCATCGCCACAAAGAAAAGCACGAGCTGGGCAACGAACGCTACCCAAAAGGTGGGCATAAAGATGGCCGGGTTGGTGGCCATCACGCTCAGGCCACCAAAGGAACCTAGAGCGGTTAGAATCAGCCCGCCGCCTACATAGGGCAGGGCATTTTTAATCACGTTGGGGCCAATCAGGGTTTGCCCTTTGGCCTTGCTAATCGCTTCACGAAAGTTGCTGGTATTACTCAAAGCCCTATCCTCTACGACGAAATAGATTTGGCAAAATAGATTTAGGTGCCCGGTTAGGGCGATCGCACAAGCTGAATCAAACTTCAGAGCTAGCTTAGCCGCTAAGTTTGGGCAAACCGTTTTTCCTTATCTAAATTTTAGTCAACTTTACTGAACTGGGTGAGCAGCCTTGAGGTGTGGATATCTACCCGCCAAAGGCCGCCGGTTGGCTAAGAGTCACAGACTTCTCTAGATTGAGAACAGGGGCGACTACCATCGGACTGGAGGCTGCGAGTTAAGGAGTGGTGGGATGGTGGTTGAGGCGGATGAAAGTAAGTCTCTTAAAGGACCGGGGTTGAAAACCGTCCCTAAGCAACTAACTCGGCGTTGGTGGCGGCTCCTCTGGGTAGTAGCGGTGGCGATCGCCCTACCCTGCGCACCGATCGCCCAGGCCCAAGAGGGCACCACCGTTGAGTCAGACCGCATCATTCGCTCGAACCGACGGGTGATCATTCGGCAGTCGCCAAACATTTTTCGCCAGCCATCGATCATTATTTTGCCTTACCCCCACCCTGAGCCAGAGAGCGAGCAGGTCAGGATCGAGTTTGATGCCCGCGGTGAAGACTGGGGTGCAGTTTACTTAAACAACCGCCTGGTATATCGCCCCCACGATTTCGATCGCCAGGAAACCCTCTACCTGCCCCCCGGCGGCTACCGCCTCGAAATTACCGGCGTGGTGCGTTCTGAGGTTTGGGCCAGCGGCTACCTCGACCTGGGCCGCGACAGCTCGCGGGTAGTGGTGATTCGCTTTTCTAAAGCCGAAGGCGTTACGGTCTCGGGCGGCCCCTATGTGTGGATTCCAGACTAAACGCTGAGGGCTAGCGGGGGTGATCGTTCACCTCTGCTAGCCCTCAGTTCTGCAAACCCTTAGAGTTATTTCAACGCTGCGATCTTGATCGCGTCGGGATGGCCAGGATTGCCCTGGATGGCCAGACTGCGCTGGTTGGCATGGAGGTGGCGGGCGATCGCGTAGATCGTCTCCACTTGATCGGGTGCCCCAGCCGCAGCAGCTAGGTCGCGCAGGGTCAACGGCTCTGAGCTTTGGGCCAGGGCATTTACCACAGCCTGCTGTAGATCGAGCACTCCGGCGGCAGCCAGCTTGCCCGCCTCAACCCCCGGCTGGTGGTAGGCGTTGATATTCACCAGCGAGGCATAGAAGCCCACTGCCCGCTCGTACAGTGCGATCATAGCCCCTACCGTGTGGGCATTGACTTCAGGAATTGTGAGGGTGATGGACTGGCGCTGATTTTCGTAGAGGGCTTTGCGGGTGCCCTGCAAGAAGCCAAAGAGAAAATCGCCGCTGGTGGCACCGGGCTCCATCTCCACCGAATCACCCGACCGGTCTTTCAGTACTTCAATAAAGGTGACGAAGAAGCTGGCCACGCCCTCTCGCAATTGCTGCACATAAGCATGCTGGTCGGTAGAGCCCTTGTTGCCGTAGACGGCAATGCCCTGGTAGACCAAGTTACCGTCTAGGTCTTTTTCCTTACCAAGGGATTCCATCACCAGCTGTTGCAGGTAGCGGCTAAACAGCAGCAGACTGTCCTTATAGGGCAGCACCACCATGTCTTTTTCGCCTTTGCCGTTGCCCGCGTAATACCAGGCCAGAGCAATCAGGGCAGCGGGGTTGCGGCGCAGATCGGGTACACGGGTAGCCGCATCCATCTCGCGCGCACCGCCGAGAATGGAGCGAATGCTAATGTTTTGCAGAGCAGCAGGTAGCAGCCCCACCGCCGATAGTTCAGAGGTGCGGCCTCCCACCCAGTCACGCATGGGGAAAGTAGCCAGCCAGCCTTCGCTGAGGGCCTGGTTTTCGAGCTTGCTGCCCCGCCCGGTGATGGCGACGGCCTGCTTAGGAAAGCTTAGTCCCCGCTGCTCAAATCGAGTGCGCACTTCGACCATACCGTTGCGGGTTTCAGCGGTGCCCCCCGATTTAGAGGTAACGATCACTAGGGTGGTGGACAATTTGTCCTCCAGTCGGGCAAGGATGCGATCGATGCCCTCGGGATCGGTATTGTCAATAAAGTGAATCGCCAAGGGTGGAAAGTCTGGCCCTAGGGCCTGGGCTACAAACTGCGGCCCCAAAGCCGAACCACCAATGCCAATGGAGAGGACCTCGGTGAAACGTTCCTGACCAGGGGGGTAAATGCCGCCCGTGCGCACCTGGCTGGCGAACTGCTCAATGCTGGTTAACGTGTCGAGAATATCTTGTTTGAGTTCGGGGGTGGGGGCTAGGTCGGCATCGCGCAGCCAGTAATGACCCACCATGCGGTTTTCGTCGGGGTTGGCGATCGCCCCAGCTTCCAGCGCGGCCATATCGGCAAAGGCTTTAGCAAAGCGGGGTTGCATATCAGCGACAAAGGCATCGTCAAAACCCATGCGGCTGACATCTAGGTAAAAGCCCAGACCTTCGTGGTAGTAGAGCCAGTCTTTATAGCGTTGCCAAAGGGCGGCTGCATCCATCCTGTCACTCCTCGGTCTAAACCGTATTCACTAACGTCCTGAGGTGCAGTTTAGGATAGGACGGCCACCGCTACAAAAAGGGTGGCTAAACATACAGCCTGGTCTCGGCAAGGCACCATGAAGGCGATCGCCCTATCCATCACTCCTAAGCCACCGCCTTGGCCGCCCGTAGACGGCTTGAGAGGCTACGAATCACCTCTAGGGCAAACAGCGGCGTCTCTTGTACTAAAAACTTAAAGTGAGCCTCATCCACTAGAGCTAGCCGACAGTCGGTTTTAGCTACCGCCGTAGAGGCTCGCACATGGGGGATTTGCACTAGCGCCCCTTCACCAAACACGTCGCCAGCAGAAATGGTTTCAAACACGTGGCCACTAACCCACAGATCGACCTCTCCTTGAATGATGCCGTACATGCAATTTCCTAAGGCACCCGCCTCAAAGATTGTGTCCCCGGCCTCAAAGTCTTGATGGCTAGGGGTCGTCATCAACAGCTCAACAACTTGAATCGGTTTCAGCATGGGTTCGCTTCGCTCCCAGGGGTTGTCCTCAAATCAGTGCCCCTGCTCTCGCTCTGGATGGATTCTACCAGGGTGCAGCAGTTCCCCCATTGCTGCCGCCATTCTATAGCCCGGTCAGCTTGGGAGGTTAACCGCACTTTAAGTCTCTGTTTTTGCCGTCTCAGCATTCCAAACATAAATAGAGCCTTTGAAACGCTGATATTGCTTTAGTCGCATACCATATGGTCGTAATTAAAAATAAGGATTGAGGAGACATGGCCAACAGACAAACTCGAGATCGGGCGGTGAATTCCGCAGGCGGCTTCGCAAGAGACTTTAAGGAGTTTCTCATGCGCGGCAATGTCATTGACCTAGCTGTCGCTGTGATTATCGGCGCAGCTTTCAATGCTGTGGTCACCTCGTTTATCGAAGACATCATCACCCCTGTTCTGCTGAATCCGGCGCTACGGGCGGCAGGGGTAGAGGATATTGCCAACCTCTCTGCTAACGGCATCAAATACGGTTTGTTTCTCGCCGCTGTCATCAACTTTGTGGTGATATCGTTTGTGATCTTCTTGATGATCCGCGCCTTTGAGAAATTAAAGCGGAAAGATGACGCTGAGGCAGCAGCAGAACCCACCATCGAAGAAAAGCTCAACGACACCTTGACTCGGCTCGCCACTTATCTCGAAAGCCGCCCCTAACGGTAGAGCGCGCCCCCAAAAAATCGGATTTCTCAGGGCAGAGGCAGTATTCAGTCAGAGCCGCTATAGTAAGGGCTAACTACCAGCATCTGCCCTGATTGCCATGCCATCCCAACGCCAAAAGCAGCTCATCGAGTTTCTTCAAACCGAACTAGCGGTGTCCTCTGAGGCGATCGCCATGGGATTGCGCAAGGCAGGGCAAGCCACAAACTTACTGCCCATGGCACTGTGGCAATACGGCTTGGTCAGCACCGATCAGCTCAGCCAAATCTTTGACTGGCTTGAGGAAGTTGGCCCTGCTGCTCCATAGGCCTTGGGTATCTAACTAGAAATAGGAGTTAATCTCCTAAAATTCATCGTCGCTGTAGGTCATGGACGACTCGTTATCTCGGCGAGAGCCCAGCAAGTCTAAGCGATCTACTCGCACAACCGGCTTCGAACGTGCCGTGCCGCTAGAGCGATCCTGCCAATGGTCTAGCTTCAGTGCACCGCTTATACCAATCAAACTGCCCTTGCGCACGTAGTTGGCCGCCACCTCGGCGTTTTTACCCCATAGTTCGAGGTTAAACCAGTCAGGCTTATCGTCTCGGCTCGACCGTCGCCGCACCGCTAGGGTCAAGTTGCACACCACCGTACCCGACTCAAAATATTTCACCTCTGGGTCAGTGCCCACACGGCCTACCAGAGTTACCACATTAATCGTCATTGCTGATTGCCCAACACTTGTTCCAGCATTGTAGGCGAAACCTCAAGCATCCGTCAGGAACACTGCGGCGATCAATCCCGTCATGGGGGAGGCTATGCATCTTTTATATTGGCGAGGTCACCCTCAGCGTTTAGGGCCTACTGCTTCAGTCAGTTTAACGCCTTTAGAAATGCCCCTTGGCTTTTCCCCCTACCGATAAATATTTGATTACTAGACGCACTGATACGAAACGTAATAGAATCCACTTCGATGTAAACGTCAGCCCCTAGGGGTGTGCCTTAGCATTAGTTCACTGTCTTTTCTTGATGTAGGGGCGTTATTGCCTGTGGCTTTCTTCGACAGATTTTCTCGCGATATGGGTATTGACCTCGGTACGGCCAATACTCTGGTGTACGTCTCCGGCAAGGGGGTCGTACTGCAAGAGCCTTCCGTAGTGGCCATTGACCAGGTTGAAAAGAAACCCCTGGCAGTTGGGGAAGAAGCTAAGCGCATGCTGGGTCGTACCCCTGGCAACGTCGTGGCCCTGCGCCCGCTGCGAGACGGTGTCATCGCCGACTTCGACACCGCCGAGCTAATGCTTAAGCACTTTATTCGTCAGGTGCACGAGGGCCGCACCCTAGTATCGCCGCGCATCGTGATCGGCATTCCCAGCGGAGTTACGGGGGTTGAACGGCGCGCGGTTATGGATGCCGCCCAGCAGGCTGGAGCCCGCACCGTATACCTAATTGACGAGCCGGTGGCCGCTGCCATAGGGGCAGGTCTACCCGTCGCCGAACCCACCGGCAACATGATTGTGGATATTGGCGGTGGCACCACAGAGGTAGCCGTGCTGAGCTTGCAAGGCACCGTGCTGAGCGAGTCAGTGCGCGTAGCCGGAGACGAACTTAGCGAAGCCATCTCCAGCTACATGAAGAAGGTGCACAACCTCGTAGTTGGGGAACGCACTGCCGAAGAAATCAAAATCACTATTGGGTCAGCCTACCCCAACCCCGATGACCACGAGATTGCTATGGATGTGCGGGGTCTACACCTGCTGTCTGGTTTGCCCCGCACCGTAACGGTCAAGAGTGCCGAAATTCGCGAGAGCATGGCTGAGCCGCTTTCGGTTATCGTCGAAGCTGTTAAGCGCACCCTAGAGCGCACTCCACCTGAACTTGCTGCTGACATCATCGATCGCGGCATCATGCTGGCTGGCGGTGGGGCATTGCTCAAAGGGTTAGACACCTTAATTAGCCACGAAACCGGCATATTAGTGCACGTGGCGGCCGATCCTCTGAGTTGTGTGGTGCTGGGCACTGGGCGAGTACTAGAGAACTTTAGCCAAATGGGCCGAGTTTTCAGCGGGCGATCGAGCCTGTAGGGCATCTCCAGAGTCATCATCTACCCAGAACCTATGTTTGCTCTACGCCGCTGGTGGACACGTAATGCCCTCAAAGCGGGAATGGTTACCCTGGCCATTTCCTCCGCTTGGCTAATGCGGGCCAATGATGGTGCCGTTATTTACGAAACCTATCACTGGTTAACCCGGCCTCTACAGCCGGGCATGAGCCGAGAGCAGCAGTTCGAAAACAGCTATATCCTTGAGCTCCAGCAACGCATTGTGGAGCTAGAGAACCAAAATCGGTCTCTGCAAACCCTGAACGACTATGAAGCTGCCAATCCCCTGGATGGGGTGCGGGCAACGGTAATCGGACGCGGAGCTGACCACTGGTGGCAGCACGTTGTTCTCAACCGGGGCAGCCGTAACGATGTAGCAACTGGGCATATAGTGACCGGCCCAGGCGGGTTGATTGGCCGGGTAGTAGCGGTGTCTCCCAGCACTTCACGGGTGTTGTTAATCAGTGACCCCACTAGCCGGGTAGGGGCCAAGGTCAGCCGCAGCCGGGCCATGGGGGTGGTGAGAGGGCAATCTAACAACCGAGTGGTCATGGAGTTTTTTGAAAAACTCCCCGACGTTAAAGCCGGTGACGTAATTGTTACTTCCTCCTACAGCCGCCTGTTTCCCCAAGACATCCCCATCGGACGCATCGAATCCATCGATCTAACCAAGAGCCCGGCTCCAGAAGCAGTCATTCAGGTATCGTCGCCCCTATCGATCCTGGAGTGGGCGATCATCCATCCCTTTGAACCGCAAGAAACGGTGGATTTACCCGTGCTGCCGGGGGCAACGCCCGAAAATGGTCTTGTCCCTGAAAGCGGCGACGGAGCTCAGCCATGACCCTAGGGGTAAGAGCATCGTCATTGCCCCTATGGCGTCAGCCCTGGGTGATCAATAGCCTAGTCACGGCAGCGTCGGTGCTGGTCTGCCTCCTGCTGCTGCCCAGTCGCATACCGGGGATGGAACTGCTGGGGGTAGCCCCTCA
This sequence comes from Nodosilinea sp. FACHB-141, assembly GCF_014696135.1. NCBI lineage: Bacteria > Bacillati > Cyanobacteriota > Cyanophyceae > Nodosilineales > Nodosilineaceae > Nodosilinea > Nodosilinea sp. FACHB-141. The sequence continues at coordinate 202,041 of NZ_JACJPP010000022.1, read as the reverse complement.
CTGGTTGCTAATCTGGGTAGTGGCCTGGAGCATCAAGCGTACCCAGTGGGAGGCCGCTATAGCCGGGCTGGTGCTGGGCCTGCTGCAGGATGCGATGACCTCCCCTAACCCAACCCACACCCTTAGCTTGATTGTGGTTGGCGTACTAACGGCAAGGCTGCAAAAGCAGCGCTACCTCCAGGAAGACATTGTGTCGGTGGCGCTGATTGTATTTGCGATGGCGGTCATTGCAGAAACGGTGTTGGCGCTGCAAATTAGTTTTGATCAGCTTTTATCGGCCAATTCGCTTTACCCACCCCTGGGCAGAATCTGGATATATCACCAGCGGGTAGCGCTGAGCTCAGCTATTTTGAGTAGTCTATGGGCTCCAGCGCTTTACTATCCCCTCAACCACTGGTGGGAGCGCTACGTCGCTGAGCCTTAGAGGGTAGATAGGCAGTAGGCGATCGCAATTTCTGAGCACCCCATCTTTTCAAATAGCTGCCTTAATCAATCTCGAATCGTCCAGGCTGCCTTAGCGGCCTGGACGATTCGTACTATTAGGTGTTTAGGACAGGTTCCTGGATGAAAATTGCCTAAGCACACCCGCCTAAAGTGACTCGCTGCTGAAGTTTTTGGCAGGCTGTCCACAAATCGGGCAGTAGATGGGTGGGACGAAACCCCTGAAGATAGCTACTGCTGCGAATGCCGCAGGTAACGGCAACGGTTTCTATGCCAAGGGTCTGGCCAGCCATGATGTCGGCTTCGGTATCACCAACCATCCAGCTTTGACGGAGGTCGTAGCCCTGGCGTTGTTGGGTGGCGATCGCCGCCCCTAGCCGCTCCACCTTATGATTCGCTTGGTTGCTGTAGGCGGCTTCTAGCTGGGGCATACCGTAGAGGTCGCTGACGGCCCAGCGGAGATCGTGCTGGTCTAGAAAGTCCATTACCTGATCGGGGGGACGGAGGGTGACCAGCACCACTCGCACCCCGCACTGGCGCAGTAAATCGAGTGCTTCTCTAGCTTGGGGCTGCACCCGATCGCGATCGAGCAGAGCTGCATGGTTAACGATGCGACTGACCTGCGCCAGAAAGGCATCGATAGTTGCACCCTCTAGCCCAGACCAATGGGCGATCTGCCGGTCGGGCACCCGGTTTTGCTTAAAGGTCCAAAACTGTGACTTTGACAGATGGCGAATAGTAACAGGGTTACCCTCTGCTTGGGCAGTTGCCTGCACCCAATCTAGCCCCTGGCGATATGTAGCGTAATAACGCTCAGAGACATCGGCGATGGGGCCGTCAAAATCGCAAAAAAGAGTGATCGCAGACATAGACTTTAGAGACTCCTCACCGCTGGCGGCGAACTCGCATTAAGCAAAATCCGACATTAGTTTTATTAATAATTTCTTTACAAAAATCAAAGTACGTTTACTTTAGCAACCTAAATGCAAAATGACCACTGCACGAACTCGAGATTGTAGCCTTCTCATTCATAGAGGGTCTCATGGAACCTTCACACGGCTTCAGATAGAGGATTCATGCTGAGAGTAGAGATGCCAGCTTACAAAAAGCCTCACAGTTGTAAACAGGGAATTTTTGCATTTTTGAAACGATTTAGCCATTTTTGTCGTTCTTATCGAGCCTATTGCGATAACGGGGCAAGTAAGGGGCGTATTTGTGGTTCCCAACTGATTAGCTGCGATCGCGCCGAAGTGACCAAGTCGGTGCTGATTATTGCCCAGGTATCGCTGATGTTGCTAGCGATCGCCTCGACTTCGGTCATAGGCGTTACTTGTCCGTAGGTTTGTTACCCAGAAGCGTCCCGTTCTACAACCAAGGTGACAGGCCCGTCGTTGTGAATTTCGACTTGCATCATCGCGCCAAATTGGCCGGTCTCTACCCGCAGCTCGCTGGTTCTAAGCAGCGCCACAAAGTCGTTGTACAGCGCTTCTGCCTGGGCGGGTGGGGCGGCTCCATCAAAGGAAGGTCGGCGCCCCTTGCGGCAGTCGCCGTAGAGGGTGAACTGGCTCACCACCAAAAGTTCGCCCTGAATATCTTGAACTGAGAGATCCCAGCGCTCGCTGCCCGGTGACGGAAACAGCCGCAAATCCAAGCATTTGCGCGCCATCCAGGTCAGTTCGGCAGCGGTGTCGGTAGGCGCAATGCCCACCAGCAAGTTAAGCCCTGCACCAATTTTCCCCACGATCTGCCCATCTACGGTGACGCTAGAAGCCGTCACCCGCTGCACTACGACTCGCACGACGCCTGGGGCGAAAATTTCTGCTGCCACACGGTGCGAATGCGATCAGCGGCCTCAGTCATCTCTGCCTCGCTGGGGGGCTTACCCAGGGTACGAAACACCTGCAGCTCCAAGCCCTTAAGCCCCAGTTCCTCAGGGTGGCGACCGTCTGGGTAGCGGGGTTGCAGCACAAAGTGAACGTGGTAGGGCGGCTGGTCAACCCAGAGGCTAACGTAAACTCGCTCGGCCTCCATAGCCAGGGCGATCGCCTCCGACATCTGCTGCAAAAACGGCCCCATCGAGGCTGACTCGGCCATCGACAGCTCCCACAGGTTTTCGCGGTGGGTGCGAGTTTTAACCACCACCGACCCCAACCCATAGGGGCCAACGCAGTGGTCAGCGACCCACCAGGGATTCTCTGCGATGGTGCCACCGGGTACCAGCTGTGCGCCCGCTAATATCTGGCAGGCGAGACAGTCGATATGCAGTTGCGCTCCTTTGTCGGTCATAGCCTAAGCCTCCTGCTGACGGGGAACGAGGCAACGTAGAAAAGAGGGTACAGGTCCAAAAATCTAGTTAGACCCTGAACCCTAGACCAGACGCCCTAAACTTTGACCAGCACCTGATCGCCCTCAACCTTGGCCTCAAAGGTCTCTAGCGGCTCCCGCGCAGGGCCAGAGTCGACGGTGCCATCTGTGTTGAAGTTGCTAGCGTGGCAGGGGCAGGCAAACAGCTTTTGTTCACTATTCCAAGCCACGGTACAGCCAGCATGGGTGCAGACCGCACTCACGGCGATCAGAGCATCGGGAGCGTTGGGGTCACGGATGACCGCTAGATTCTTGCCCTGAAAATTCTCATTGGCAAGGCTGCCCTGGGCATCTAGATCAGCTACGGCGCCGAGGGGGACAAACTCACCATCGGCTCCCGACCCTGCTTCAGAGGTGGAGTCAGACTGGCAGGCTGCGATCGCCACCGGCAACGAGCTAGCCAGCAGCCCAAGCGCCAGCAGATTGTTAAACTCTCGACGCTTCATAGACTCTGTTTTCCTCTATTTACCAAACCCCTGGCCTCGCTTTGGCGAAGGAATGCCCAGGCAGGCGTTGAGCTGTTCGCGCAGGGTGTCGTGGTCTAGCCCCTGGCCAATCAGCACCAGCTGGTTCTTGGGTTCGCCCTTCCACTGGTCATCGTCAAGCGAAAAGCGCTTGCCGCTGAGGTGAAAGATGTGGCGCTTAGGGCTTTCGTCAAACCAGAGAATGCCCTTGGCACGAAACACCGACTCAGGCAGCAGGTTGTCGAGAAAGTGCTGAAACTTGCGAATGGCAAAGGGGCGATCGCTGGCAAACGACAGCGACGTAAACCCATCGATGGCTAAGTGGTCAGAGTGGTGCCCGTGAGCATGGCCATGGTCATCGTGGTCGTGCTCACATTGGCCATGGTCGTGGTCACAATTGGCGTGGTCATGGGCCTCGTGATCGTGGTGATCATGCCCATGATGGTCGTGGTCGTGCTCGGCCTCAGCGCTGTCGCTGCCGAAGTATTTATCCGACTCAAATAGACCCACACTGAGAATCAGCGGCAGCGGCACCTGCGATTTAGTGGTACGGAGGATTCTAGCGCCCTCTTTGACGTCGCGAATCTTGACCTCTAGCAGATCGAGGTCGGCGTCATCGACTAAGTCGGCCTTGTTGAGCAGAATAATGTCGCCGTAAGCAATCTGGTTATGGGCGGCCTGACTGTTGAAGAGGTCCAGGCTGTAGTTTTCGGCATCGACTACGGTGACGATGGAGTCGAGTCGGGTCATGTCGCGCAGCTCGGTGCCCAAAAATGTCAGCGCAATGGGTAAGGGGTCAGCTAACCCGGTCGTTTCGACCACCAAATAGTCAATTTTGTCCTGGCGCTCCAGCACTTTGTACACCGCTTCCATCAGGTCGTTGTTGATGGTGCAACAGATGCAGCCGTTGCTGAGTTCGACCATGGTGTCGTCGCTGTTTTCGGTAGCGATCAGCAGGTCGTTGTCGATGCCAATTTCGCCAAACTCGTTCACCAGGACGGCGGTTTTGAGCCCTTCCTGGTTGGCCAAAATGTGGTTGAGCAGGGTGGTTTTGCCGCTACCCAAAAAGCCGGTAATGATCGTAACGGGCAGACCGTGTTTGATGTCATCCATGGCCTGGGGCTGGATGGGAGGCGCAGCGGTAGACATGGTGCTCTCTGAACGCAAGGACATTTTCCATACTAGCGATGAATCCGAAGTCATGGCGCTCAGGGTTGGGATTGTTTAGGTAAGAAAGTATGGCCCCAGCCAGCCTTTGACCGTCGCGCCGCCCAAACCAGTACAATTGCATTGATTCGTTCTTAGCAACGACCATGACCTTCACCCCCGACGCCCGACCCCGCTGCAGCTGGGTGCACCACAACGACCCAATTGAAATCGCCTATCACGATACTGAGTGGGGAGTACCGCTACACTGCGATCGCAAGCATTTCGAGTTCATCATTCTCGATGGCTTTCAGGCTGGGCTGAGCTGGATCACCATTCTGCGCAAGCGTGAAAACTTTCGCGCCGCATTTGATGGCTTTGACCCTCAGGTCGTCGCCGGCTACGACGAGGCCAAGCATCAAGAACTTCTAGGCAATGCCGGAATTGTGCGCAACCGGCTCAAAATTGCCGCCGCCACCCTCAACGCCCAGGCGTTTCTAAAAGTGCAAGAAACCTTCGGCAGCTTCGATCGCTACATCTGGCAGTTTGTCGATGGCGAACCCGTGCAGAATGCCTGGCCAACCCTGGCCGATGCTCCCACCCGCACCGCCGCCTCGGATGCGATGAGCAAAGACCTCAAGCAGCGCGGCTTTAAGTTTGTGGGCACCACGATTTGCTACGCCTACATGCAGGCGGCAGGCATGGTTAACGACCACACCACAGACTGTTTCCGCCATCGAGAATTGGCCTAACGACCTAAGCTCAGGACCCGGTCCGCAAGATACGTGAACTGCAACCAGAGCACAAAGACCGAGTTTGCTACAGCGAATAGTTAGGCGGCGTCAACTGTGACACAAAAGTAAAGCTCTCCTGCCTCTGGCTCACGCTTTGCCTCAGCATAGGCCTGCTCAATCGTGCAAATGCAAAGCTCCATCGCCTCTTGCGCGGGAATGTCTGAGAGATCGATCGTGCCTTGATGCCGCGCAGAATGCCCCCAGTGGCCATCGGCATACCGAAGCCAACCTTCCCAGCCAAGCAAGCGTAGGCCAAACTCCGGCAAACGATGAATAGTCGCGACGACATCTGGATATGGGAGAACGATCTCACGCTCCGAAAGAGAACAAGAGAGAAGTTCTCTTGGAATGTCGTTGGATGAATCCATAGGTGCAAAACACCGTTTAATGGTTGCGTTCAGAGGATGCAGGGATATCACACCAGTACCAAAACCATCTCCGCCGCAACGCCCTTGGTTAGGTGGCGGCTCTGCTCCCGCATGTTTTACTAAATTAGAGCTGATTCACGTTGGGTGGTAGCTTGTGGTTAGGCAACAGTTCCTGCGCTTGGACGGGTTTACCCAAGCAGAACGAGTTAGCATGACCGACCGTGTGAGTGAAGCAATTAATCAAGCAGGAGCTTGGATTACTGACTTTCACCTGTACTCAAACATTTCAATCTGCATCAACTTTCAGGTGCCGATCGCCAACTTGAGCAAACTTGCTGCAACGCTACAACAAACAGGGTTGCAGTTGAGCCAAAAGAGCTTAGAGCAACTCACGCCTGCTCATGACTCGATGTCAAAAGAGCAAGAGCTAGTTGGAACATTGCAAATCACCTTTGTACACACCGAACCTGACTTGCTCCGAGATGTACCGGCTGTTCCAGGATAAGAGCTGGGGCAATGGCACTCAAACATCTAAACCAGCATCCACGGCAATAACCCGTTGCAACAACGTTGTTAGCTAAGTGGCGCACCTGTTGGCCCTAAAGTACGTGACCTGCTCTACAGCAGCCTCGCCAGGATCGTTCACGAAGCGTCTCCGGAACGGAGAACCGCTGAACAGCTATTTTGACCAGAACCGTACTCATCGAGTAAGCCGGTTCAAAAGACCGAGTCTCTACTGCTGCCCAACCTTAGGCAACAAGCAGCGGAACCCGATTTCTCTACGTTGGGCTTCAGGCCAACAGGCGATTTACTGCTGCATTGTATTCCTGGTAAGACTTGATACCAGTTAGGGTCTCTGTCCGTTCGCCGTCTTTAAAGAACATCACCGCAGGAATTCCCTTTAGCTCAAATCGCTTCGTGATCTGACGGTTGGCATCAAAGTCGATCTTTCTCACCATGACAGAGTCGCCATAGACCTCGGCCAGCTTATCAATTGACGGCATCACCTGTTTACAAGAGCCACACCAAGATGCCATACAATCGACCACCAGCAGGGGTTCACTGGCCAGCAGCGCATCGAGTTCGGCTTCATCACGAATCAGTTTAGCTGCACCCGTGTCTTCTTGACCGAGTTGGGCCAAGGCGTTGGCGACCTCCGCAGACGATAGGCTGGCATTGATAGTGGCGAGCTGCGATCGCTGCTGATAGTGCTCAAGCAACGGCTCTAACGACTGCTGAAAACTCTCTAAACGGTCTCGAATAGCTGAGATTGGCGGCTTCTCGCTGCTTTCGTTTAAGAGTCGAATGATTAAAAACTCAGGCGGCGCCTTGAGATAGGCCACCGTCGCCGGTGGCTGGCCCACCGCAGCCCACCACTCATCAAACGCTTGAGCTTGCGCTAGCGTGCGCGGAAACCCTTCTAAAACCCAGCCTTTGAGCATAGTATCGGGCTGCTCAAACCGCTTGCGGATCAGCTTCATGGCCAGAGCATCGGGAATCAGCTCGCCCGCATCTACGTAGGGACGAGCCTCTACACCGATCGCAGTTTCAGCGGCGATCGCCCCGCGAACCAGTTCCCCCATAGCCACATGGGGAACTTGCCAGCGTTCAGCTAGCGCAGCCGCTTGCGCCTTTAGCCCTATGCCAGGAAGGCCCAGTAGGATAAATTGCTTAGTTTTCATAGAATGGCAATATCCTTCTTCCGCTGTTCATCCCTACATTCATCATCTAGGTCAAAGGGCTAAAACCTGAGTTTTTTAACCTCATTTAACGGCAGGCCAAGAATAACCATTGGGCTAATTTAGGCTTCGAGTAACAGTGATGAGTACACCCTTGATCTGATTCGCCCCGTCTCCATGCCGTCATCTCCACCTCGCATTTACTGCCTCCCCGCTACCGACGCTCCAGTGGTAGCGGTATTTCGACGTGGACCTAGTCAGTGGGCTCACGTCGGTCGCTGGGATTTGGCTCAGAACTGCTACGAGCCAGGGGGCTGGTTACGGGGCCGCATTTTTCCCCGGCGCTCAGACATTTCCCCCGATGGGCGCTGGCTGTGCTACTTTGCTCACAACCCCAAAGCTCGCTGGGAATATGGAGACGCCTATGTCGCCGTATCCAAGCTGCCCTGGCTGACGGCCCTCCATGCCTTTGCCACCTGCGGCACCTGGACTCGGGGTTACTACTTCACGACGGGTGGCAGCCGCGAAGACTCAAAAGCTACCACCCTCCCCATTCCCTATGATCTCACGTTCATTCCGGTTGAGCAGTTCGCTAACGAACGGCGGCGGGGCTGGCTAGAAGCCCGCGATTCACCACCTCGTAGTGTCGGTGGCCCCTGGGATGAAAACCGCAATGCTCGCTTGCAAAAACCACAGCCGGGAGGCCCCTACTTGCTGCGGCTAGAAAGCCTAGGCCGGGCCGGCGGCGAATTTGGGGTTGGCCAGGCGATAGACGGCCTGCGAGTAGTCTATGCCCTTGAATCGGAGCAAGACATCAAGATTCTAAATGATGTGCAATGGGCTGACTGGACTGCCCAAGGACAACTGCTGGTAGCTACTCGCAGTGGCAAACTGCAAGTTCGCGAGTTGCAGAAGCATTCCTTTAAGGTCGCTTTTGAGGCCGATCTATCTGCATTGCAGCCAGAGCCGATGGAGGCTCCTGATTGGGCTCAGCGATGGTAATAGAAAAACAAGGTGAGCCACAAACTGCCCAAACTAGGCGATAGATAGCCTACAACCAACAGTTTTCTCCTAAAAGTCTTCCCCTAACCGGCAAGCGTTGGGTTTCTAGTCGTCCCCGCCCTTCTTCTTGCCTTGCCCATTAGACGAATTCTCTTTTCTATCTTCATCAACGACTGGCAGGGTTGTAGCAGAGTTGACCTGAGGCGAATCGGGCAGTGGAGAGAGTTGGGTTGGAGAAACTGGAGCCGTTGTAGCCGAGCTAGGTGGAGATGCAGGTGGGGCTTGCAAAGAACGCTGCACCACGATTGGAATAGCAGTAGTACCAACTAAAGCGACGGTACCAACCAACCCTTTAAGCAGCAGTGACTTCAAGTTGTTCGTTTCGGGGGCAGAGTCAGAGTTACTCATAAATTTAGTAATCGTTCGTTTTAAAGACTCTTTAGGGCGATGTGTCTTGTCAGTAGAATACCCTGCATCGCTTGCTTGGTTGACTCTCTGTGGTCACTTTTGGTTCCGTCTGCTCAGTTCTATGAAGGCGCGATCGCCCAAGACTTTGCCAACGTAAATTTTTGAAGAATATACAGAAAAAACCTTAGCCCGTGGCCAAGTAGCTAGATCACACAACTCATGCGAAATGGGTCAACGGTAAGCTCTATTCAGACGCCTTACCGTCTCGTCGGCCTAGCTCGTATACGCCGCAGCCGATCGCAGAAAGCACCCCCAAACTGACGGCCCAACTGCCGCCCAGCGACAGCGTCAGACCGTAGTGCGCTAAACCACCCACTGCCAAAAAGGGCAGGACGCCCAGTAGCGATGCCGCGAGCGAGTCCGCGCCTAGCCAGCCCTCAAAAGTTGAAATTACTCGATCGGCTAAGGGCGAAAAGCCCCAGTACAGCGCGATCGCCCACAGAGCAGTGCCAGCAATAGTGGCGGTATCGAAATCAACGGGCAAGGACGACAAAGCAGTCACCGGAGCGAGGCCAGAGCATTAGCCGAAGTGAAGTTAAAGGCTTTCACCGCGTCTAGAGCGGGTCGCGATCGGGGCGGTAGTCGGGCCGAGGTGGCTGCGGGCCGGGATCAATGCGGTAGCGGTCATTGTACTCGCTGCGGTTTTTGGGCGGACGGCGACGACGCACGCGATCGTCGGTAGGGCGAGGATTATTGTCGTAATAGGGCTGACCGTCAGGACCATCCATAGGACGATCGCCCATGAAGCGGCCGTCTACGGGGCGATCGCTAGGCCGATCCATACGACCATCTACGGGGCGATCGCCAGGCCGATCCACGGGAATATCTTCGCGACGCATGGGGCGACCATCGCCGTAGACGTCGGGGGTGTAGGGAGGCCGTCCGGTCGGTTCACCGCGCCCCTCAAGCATAGGCCGAGGACGATTGTAGGGATCGGCAGGGCCGTAATCGCGGCGGTCTAGCTCAGCGCGCAGATTGGTGCGGTTGTCAGGAGCGTAAGCCGGGGGGCGAGTACCTCGGGGCGGACGGTAGCCACCGCCGCCGCCAAAATCACCGCCATCACCTTGAAAGCTCGCTTTGGCTAGCGGTGTTCTGGAATTGATGTTCTGAATCATCAGCGACACCACCATACCTACCAACAACATTTGCTGAAAGGAGGAGATGACGTCCATGCCTAGGTTGCCGAGCAGGAACACCCCTGACAGCAAAAACAGAATGGCATAGACCTTGTCCGAGTCGCGCTCATAGCCGGGTTTTAGCCGTTCTAAGAAGAACAGCGCCACGCCGCAAATCACCATAAAGATGCCCAGCAGCAGGGGGACGGGGGTACCAAAATTCACGGCAAATTCCTCTTAGGCGATCGCCTCTGCCAACCGAACACGTTAATTCTAGCCGACTTAGCGAAAAAATCGGGAACGCCGCAAGGGTTCCCGACCGCAAGACTGCTAGGTTGTGCCCCCTGACCTATGCCAGCGGGCACAGCTCTTCGAGACTACTGGCGCTGAATCTTATCGCGCTGGCTAACAAAAAATAGGAAAGCGCTAGCTGGTACAACAATAATCACGGTCCCAGCCAGAATGCTCAGCAAAAAGTTGGTTAAAGACGGTGTCATATGCCTTTGTCCTGAATAATGATTTAGACAAATTGTTACCAATCATTATTGATCAAGTTCTGCCCCCTGCCCATAGCGTGGGAGGGGCGATCGCAAGTATTTATCTCAACCGACTAAGATTAGCCCAGCCAAGGGCATCCCAGCGCCAAAAATAAGGCTGAGTAAAGCTTTAGAATTGTACATAACTGCAACGGCGATTTTTTGGAGGGTAACCGTGGCCGCTACACAAGTGCTAACTATTGGCGTAGGCCTGCTGCTAGGGCTGATGACCCTGCTGTTTATCTTTCGCATTGTGCTGACTTGGTATCCCCAGGCCGACCTATCTAAGCTGCCCTTTTCGCTAGTTGCTTGGCCAACGGAACCCTTGCTGGTGCCCATGCGCAAGCTCGTACCCCCAATTGGTGGCGTGGACATTGCTCCAGTTGTCTGGGTGGGCATCGTCACTCTGCTGCGAGAAATTCTAGTCGGCCAGCAGGGCCTATTGCGGATGCTGGGCTAGGCAAAGAGATGCTGTGTTGGCAACGTCCAGCTACCAACACAGCTTTTACGGCTGGCTACTTAATTGCCATCATCTCAGCGACAAAGTTGGTGTAGACATCGCCGCTGAGGAAGTTGGCATTCTCCAGCACTTTTTGATGAAAGCCGATGGTAGTGGGCAGGCCAGTGATGGCGCACTCTCGCAGGGCGCGGCGCATGCGGCGAATGGCGGTGGGGCGGTCTGGCCCCCAAACAATTAGCTTGCCCACCAGCGAATCGTAGTAGGGCGGAATTTCGTAGTCGGTATACACGTGGGAATCCATGCGCACGCCCATGCCGCCGGGGGCGAGGTAGCCGCTAATGCGACCGGGGTTGGGGCGAAAGTTGTGGTCGGGGTCTTCGGCATTAATGCGGCATTCGATCGCATGGCCGCGAATTTGAATCTCTGACTGGGTAAAGGGCAGCTTTTCGCCCTGGGCAATGGTGAGCTGGGCGGCAATCAAGTCGATGCCGGTGATCATCTCGGTGACGGGGTGCTCAACCTGAATGCGGGTATTCATTTCCATGAAATAGAAGTTGCCCTGGCTATCGACCAGGAACTCCACGGTGCCAGCCCCCACGTAGTTGATCGACTGGGCCGCCAGTACCGCCGCTGCCCCCATCTTTTCGCGCTGATCGGCCGTGAGGCGAGGGCTGGGAGCTTCTTCGAGCAGCTTTTGGTGCCGCCGCTGAATTGAGCAGTCGCGTTCACCTAGGTGCACTACGTTGCCATAGCTATCGGCCAGGATCTGAAACTCGATGTGCCGGGGGCGATCGATAAACTTTTCCATGTAGACGCCAGAGTTGCCAAAGGCAGCCTGAGCTTCACCTTGAGCGGCCATAAAGGCCTTGACCAGCTCGGACTCGTTGTTAACTAGGCGCATGCCACGCCCGCCGCCGCCAGCAGTGGCTTTAATCATCACCGGGTAACCAATTTCGCTGGCAACGGCGTAGGCTTCGGCTTCGTCGGTTAGCAGGCCGCCGCTGCCGGGCACCGTGGGCACACCCACCTTTTGCATGGTGTCTTTGGCGGTTGATTTGTCGCCCATTCGGCGAATGGAGTCGGGGGAGGGGCCAACAAAGACAATTTGGTGGTCGGCGCAGATTTCGGCAAAGCGGGCATTTTCGGCCAGAAACCCATAGCCAGGGTGAATGGCACTGGCGTTGCGGGTCAGGGCAGCAGCAATAATGTTGGGAATGTTGAGGTAGCTTTTTTGGCTGGGGGCCTCGCCAATGCACACTGCTTCATCGGCCAGCTGCACGTGGAGAGCGTGGCGATCGACAGTGGAGTGAACCGCAACGGTGGCTATGTCCATTTCTTCGCAGGTGCGGAGGATGCGCAGCGCGATTTCTCCCCGGTTGGCAATTAAAATCTTGGAAAAGCGCATGTACGTAGGGCAAATAGCAACAAACCATTGAGTTGTGGGGTAGCAGCCCAGCTAAGCAACCCCAGCCCACTGCCGCAACCGACCATCATCAGCATCATACGATGACGACGGTCGCTGATTCTATCACGGGGCTAGCGCAACAAATATTGCTGAAAATGTGCTCTTACAAGGGGGCCATTATGGTTTACTCTTATATATCTGAGCTGGTGCTAGGGCCAACATTCCCTCAGTTGCGCCCGACTAGCACCGTTCATACACCAGCGGATGTGGTGGAATCGGTAGACACGCACGCTTGAGGGGCGTGTGGCTTACGCTGTGCGAGTTCGAGTCTCGCCATCCGCATCAAATCCCTATGGATTGATTCAGCAATACCGGGCTGTAGCACTACAGCCCGGCATTGTTGTTGGAGCCGATTTATTGAACGACTGCTATAGACGCTGGGCTAGGGCGATCGCCACGGGACACAGCAGCAGCGCGGGCAAAAATGACGCCACTCTCACCTGGCCAATTTCGAGCAGATTTAGCCCAATGCCCAAAATCATCAGCCCGCCGGTACCAGTGAGCAACAAAACCTGAGGACTCGTAGTTGGGTCGGTGAGAATAGCCCCCAACAAGCTGGCCAGCACCGACAACGCCCCCTGCACCCCCAGCACACTGAGGGCCGAAAAGCCAACGCCAACGCCATAGGTGCCGGTCAGGGCGATCGCCGCCAGCCCATCCATCGTAGACTTCAGTGTGAGCAGAGCATTGTCGCCCGACAGGCCGTTGTTGAGGCTGCCGACAATGGCCATGGGGCCAATGCAAAATAACAGGCTAGCTGCCACAAACCCCTCGGTAAAGCGGCCGCCGCCTCGCACCCTGGCCTTGAGCCAGTCGCCCAACACCGTAAGGCGTTTCTCAATCTGCCACCATTCGCCCAGCATCCCCCCTGCCGCCATCACCAGCAGCGCCAAGATGATGCCGTCAATGGGGCCAGCGTCGATGTCAGACAGGTTACTGGCCATGGAGACCCCAATTACCAAGGTCATCAGCCCCACCGCCTGGGTGATAATCTGCTGCATCGGCTTAGGCAAGCGGCTGCGCAGCATGAGTCCCAGTGTTGTGCCCAGCAGAATGGTGGCGACGTTAATCCAGGTGCCGCTGGTTTTGGCCCACAGGCTGAGCATAGTAAATTCCTCACGGGGTGGTTGGGCAGATAGTAGGTGCGCGGCGCTTAGGTTCCGCGTTATTCTCCAATCAGACCATTTATTCCGGGAGAGTGCCATGGTGGTGCCAGTCAGTTTGATGCGCGCCCAGTCTTACCAAAGGGCCGAACTGGAGCGATCGCTCACTCAGCTACTCGCGCCTCTAGGAGGTATTGAAGCCTTTGTCAAGCCGGGCGATCGCGTGCTGCTAAAGCCCAACCTGCTAACCAGCGCCCGCCCCACTAAAGAATGCACTACCCGGCCTGAGCTGATTTACGCCGTGGCCCAGCAGGTCATCGCCGCTGGTGGTCAGCCCTTTTTGGGCGATAGCCCCGCCTTTGGCAGCGCCCGAGGGGTAGCCAAGGCCAACGGTTTGCTGCCCCTGGCTCAGGAACTCGGGCTACCGATCGTAGAACTGCACGGCGATCGCTACCCCACCGACAACCCCGAGTTTGACCACCTGCGCCTCTCCAAAGAAGTGATGGAGGCCGATGTGGTAATCAACCTGCCCAAGGTCAAGTCCCACGTGCAGCTCACCCTAACCCTAGGGGTCAAAAACTTGTTTGGCTGCGTACCCGGCAAGATGAAGGCCTGGTGGCACATGGAAGCGGGCAAAGATGTGCAGCGCTTTGGCACCATGCTGGTAGAAACGGCGCGGCTGATCAATCCTGAGCTGACCATTGTGGACGGCATCGTGGGCCATGAGGGCAACGGACCCAGCGGCGGGGAGCCGAGAGATTTAGGCGTACTGGGGGCCTCGGCCAACGTATTTGCCCTCGATCGCGCCATGGTTACCCTGCTGGGGGTTGATCCGCTGACGGTGCCCACGGTAGCTCAGTCGATGCGGCTGGGAGTTTGCCCCGATTGGGAGGAAATAGCCTTTCCGCTGCTCACCCCTGATGACCTGAAAGTAGCCGACTGGCAGTTGCCCGCCGAACTCATGCCCATCGACTTCGGCATGCCTCGAGTGGTGCAGTCCACCTTTAAACACCTCTACATTCGCTTCATCAAAGAGCCAGTGACCGCCTACGCCGGGCGTCTCTAAGCCGGACGGCTCTAAAACGAAAACGGGAGGGCGCATATCCTGCATCCTCCCGTTCTAAACAGTTAGCTTGGCCGTCACTCAGCCGGGTTAATGAGGCCCAGACGGCTGGCGCCAGTAGTCGGTCGCGTCTGGCTGGCGAGAATGGTTTGCTCTAGCACCTCGGCAGCGCGGAGGTACTGAGCATCGGCATCGGTGCCGAGCAGGGCGGGGTTGCTAAACAGCTCACGGCGCTGGCGATCGCTCAAGCCCACCTCTACATCGGGGGTGATGCCCCGGCTGCTGATGTCGGTGCCATCGGGGGTGTAGTAGTGGGCTACGGTCACGGTCAGGCCAGAGCCATCGGTGAGCCCGTGGAGCGACTGCACCAGGGCTTTGCCGTAGGTGGTGTTGCCCACCACCGTGGCCCGGTCGTTGTCGCGTAGAGCCCCGGTCAAAATTTCGCTAGAGCTGGCCGAACGGCTATCGACCAGCACGGTCAGCGGCAGGTCGGTGAGGGCAGTGCGGTTGGCCGAAATCGCTTCGTCATTGCCCAGGCGATCGAGGGTGCGGACAATTTGACCGTGCTGCAGCCACATGCGACTGATGTCAACGCTGGCCATCAGCAGTCCGCCAGGGTTACCGCGCAGGTCGAGCACAAACCCTTCGACCCCAGCCTCGGTCAGGTTGCCAATCGCGTCGGCCATCTGCGCAGGGGCGTTGGCGTTGAACTCAATTAGCCGAATGTAGCCAATGGGGCGACCGCCAACCGTTTTTTGGGAGTACTCAACGGTGGGCAGATCCATGCGGGCGCGGGTCATGATTACAGTGCGAGGAGCGCCGCCATCGCGAGAAACGGTGAGGGTTACCTGAGAGCCCTCGTTGCCCCGCAGCTGTTGCAGCACGCCCTCGGCGGTAAGCCGCTCAGTGCTTTGGCCGTCAACCAGCAGAATGCGATCGCCCGCAACAATCCCAGAGAGCTCGGCTGGCGAACCTGGGGCCACACTTGTCACCGCTACGGCTCCAGTCTGGCTGTTGCGCTCTAGCCGCACGCCAATTCCCGAGGCTTCGCCAGAGGTCTGCTCGGTGAGGTCAGCATATTCTGTCGGCGAGAGAAATCGGGTGTAGGGGTCATCGAGCTGCTGCAGGGCGGCCCGCAATGCCCCATAGGCTGCCTCTTTAGAGGTGTATTCCCGCCCGAGCAGATCTTGGCGCAGAGCTTGCCAATCAACTTGGTTAAAGCTGTCGTCTACATATTCACGATTGATAATTTGCCAGGCTTCATCAATAACAACCTTAGGGCTGTCTTCGAACTCAGTGAGCGGTGTAGCGGCCAAGGCTGCCTCAGCGGCCACACCGGCTATCAGAGGAACAAAGGCTAGGAGGGAAGGTTGCGCTAGAGACAGTAGTAGCCGGGGAAAGGAGGAAATTGACATCGTGTTAATACCAGCCTGGACACGGAGGGAAGACGAGTCGGGGCCACAAACATCCGGCCAATCTTGAGCTTATTGTGACCGATGGTTTATCTCTTTGGCCAGATGCAGAAGCTACTTTGTGGAGATTTTAGGCTTTTCTTTAGTTCTGCTGGGTAAATGGGGCCGCTTTTCAAATTGGCCCCCTGATTACCTTGAGCTGGCGCTTGCCCACTAAACATTGGTCTACCAACTCCCTAGCGAGTTGGTAGACCAGACTGGCAGACTTCAGCCATGAGAAGCGATCGCAGCTTACCTAAGCACGGCTGGTGGCGTTGATTTCATCCAAAATGGCCTGAGCCCCCTCGGTTCGCAGATGGTGGGCAAGCTGTTCACCGAGAGCTTCGGCCTCAGCCGCTGGTCCCTGCACGACGTTCTTAATCACCCGCTGGCCGTCAAGGCTAGCGACGAGCCCGGTGAGGGTCAGGGTGTCGCCTACCAGTTCGGTGTTAACGCCAATGGGTACCTGACAGCCCCCCTCCAGCTCGCGCAAAAAGGCGCGTTCAGCTAAACAGCGGGCGGTGGTGGGTTCGTGGGAGAGCACGCTCAGCAGCTTGAGAATTTCCTCGTCGCCGGTGCGGCACTCGATGCCCAGGGCACCCTGCCCCACGGCGTGGAGAGAGATCTCGGCGGGGAGAATTTCGTGGATGCGATCGCTCATATCCATGCGCTGAAGGCCCGCCGCCGCCAGAATAATGCCGTCGTAGCCGCCCTCGTCAAGCTTGCGCAGGCGAGTGTTGAGGTTGCCACGAATGTCCTTGAAGGTGAGGTGGGGATAGTGGTGGCGCAGCTGGGCCAACCGCCGCAGAGAGGAGGTGCCAATTACCGCGCCCTCGGGCAGGGTCGCCAGGGTCTTGTCCTTGTTTTTCTCGTGGACAACCAGGGCATCGGCCGGGTCTTCGCGGTGGGTGATGCAGCCCAGCATCAGCCCCTCGGGCAGACGAGTGGGCAAGTCTTTGAGGGAGTGCACGGCAAAGTCGCTGTCGCCCCGCAGCATGGTGTCTTCCAGCTCTTGGGTAAACAGGCCCTTGTCGCCAATTTTGGAGAGCGACACGTCGAGCACCTTGTCGCCCTGGGTCTCCATAGTGACGATTTCAAAGGCGAGATCGGGGAAGTGCCGCTGCAACTCATCCCGCACCCAGTGGGTTTGAATCAGCGCCAGCTGGCTCTTGCGAGACACGATGCGAACGGTGCGCCGGGAAGTCGAAACGGTGGGGGATGCGGTGGATTGCATAGTCTGAAACAAGCTTGCAGAGGGTTAGTAACGGCGCTACGACAACCGCCATTTACGTCAGGATCCTGGGAAGATCAGCCTAGGCAGTTGTGAGCCAAACAGCCATCCCGATCAACGGACGGGGCAACCGGTCTTCAGCCGTTTGGGCAGGGCTATGGGTAGGGCGGTTAAATCGCTACCGAATCTTCAGATTACAGGATGCGGCTCCCTCTAGGGTGAGCCTTCTAGAGATGTTACGGGGTTGTCACATTAGGGGGTTAGCGGCGTTTATGATGGGTGAGCAGCTTGGGAAAAACCGTTGCCTCGCCAGTTTTTTGCACCCCGTTTTTTACCGACCAATAGGCCGCTCACTCGCCTATTGGGCAGTCTTTCTGTGGCGATCGCCCTTACCCTCAGCACTACCCCCCTGGCGCTGGCCCAGGCGCTGCGCCCGGAAGTTCGATTCCCCTTTTTGGCTGACCCGCTGCAAGACACCCCCCTCGACCCGCTGCTACCGCCGAGGCCGACAGTGTCTCGCGCCCTCAGCCCGCTAGAGCTTTACGCTCTGGAGCAAGAACTTGACCAGCTGGCCCTAGAGGCGATCGCCCTAGACGAAGCGGGAGAATTAGAGGCAGCCCGCCTTGTCTGGCGGCGGGAAATTCGCCTGCGCCGCTTAGTGGGCATTGACGCCGAGCTCGCCGCCATCGGGCGGGTAGGACAGGTGCTGCGCGATCGCAACGCCACCCCCGATCTACAGCTTTACGCCCTGCGCCTCGACGAGATTCGCGCCGACCTCACGCTGCCAGACGACGCCGATCGCTTAGAGGGCATGGCCGCCACCTACGAAGTGCTAGGGGATATCGATGTTGCCGCCGAAATCCGCCGCGACCTAGCCGATGCCGCCCTGGTCGGAGGCAACGGCGCTGAGCATCGACGCCAGCTCGACGCCCTGGCAGTGCTGCGGGCTGACTGGTTTTACTTTCCGGAGGCGGCCCAGGTGTATGGCGAGTTGGTGGCGCTAGCCCAAACCGGCGGCAACCGCGACGACGAAATTCGCTATCTGGGGCTCCAGGCCGAGAATCTAGAGCAGGCCCAGGATTTTGCTGGGGCGATCGCCCTACAGCAGCGCCTGCTCACCCTTTACCAAAGCGACGAAAGCCTATGGCCGCAAATTGCCGCCCTTCAGCACCGGGTTGCCAACAACTACAGCACCCTGGGCGATCTTGACACCGCCTCCCGCCAGTACCAAATTGCCTACACCAATGCGATCGAGCAGCAGCAGCTCGAGGTGGCCGCGATCGCCATCAACGATTTGGCCGAAATCTACAAGACCCTGGGCCGCTGGGCCGATGTGGGCTACCTCTACGAACAGCTCCTGCTAGTAGAGCAGCAGGCCCACAGCGCCTACGGCATGATGGCGGCCTACAACCAGCTGGGCCAAGTGCACGAGCAGTTAGGGGCTACCCCGTCAGCCTTGGCCGCCTACCGTGAAGGGCTGGTGCTGGCGCGAGTGCTCGGTTCCCAACAAACTTACTTTGAAGAACAGATTGCCCGTCTCCTAGAGGAAGCATCTTAATGGTGATTGAATGGCTCACCTTTGCGGTCGACCCCGAAAACCGTGAAACCTTTGTTCGCCTCGACAACGATATCTGGACAGCCGCCCTGAGCCAGTATCCTGGCTTTGTCTCCAAAGAAGTGTGGATTTCACCCGATTTGCTCGACCAGGTGGTGTATGTTGTGCGCTGGCAAACTCGCGAGCAGTGGAAGGCCATTCCTCAAGCCGATTTAGATGCGATCGAACAGCAGTTTGACGCCGCCGTAAATTTCTCCTACCGCATGATCGATGCCCGCGAATACCAGGTGCGACGCTACCCTTCTCCCTAACCGGCAAACTTTTTCCACCCCATGCTGGACCCGATTCAGGCGCTAGTAAAACGCGTTCGCCAAGAGCTACTGCCAAACCTGCACCTAGAGAGTATCGACCCTTGCGATCCGGTCGTAGTGCATCGGCTGCCAGCGCCCTGGAGCTGCCTTGGAGCCGGCAACTATGCGGCCGTGTTTTTGCACCCCGACCATCCCGATCAGGTCGTCAAGGTCTATGCTCCCGGCCGACCGGGGATTGAGGCGGAGGTGGAGGTCTATCGCCGTTTGGGCGAGCATCCTGCCTTTTCGCAGTGCTACTTCAGTGAAACTCCCTTTTTAATTTTGAGGCGTCTGCCTGGGGTAAACCTATACGACTCACTGCACCGAGGCATTGACATTCCGCCCCAGGTAATTCGAGACATCGATGCTGCCTTGGCCTACGCCCGCCAGCGAGGACTGTTTCCCCACGATGTCCACGGGCGCAACGTGATGCAGCACGAGGGACGCGGGGTGGTAGTTGATGTGTCTGATTTCTTAAATTCAGCGCCCGATCGCGCCTGGCAGGACGTCAAACGGGCCTACTGGTGGATCTATCGTCCTCTTTTTCGCCCCTTGGGCCTGCGAATGCCCTACGTTATGTTGGACTGGGTGCGGATTGGCTATCGCCTGTTTCGCCGTCTGGTGGGCGTTGGCCTGCGCTAGCATACGGCCATAGTTGTTGACGGTATGCGCTGCCCCCGTTGCTATGCTTTCGTGCCCCCGCTGCCAAGCCCCCATCGAACTCACTACGATTCAGTGCCCCCGTTGCCAGCTGACCCTCAAGGCCCACGGGCACCCCGGAATGCCGCTGCATCGCACCGAGGGGGATGAGCCCCTCTGCGCCACCTGTCTCTATGACGCTGACGATACCTGCAACTTTCCCCAGCGCCCCCAGGCCACAACCTGCACCCTCTACCGCTCAGTTAAACCTGCTGAAGACCTGGCGCTGCCCACCCCTGCGCTCGGTCAGCGCCTGAATTTTTGGCTGCGCAGCCATCCGGGACTGATGGCCCTGGGGGGGCTACTGTTGCTGAGCCTGCTGCTGGTACTGGTGCGCTAGGGCAGTGAGGCTGGCTCTAGGGCAAAAAAGTCAGCAAATACTTGCCCGCCGACGGTGTTGAGCCGGGTTTGCAGATCGTCGAGAAATTCGTGTAGGCCCCGCTGGGTAATTTCGTCGATGGTGAGGTAGTCAAGCTCTGAGCGCAGGCGACCAAGGGCGCGATCGCTACCGGTTCGCCAGGTGCCCATCGAGGTGCCAGAGATCTGATGGAGCGACCGCTCCGCCTCAATCAGACAAAACTGAATTGAGCGGGGAAATTCCCGGTTGAGAATCAAAAACTCTGTCACTCCGCGCGGGGTAATGCGGTACTGGCACTTGCGATACATCTCGTAGGCGCTGGCCGACTTTAGCAGGGCAATCCACTGCAAATCGTCGAGGGGCGAGCCCACGTCAGTTACCGAGGGCAGCAAAATGAAGTACTTCACGTCGAGAATGCGGGCGGTTTTATCGGCTCGCTCCAGCAGTCGCCCCAGTTGGCCAAAGTGCCAGCCCTCGTTGTGGGCCATGGTGGCATCCATTACCCCAGCAAACAGATGGCTGGCCATCTTCACTTCCGGGAAAAAGTTGTGCAGATCCGACAGCAGCCCGACATTGGCAGCCTCATTCACCATGAGATAAAACGAGTTCACCTGCTCCCACATTTCTGAGGAAATGATCTCCCGCACCGATCGCGCATTCTCCCGCGCCGACCTGAGGCAGGAGATGATCGAATTGGGGTACTCGCGATCGAAGGTAAGAAATTTCAGAATATTCTCCGCCGAGGCCTCCCCATAGCGGGCCTTAAACAGCCCCTGATCGCCGGTAGTTCTGACCAGGGGTTCCCACTGTTGCTCCATGCCGGGAGGGGCATCCAGCAGTAGATTCAGGTTGACATCTACAAAGCGGGCCACGTTTTCGGCCCGCTCCACATAGCGGTTTAGCCAGTAGATCGAATCGGCGACGCGGCTCAGCATGGGGGTGAGGGAGTAGGGGGTAGGAGGGTTATTGGGTGGGGAGGAATGGCTAGGTGGATGGTTTTAGGAGTGACAAAACTCTTCTAAACAATCACTTGCTTACACTCCCCCTCCTTCAAGGTGAATGGGCAACTTGGCATTGGGATCAACCGATTTAACCACCCAGGTGTCTTTGCTGCCGCCGCCCTGGGATGAGTTCACTACCAAAGAGCCCCGCTTGAGGGCGACGCGGGTAAGACCACCGGGGTTCACGTAGATATCTTGGCCGTAGAGAATGTAGGGCCGAAGATCGACGTGGCAGCCCTCGAAGGTGTCTTCGATCAGGGTGGGCACCCGCGATAGGCAGAGGGTGGGCTGGGCGATGTAGCCGCGGGGGTTGGCGCGAATGCAATCGCCAAACTCAGCCCTTTGCTCCTCGGTAGAGTGGGGACCGACCAACATGCCGTAGCCGCCGGAGGCGTTGGTAGCCTTCACCACCAGCTGGTCCAAGTTATCGAGCACGTGGGCCTGCTGAGTGGCGTCTTCGCACAGGTAAGTGGGCACGTTGGGGATCAGCTGATCCTCGTCGAGATAGTAGCGAATCATCTGCGGCACGTAGGCATAGACCAGCTTGTCGTCGGCGACGCCGGTGCCGAGGGCGTTGGCCAGGGCCACCCGCCCAGACCGATACACCTCCATCAGCCCCGGCACCCCCAGCAGCGAGTCAGGCCGAAAAGCCAGGGGATCGATAAAGTCATCATCGATGCGGCGATACACCACATCGACTCGCTCTAGTCCCTTGGTGGTGCGCATTTTCAGGTAGCCGTCCGACACCACCAGGTCACGCCCTTCCACCAGTTCGACCCCCATCTGCTGGGCCAAAAACGAATGCTCAAAGTAGGCCGAGTTGTACATGCCGGGGGAAAGCACCGCCACCCGAGGGTTAATCAGCGTCTCAGGCACCAGGTTTAGCAGCGTTTCGAGCAGCTGGCTGGCGTAGTCATCCACCGCCGCGATATCCATCGCCGCAAACAGATGGGGAAAGGTGTTCTTCATCACCCGCCGGTTTTCGAGTACGTAGGAGATGCCCGAGGGGCAGCGCATGTTGTCTTCGAGCACATACCAGGTGCCCTCTTTGTCGCGCACCAAGTCGGTGCCGGTGATGTGGCACCAAATGTTGTTGGGTGGGTTGAGGCCCATGCAGGGCTCGAGAAATCCAGGGGCCGACTCCACCACATGGCGCGGAATCACGCCATCGTTCAAAATCTTCTGATCGTTGTAAACGTCGTGGATAAAGCAGTTGATCGCATAAATGCGCTGCTTGAGGCCCTTTTCGATCCATTCCCAGTCGTGCCTCGGCACAATGCGCGGAATCACATCGAAGGGAAAAATGCGCTCGGTGCCCTGATTATCGCTGTAGACATTAAAGGTGACGCCCAGCTTAAACAAGGCGTTTTGCACCGCTTTTTGCCGCTGCTGTAGCTCTACCAACGACATGGCATTGACCCGCCGCACCAACAACTCGGCTTCGGGGCGAGGCTGGCCCTGGCTTAAAAACAGTTCGTCAAAAAAGTCGCCGGGGTCATAGGCGTCAAATAGCACCAGGGGTCTCCTAAAAATCCAGGGTTAGGGGTCATCTCTATGGGGTGCCTGGGTCGCTAGCCAGCACAGCAATAGGAATGGGGCAGGGCTTTTCTCAGGGGTAGAGAAAAGCACAGTAGCTCTAACCAATACTGGGGTAAGGGCGCGACAAGCTGTAGCGCTCAATACGGTTTTGCGGAAACACCTTGGCAGAGCCACTAAACCCAGCTCAGCGATCGCGGGCTAGGTCAGGCAACTGTTTAAGATAATCGCCAGCCGAACCCGCATTTAGGCTCGGCTGGCGATCGCTAACTAGCTCAAAGTTTTCCCATGTCCATACCGAAGACGGGAAAAACTCAGGTTCTCAAAGGCCTGGATTATCTCAGCCCTAGGAAATCAGACTTGAGCAATCTCAAAAGCAGGCCCCAGCCCAGCCACAATCTCCGAGGAGGAAAGCTTGCCGTCGTGGTCGAGGTCAAGGGCATCGAAGGCAGCATCGGTGCCGAGCCATTCTTCCCGAGTAATAAAGCCGTCGCCGTCTAAGTCATAGGCCTTGAAGAGGTCAAACTGGTCATCCCGAGCGGTGGAGGTGGTGCCGTTGCTCTCGGTGAGCTGGGTCAGACGGGTAGCAAGTAAGCCCTCTAGGGCTTCGAGAGCCTTACTAAACCCTTTAATGCCTTCGTCGAGCTTTTCGGTGGCCATGCGATCGCTCTCATGCATCGACCGGAAAGTCGCTTCATCAATGGAGATTTGCTCAATATCTAGCGACGCGGCCTTATCGGGGTCAAGCTTGCGGGGCAGGTCGGCCTGGGTCTCGTCGAGCTTGGCTAGCAGCTGGGGTGAGATGGTCAGCAGATCACAGCCCGCCAGCTCGGTGATTTCGCCCACGTTGCGGAAGCTGGCCCCCATCACCTCAGTCTTGTAGCCAAACTTCTTGTAGTAGTTATAGATCTCGGTCACCGACAGCACGCCGGGGTCTTCGGCGGCCGGGTACTCTTCGCGACCGGTGTCTTTTTTGTACCAGTCAAGGATGCGACCCACAAAGGGAGAAATCAGGGTAGTGCCGGCCTCAGCACAGGCGATCGCCTGGTGAATGCCAAACAGCAGAGTGAGGTTGCAGTGAATACCCTCTTTCTCAAGGATCTCAGCAGCTTTAATGCCCTCCCAAGTAGAGGCGATCTTGATCAGCACCCGTTCCGGGGTAATGCCCAGCTTGTCGTACTGGGCGATAATATCGCGGGCAGTGGACACCGTGGCTTCAGTGTCGTAGGAGAGGCGCGCATCGACCTCGGTAGAAACCCGGCCAGGAATAATGCCCAAAATCTTGTGGCCAAAGGCGACCGCCAGACGATTAAAGGCCAAATTAGCTACGTCCTTATCCGATGCGCCCTCTCCGGCATCGGCCTTGGCTTTGAGCAGGGTGTCATCAACAATGGCCTGGTACTGGGGCATTTGCGCCGCCGCCGTAATCAATGAAGGGTTGGTGGTGGCGTCGCGGGGGGTAAATTTCTCAATGGCTTGAATGTCTCCGGTGTCGGCGACAACAACGGTCATTTGGCGAAGCTGCTCTAAGAGGCTGGCCATGGGTTTCTCCTCAAATTTGGGGGCAAAAGGGGACTTTCGGTGTTGCTCCCATTGTAAGCAGGGGATTCTGAGCCGGGCATTAACCCTTAGTAAAGCTACAGGGCAGTTACAAAACATTGCGTGCCCCTTAAACGATCCCCTATTCCTAACGGTTTCTTAAAGGTTCAGGGTTCAAGGTACAGGGTTCGAGGCGGCATTCTAAACCCTGTATCTTGAACTCTGTACCCAGTTTTCACTGCCAAGAGAAATTAATCGATTGCTTCAACTCGGTCAAAGCTTGGCATGATGGGAGGGATTTTATCGGCGATCGCCCCTCTATAAATCAATGCTGACTGACTTTTGGCAACAGCTCACCCTCTCTGGTTTTGCCCTAGAACAGTGGCGCGATGCCAGCCTCATCCATCGGCTGCTGGCTCCGCTGCGGCGGTGGCGGCAGGGCAGTTGGCTGCTGCGCTGGGGCGACTGGATTGGCCTAGCCATTGTGGTGGTGCTGTTTGCCCTGGCTCCCTACGTCTCGACCACGCTGATTGGGGTGCTGCTGCTGGCGGCGGCGGCCCTGTGGGCCTTGCTCACCCTCACCGATGAAGCCGGGGCAGGTCTGTCGCCCGTTCACCTCACGGTAGCGGTCTACTGGGGGGTGATGGTGCTGGCCACGGCTCTTTCGCCTGTGCGCGGGGCGGCTATCAGCGGGCTGATCAAGCTGACGCTGAATATCTTGCTGTTTTTGCTGATTGCGCGGGTAGCGCGACGGCCTCGGGCCAGGAGTCTGCTGATTTTGGCCTACATTCTGACCACCTTACCCGTGGCGATATACGGCCTGCGGCAATATTTCTTTGGGGCAACCGCCCTAGCCACTTGGGTAGACAGCAAGTCGGCGGTGGCTGATGTGACGCGGGTGTACAGCTTTTTGGGCAACCCTAATTTGCTGGCGGGCTACCTCATTCCGGGGGTGATGCTGAGCGCGGCGGCTGTGTTTGCCTGGCCCCGCTGGGCGCCAAAGGGTCTAGCCCTGCTGGCCACCCTGATCAACACTCTATGCCTGATTTTGACCCTGAGCCGCGGCGGCTGGATTGGCTTTTTGATCGCGGGCTTTGTGCTGATGACGCTGCTGGTGCAGTACTGGAGCGTCTGGTTTTCGCCATTTTGGAAGCGCTGGGCGCTGCCGCTGCTGCTGGGTGGAGCGGCGGCAGTAGTCATAGCAGGGGTGATTGCGGTCGATTCGCTGCGGGCGCGGGTATTGAGTATCTTTGTCGGCCGGGCCGACAGCAGCAACAATTTCCGCATGAATGTCTGGGCTGCCGTCATTGACATGATTCGCGCCCGCCCGTTTTTGGGCATTGGCCCCGGCAATGATGCCTTTAACGCGGTTTATCCCCTCTTTCAGCGGCCTCGCTACACTGCTCTGAGCGCCTACTCAGTCTTTTTAGAGGTGCTGGTAGAGGGGGGCATCATCGGGTTGACGGCGTTTCTGTGGCTGCTGCTGCTAATTTTTCACCAGGCCTGGGTACAACTCCAGCGACTGCGAGCCACGCAAGATCAGCAGGGCTACTGGCTGATGGGGGCGATCGCCTCGATCAGCGGCATCCTTGGCCAGGGCATAGCCGACACGGTAATGTATCGGCCTCAGATCAGTACGCTGTGGTGGATGGCGATCGCCTTGGTGGCCAGCTACTATCCGGCGCAGCAAGCGTGGAGCGGGCGATCGTTTAAGGTGCGCCAGGAGTAGCCAGTTGATTAGTACAGCTTACTTACCAGGACCCACGGACCTAGCGATCTATAACCAAAGATAGATTCGTCTTTTGAGTTGTCAAAGTACGTTAGTAGCTGTCTTCCATGCCTTCGGTGCCGTCCCAAGTGGGGTGGGGCAAAAGCTTGACTTTGCCTTTTTGAGGCAGCTCTTGGCCAACGGATAGAGTTCCCCCATTGAGCGCCAAGTGAGCTTTTAAGCGCCTTTTGGCCTCCGCCATGGAGCTTACTCGGAAATTGAGAATGTAGAGGTAGGGTGAGGGACTCTGATCTAAGTCAGTAGCGCTTTCCCAAATGCGCAGCCGAATGCCGTCGGCATCGGGCACGATCTTGTAGAACAGCAGATGATCGACGTCGGGGGCATAGCGGCTGAGGTTAGCGGAAAGCGGAGTTTGCATGTCCCAAAGACCAGAATCAAACGACCAGAAGAACGATTAGCCGGCAGCAGCACCTTCACCTTCTTTGAGAGTACCCATAGCCAGGGTCACAATCTAAGGGGTCTTTATGAATTCCTTACAGTCATTTCGTGGAATTCCCGGAACAATCGGCATCCGGATAAATATTACAACCTGTAAGAAATTGGCCTTGGTTTTGGCCAGGTTCTGATTAGACTACCCTAACGCTTATAGAGCAAAGCGTTGGGGATCATTGATTTAAGTATCGAACAAGTTGCGGTTGCCCGTCGACCTTTTTGCTCTGATCTGCGTAAAAATGCCTAAGATTTTATGTTTCCTAAAGATTAAGCGAAGTTGTTCTGCGCTCCATTTCGCCGCGCAGGGCCTTGATGGTGTCGACTAAGCCAGCCTCAAACAGGTTATAAAACATTGACTTGAAAGGGCCAACATCTGCTTCGGCCCGCACCTGTTGCGAAAGTAGCCGCACCGGCTCAGTGCCCGGGGCTAGGGTGGCGGTGTCGATGCGCCAGTGGCCGTACATATACTCCAAGTTACCTTTGAGCAGTCGGAAGCTAATTTGCTGACCGTCCAACTCCAGGTTTTCGGTCAGCACCGTCGATTCCATAGTGGTGAGCAGAATGCGACGGCGATCGAGCTGCTCGACGACGGTGCGATCGCCGTCTATCTCGACCACGCGGCTTTTCACCACCGTTGGCAAGAATTGGTAGAAGTTGTCATAGTCGGTCAGCACGTTCCAAGCCGTAGCGTGAGATGCCGGGGTGGCCGCCATAATTCCATACTGGCCTTTGCCACCCTTCACCAACACATCGCGTTTGGCTAATGTCGCCCAATCAGCCGGGGTTAGTTTGCCCAAATAGGCCTCAGCGGGCTGAACCTGACGAGATAAACGCGACATAATATCCAGAGTGCCAAAACTCAATTACTGTAGCGCTAAGCCGCCGCTGCGGCACAGCTCTGCTCTGTTGTTTCTATAGCTTAATGCCATTCGCTAATGCCTAGTTTTGCAGCGGTTTCAGCAGCCTACCAAGACTTGCCCAGCCGGGTGTATAGCCTGATGCTGAGCACCGTCAACAGCGACGGTCAGCCCCACGCCAGCTATGCGCCATACGTTATAGACGCAAACTACCAGATCTACATCTTTACCAGCGGGCTGTCGGCCCACACGGCGAACCTGCAAAGCAGTGGTTTAGCGAGCATTCTGCTGATTGAAGACGAGGCAGTTGCCCCTCAGGTGTTTGCTCGGCAGCGCATTGCCTACGACTGCGAAGCCAGCCTGCTGCCCCGAGGTACTGCCGATTGGGATACGGTGGCCGATCGCTTTGAGCAGCGCTTTGGCGACATTATCCCCATGCTGCGATCGCTCGACGACTTTCAAATCTTTTGTCTCAGCCCCCAGGCCGGACGATTTGTGATGGGGTTTGGCGCTGCCTACGCCGTTGACCCTCAAAACCTGAGTCAGCTGATTGGCCCACCTCAAACCGGCCCCGACAACGCCCTAGCCTAATTACTAGCCATTCACCAAAATGCCGATGCCCGCTAGGGCCACCACCGCCCCCACTACTGCCCGCAGGCTGACGCGATCGCCTAGAGCCGCCGCTAGGGGCAGCACAAACAGCGGACTGGTAGAGGTCAGCGCCTGGGCGACACCAGTAGCAGCATACTTCAGCGCCATCTGCTGAAGGTAAATGGCCAGGTAGGTACCAAATCCTGCCGCCAGGGCGACTCCGGCCAGTAATTTGGGCGAGCGCAGGGGCCTGAGTTGCCCCACCACTGGCCCCTGCCAGCGCAAAATTCCCACAATGATAATGAAGCCGCCCCCCAGCCGCAGCAGCGAGCTCCACATGGGGGCAACCTCGGTGTCGGCTAGCACGGCCCGCGACATCACGGCCCCGGTGGCCTGCCCCAGGGCTGCCAGCACCCCATACAGCACGCCCCGATAGTCGGCTCGGCCAGGGGCCGCCCCCGGCACTCGCTCAGCAATCACCCACACCACCCCGGCCAGGGTAAGCCCCATACCCAGCCAGGCCCGCCCGCTGAGGGTCTCCTGCAAAAACACCAGGGCCAGCAGGGCCGCCAGGGGCGGAGCCAGAGTTTCGAGCAGCAGCGCCCGCCGAGGACCGAGGTGGTTGATGGCAGCAAAGTACGCTGTATCACCCAAACCAATACCAATCACACCGCTGAGAGCCAAAATGCTTACCGCTTGGCGATCTAGGCCCGCCGCACTCTGGCCGATTAGCACCAGGGTTAGGGAGAGCAGCACCAGGGCGATCGCTCCCTTGGCCAGGTTCAGCACCAGCGGCGACAGTGCCTTGCCCAGCCGCCCAAAAACCACCGTGGCCACCGCCCATAAGAAGGCGGCCATCAGGGCCGCTAGTTCACCTCGCATAACTGGGAAAGCCCTGCTTTACAACGTTTGAATTTTGCGTAATGCCACCATAGCGGAATGAAACAGAATCTTTACACTTCTGCCTCAGGAATGTGCTGATCGAGGAGGCGATCGTCGTAGAGAGAACCAAGACAGACTGACCAATCCTAGGAAAATTTGAGTTATGCGTGTCTGGGCTCTAGCATCATGCAGCGGGCTACTGGCTTTGGCGGCCTGTAGCGCCGAACAATCCAGCTCTCCTAACCCGAGCGCGGCTCCCCCCGATGGGGACGCCGCCGAAATCAAGGCTCAACCAGGGCTCACAGCCACGGCTTCTAGCCCCATGGCCCGCCCCGAAGTGCGCCCTCGCCAGGTCATCCAAGGCAGCTATCGCCTCAACCCAGCGGGCACAGCCTCTAGCACAGCTAGGAGCAATGGCGAAACCATCCCCCAAGCGGCAGCCCTGCGCGATCGGCTACAGCGCCTGCGGGGCCAGCAGGGTGCTCGTCTATCGCCATCGACCTCGCTAGTGAACGCTCCCCAACCCGCAGCTTTGGCCCGGCCGAATCTCTCTCAGCCCAAGGCAGAAGTTGCGGAAAACCCAGCTTTTAATGTTACCCAGGGCAACACCTTCAGCACCCAGGGGATCGCCCCTCTGCCCACGCCCTCCCGGCCTACGCCCATTGCCCCCGAGGCAAACCCTTCCGCCGTCAATGCTCCCGGCTTTAGCAGCGCCGCCTTGAACCCAGCACAGTCGGCTAGCGTAGCCCGCAACTATCCCACTGCCCCGCTCACGCACCAGGGCTATAGCGCCCGCCCACAACAGCAGGCCCCCGTATTGACCGTAGCTCAGGCCGAAGCAGAAACCGCCTCTAGCACTACCGCTAGGCTCCATGGGGAAGCTCTGACGGCCCAACAAACGGATCCTGCTCCAAGGGCGACCACAATTCCTCAGGTTGCTGTCCGTCCAGAAACGCCCCCTGAGCCTAGTGGCCTTAGCCTTAGTACCGCTGCCAACAACAATCCAGCACCCATTGGCGCCCCAGCAGCATCCCCCGACCCAGCTACCAGGTCTGCGACCCATCAGTCTAGCGGCAACGTAGCCTTGACTCCTACTCCAGACTTGGTTAGCCAAGCAGGCACCGCAGACCACCAGAGCCAGGGGAGGACAGCGGCGGTAAACCCTGGCTCAGTCGGTCAGTCGCCCGTGCTGTGGGAGTCGGTCCGCTCAGGAGCGGCGACTGGCGAAGCGGTCCGTTCTAGCGCGCTGCCCGAGAGCCTGCCCCTCAACTCAGCATCTCCCCAAACTAACCTCGTTCGTCCTCAACTTGACCCAGCGGCAGCTGATATTGGCTCCGACCCAGTCATGCTGACGGAAGAAGCTGCGATCGCGCCCTCACCCACTGAATCGGCAGGCATTCTCCCCAACCTAAACGCTCAGCCTGAAGCCACCGCATTGCGGAACGACGCGGCGCCAGTTTTACATCACCAAAGCCAGATTACTCCCGAAACGGTTCACCTGATTCCGACAAGCGGCACTCCCTCTAAGGGGCTGCCAGTTGCCTACTGCATATCTCCCAGTGGTCAGCTCTTGCCCACTGCGCTTGAAGCTCAAAGCTCGTTAGCATCGCTGCCAAAATTCAGCCCCGCTAGTCCAAGCGATCCCAGCCTTGACCTGGACGCTCTGAGCAAAGACGATTCCACCGAACTCTGCATGGGCCTGCCCGCTGCCGCCCCGGAGCCGGCTACTACCTCCGTCACCCCAGACTAGAGTCGTTTTGCTGAACTCAGATCCGAGGTTGTCTAGCAACATCCTGCTCAGCCAAGCTATGGTGAATCGGCTGCGCTACAGCGGGGATCGCCACACATCATGAAACTTCATTGCACCATCCAGGGCAAAGGCTTTCCCATTCTTTGCCTGCATGGGCACCCAGGCTCGGCCAAAACCATGGGAGTGTTTACAGAACGGCTGAGCGATCGCTACCAAACCATAGCTCCCGATCTGCGAGGCTACGGCGCTAGCCAAACGCGATCGCCCTTCGACCTCGACGACAGCCTCACAGATCTAGTAGAGCTGCTCGATGCCCAGGGCATTGATCGCTGCCTGGTGCTGGGCTGGTCGCTGGGGGGCATTTTGGCAATGGAACTGGCCCTGCGCCACCCCCAACGGGTGGCGGGGCTGATTCTCATTGCCACCGCAGCCCGCCCCGTGGGGGCCCACCCGCCCACCACCTGGCTGGAGTTGGTCAACACTGGTCTGGGATCAATTTTGAATGTGATCGCTCCTGGTAATGGGCTGGTGCGCTACGGCCTGGGGCCGCGATCGCTCTACCGCTACCTGCTGCGGCAGCATACTCCCCAGGCCTATCACCGTTTGGCAAAAGAAGGCTTTTGGGCCTACCTCGGCACCTCGCCCCTGGCGACCCGCGCCCTCAACCGTGCTCTGGCTCGCCGCTACAACCGCCTGCCCGACCTAGGGGCGATCGCCGTGCCCTGCCTAGTACTCTGTGGAGCAGACGACTGCCACATTACTGCCCAGGCCAGCCTCGAAACTGCTGACCATCTACCTAGGGCAGAAAGCCACTGCTACCCCAACACAGCTCACCTGCTGCCCTGGGAAATTCCAGACCAGCTGCTGGCCGATATTGACATCTGGTTAAGATGGCACGGGGCAGAGCTGACGCTGAGAAACACCGACAGCCAACAAGATAAACCCGCTTAAACGCAGTAGCTGTTCAAGCTTAATCGCGGCAGGCTTAGCAGAATAATTACGAGTCCTGACCGAGGACGCTTTTTAAAGGAAAACTCTAATCCCTAAGGCTGGCCACTGAGGGCAGGAGTCGCAAATTCTCCCACTGGGGTATCCCACTCATCGGTGATGGTGAGCTGCTTGGGGGGGCTGCACAGCGAAACCACCAGCTGAATGTTTTGCGCCCCTTCCTGCTCCAAATCTTCAACGTAACCGCCCTTGGCGCTGTGGGCCTCAGACTCGCTATCAAAGGGGCCAAAGTAGTAGGTGCAGGCGGGCTGACTGGTCTTAATTTCGACCCACCAGGCTTTGCTCGAGCCTAAAATGCTACTTAAAAATCGACCTAAAAGGTTGTTCATAGCTCCTGCCTATCTGCCTAGGTTCGAACGTTTCTTAAGGGATAGCTACGGCTCTAGGCCATTTTTAGGCAGCGCCGCACCAATTTTGGTTATACTGCTTTGCTTTTGATTTTGCAAAGAGGAAATTTGCTCCTGGGCCACCCATTGATGACGATAGATCTCATAGAGAGCCATGCCTGTAGCCACCGATGCATTTAGGCTAGGAACCATTCCTCGCAGCGGAATTGATACTAGCGTGTCGCAGCTCTGCTGCACAGTGAGGCTGAGACCGCTGCCCTCAGACCCGACCACAATCACCGTTGGGCGATCGAAAGTAGTGCGGTGCGCCGGCTGACTCGCTTCTGAAGACAGCCCATAGATCCAAAATCCCTTTTCTTTGAGGGTATCGAGGGCGCGCTTTAGGTTAACCACCCGCGCTACGGGCAGGCTTTCTAAAGCGCCAGCGGCCACCTTGGCCACGGTTGATGTTACCCCTACCGCTCGACGCTGCGGGATCACGATCCCTTGAGCCCCCAGGGCTTCGGCGGTACGAATAATCGCGCCCAAGTTGTGGGGATCGGTAATGCTGTCGGCAGCAATAATCACCGGTACCTTAGCCGATCCCAGGGCGGTTTCGATCATCTCATCGAGGTCGTGGTAGTTGTGGGCAGCGGCCTGGGCCGCGATCCCCTGGTGGTTAGCACCGCCGGTGATCTGGTTGAGCCGTAGAGTGTCTACTTCATCAATCACCGCGCCGTTGGCCTTGGCCTCATCGATCAGCGGTAGAAACCGGGGATCGTAGCGAATGCGATCGTTAACCCACACGCGATTTAGGGTCCGCTGGGCTTGGAGAGCAGCTTCCACCGCGTGACGACCGTAGATCAAATCGGTTTCGTCCTGCCCATCGTCGCCATCCCCCGCCCCTTGGCTGCTGACCCCAAACGAGCGTGGAGCAGCGGCAGCGCGGTCACCGCCCTTATAGCGAGACTTACCTTCGTCATAGCGGGGTTTGCCGCCCTCATAGCGAGGCTTATCGCTGCTATAACGGGGTTTGTCGCCCTCATAACGAGGCTTATCGCCGCCGTAGCGAGGTTTATCATCTTTAAAGCGGGGTTTGCCACTGTCATAGCGGGGTTTGTCATCCCCTTGACGGGGCTTACCACCGTCGTAGCGCGGCTTGTCGTCTTTGAAGCGGGGTTTACCGCCTTCATAACGAGGCTTCTCGTCTTTGAAGCGGGGCTTGTCGCCGGCATAGCGAGGTTTTTCGTCCCCGTAGCGGGGCTTGTCACCCCCTTGACGAGGTTTGCTGCCCTCATAGCGGGGCTTGTCGTCTTTAAAGCGGGGCTTCTCGCTGTCATAGCGGGGCTTCTCGTCGCCGTAGCGAAGCTTGGTGCCTTCGTAGCGAGGTTTGCCCTCACCGTAACGAGGTTTGTCGTCCTTAGAACGGGGCTTGCCGCTGTTATAGCGAGGTTTATCGCTGTCATAACGGGGCTTACCCTCACCACCCTGGCGGGGTTTGTCGCCTCGGTAACCCTCAGCATCTCGGCGAGGCTCCGACCCAGAAGAACGGTTAGGGTTGCGGAAAGGCTTTTGGGACGACATGGCCACACCTGATAGGGGTTAAAAACCAAAAAATTAAGCAGAAAGCCTAGGCTAGCACGGCATACGACTACCCTATCACTCCTAATTTCTGCGGCCGACTGCCTAGGTACTGATCCGAGCAGGCAAGCGCAGGAGTGACAAAAGCCCCAGCTCCTTGGCGCGCTATTGATTAAGAGCTTAGCTATCCTCTCACCAGCTTAGGTGCAGCCAAACTCACTCTAGCCTAAGTCCTCAGCGGTTCGTTACAGACCTATCCCAAGAGTCTTGGGGATCGATCTAAAAAGAAGCTTAAATTCTTGGCATTCAGTGCCAGAGTAACCAACATCCCCGGAATAATCCTTCACAATGGAAAATGACACCCATACCGGAGTGATGCCTATGCCTCACGCATTTAACGGTACGAAGCTTGATTGTCCGGTTCATCTGGTGTTGTCATACATTGGCGGCAAGTGGGCCATTCTCATCTTACAAGAGCTGTTTCAGGGCAGCCGCCGCACTAATGAGTTTTTGTCGGCCCTGCCTGGCATTAGCACCAAAACCCTTACTGCTCGGCTGCGAGAGCTAGAAAGCTACGGCCTGGTCAAGCGAACGGTATTTCCTGAGGTGCCTCCACGGGTTGAGTACTCACTTACTCCTAAGGGGCGAGAAGTGCAGCCCATCATGGCGGCTCTCAACCAGGTGGGGGAGCACTGGCTAGTGCATAGCCCTAGCGATTCGCGCAGCGATTGCCCTGGAAAGCGCCCCACCACCCTCTATGGTTCCAGAAGTCGCTAGTCATTGCTCCAAGTTTCGTGGGGGATCAGATCGCCGATGCGATCGCGCAGACCGTAGTCGTTACTCTCCAGCTCAGCCTCAATGAATGGCCACTCTCGTGCTGCAATGTAGCCGCACAGGGCACAGATGGGTTGACAGCGATCTAGGGTACCGCAGTCTACAAGTTGCCTAGCCTCATCGCGAATGTCGTCTAAGGTGTAGTGCCGGGTCAGGGTTGAATTAGCTGCTGTGGTAGTCATGAATAGCCCTCCAACAATTGGATGGCAATGAGAATATCTACTTACCACCCCAACTACATAGTGCAACTCGACAAAAGGGAGCGAAGCAGTTGCTACGCATCCTTAATGTTTGTTCATATGCCGCAACAATGTAGCCTGTTATACCATTGTGAGCCTGTTCAAAAGCGGCCATGGCTGGATGAGTACTCAGAGCTATAGCGATGTTACTGCGCTTAGAACACTCACCCTTGCCGCTGGCCAAGACTGGCGTTAACCTGCTCCCCAAAATCCTCGAGGCGAGGCCTAGCGCGGTCTGGCAAACACTTGAGCCCAGTAGGGGCGATTTGCCCCCGTGGCGTAGCCTACCCCCAGCTCAGTAAAGGCAGGATTGAGAATATTCTGGCGGTGGCCAGGGCTACTCATCCATGCAGCCACGACGGCGGCGGCGGTGGGCTGCCCCATGGCGACGTTTTCGCCGATGGTTGACCAGTTGTACTGGGTGGCGTCAATGCGCGATCGCATAGTTGAACCGTCCGAACCGGTATGACTCATGCGGCGGCTGGTAGCCATGTCTTGAGCATGGCGCTGGGCGGCGGCGGTGAGCTTGTCATTGAGCACCAGGGGCGGCGCATTAACCCGCTGGCGTTCGACGTTGACCAAGCGCAGAATCTCTTGGGCAATCGTTACATTGGCCTGGGCTACAGCTACCGGCGGGCGTTGGGCGATCGCCGGTAGCACGATTGCCACTGGCAGCAAGCCTGCCCCTACTGCGGCCAGTAGGGCGATGCTCGCCGATCTGGTGCCTAAAACCTGTTTCCATGGGTGCATGGGTATCTCCTGAGGTGAGTGATTAACGGCGATAGACAACCCTGCCATTCCTCTGACGGCAGCGCAGAATTTGCGGTTCCATTCAATTCACCTAGGATGCCCAGGTCTAAGGCTATAGGCCAAGCAGTCCGATTCAGGATTCTCAGCAGCGATCGCAGGCCTAACGAGGGTTCTGGGCCATTAGTCGCTGTACGTCTTCAGCGTGGTAGGAGCTGCGCGTCAACGGCGACGATACCACCTGCAAAAATCCCTTGGTCTCGCCTACCTGTCGCCAAGCATCAAACTGGGTTGGGGTAACAAACTCCGCCACGGGCAGGTGTTTTGGCCCCGGCGAGAGATACTGCCCCAGGGTCAAAATGTCGCAGTCCACAGTCCGTAGGTCATCCATTACCTGCTGCACCTCGGCATCGGTTTCGCCTAGACCCGCCATCAGGCCAGACTTGGTATAGACCCAGGGGGTTAGTTCGCGGCTGCGGCGCAGTAGTTCGAGCGATCGCCCATAGTCCCCCTGAGGCCGCACCCGCCGGTAGAGTCGGGGCACCGTCTCGGTGTTGTGGTTGAGCACGTGGGGCCGAGACGCCAAAATCGTTTCCAGCGCCTGCCAGTTGCCGCACAGGTCGGGGATCAGCACCTCAATCGTGGTGTCTGGGGTCGTTTGCTTGATCGCCTCGATGCAGGCTACAAACTGGCTGGCGCCACCATCGGCCAGATCGTCGCGGTTGACTGAGGTGATCACCACATGGTTGAGTTTCATGCGCCGCACTGACTCAGCCAGACGCAGGGGCTCGGTCGGGTCGAGGGCCTGGGGCTTTTTCTCAAAGTCAATGTCGCAGTAGGGGCAGGCGCGGGTGCAGGCCGGTCCCATAATCAAAAATGTGGCTGTACCGGCTTTAAAACACTCGCCAATGTTGGGGCACGAAGCCTCTTCACAAACGGTGTTGAGATCGAGATCTTGCAAAATCGCCTTGACCTCGCCCACCCGTTCCCACTGAGGCGCTTTAACCCGTAGCCACTCTGGTTTTACGGCCACCGTCTTCAACCCCGACTTTGTGATTGCGCTTTAATCATATCAACCCCCAGCATCACTTGTTGGGACCTGTTCTGCCCTTAAGAGACGGCAGTATGCTGAAGAAGAGTACCGGGAGACTACACCAACTTCGATGGATACGCCCTCTCCCCTAAATCGCTGCCTCATGGTGCTGTGCTTCGCCGCAGCGGGGCTGCTAGCCGCTGGTGCCTGGCAAGACCAGGTTAGCTCTCGCTGGCAGTTTGAAGAACCCTTCGCAAGCACTCGCCTAGTGCGACTCGCCACCGTCATTACCCAGGCCCCAGACACCCTCATGACCGCCAACACTCGCGTGGTCATCAGCCTCAGTCGGCGGCGGCTCATCCTCTATCAAAACGACGAAGTGCGGAGCGAGTTTCCGGTAGCTATTGGTAAAGACGAGTGGGAAACCCCAGCGGGCGAATTTGCGATTCGCGACATGCGCACCGACCCGGTGTGGCAGCACCCGATTACAAAAGAAGCCATTGGCCCCGGCCCTAGCAATCCTCTAGGCTCGCGGTGGATTGGCTTTTTGGTGGAGGGGCAGTATCACATCGGCATCCACGGCACGAACCAGGAAACCCTGATCGGCGAGGCCGTTTCCCACGGCTGCGTCCGCATGCTCGAAGCCGACATCCACACCCTATACAGTCATGTCAAGGTGGGCACTCCCATTAAAGTAGTGCCTTAGTTGAATCACGATAGAACCTATACAGCTACCGTCAGTTCTTTGCCGAGGGCAGTGGGGTCAAAATGATGCCAGGGCTTGCCGTCTAGGGCCATCTGCTCAATCAAGCTGGCTAGGCGCAGCGCCTTGAGGGCCTGTTCGCCGCCGACCGAGGGCTTCTCGCCGCCGCGCACACAATTTACAAAGTGCTCCAGCTCGGCATGGAGAGGCTCAATATTGCTGGTATAGACCTTTTCAATCAGGCCATCCTGGCGGTAGAGCACCTGGCCGTAGTCGGTAGAGCAGTCAGCGGTGGTTTGCCGGTGAATCAAAATCTCGTTGTTGAGAAAATCGGCGTCAGTCAGGGAGTTTTTGCAGTGGGCCGTAATGCTGCGAATCTTACGGTGGGTGACCTTGCTAGAGGTCAGCGTGGCCACAATGCCGTTGCTAAAGCCTAGGGTAGCGGTGACGTAGTCGAGGTAACCGGAATTGGAGGCGCGGCTGCCGCTGGCGGTTAGGGTAGAGACCGTAGAACCAGCCAACTCTAGCAGCAGATCGATGTCGTGGATCATGAGGTCAAGCACCACCGACACGTCGTTGGCCCGCTGGGAGTAAGGGCTCATACGACGGGCCTCTAGGGCCAGCAGTTCTTCGGTTTTGAGTACCTTATGGAGCTCTTGGAAGGCGGGGTTAAATCGCTCGATGTGCCCCACTTGCAAAATGCAGTTGGCGGCCGCGGCCGCGTTGACCAGCGATTCTGCCTCGGCGATGCTGGCGGCGATTGGTTTTTCGATTAAGACATGAACTCCAGCCTGCAAGCAGGCCATGCCCACGGTGTGATGTAGTCGGGTGGGTACTGCCACGCAGACGGCATCGACGTGCTTGAGCAGCTCTTGGTAGTCTTCAAAAAACCGCACTCTATACTTGCCAGCGGTGTCAAGGCCTCGCTCTACGTTGACATCAGACACACCCACCAGTTCGACATCTTTAAAGCGGCTTAGCACGCGGGTGTGGTGCTGGCCCATATTACCTACACCGATAACGCCAACGCGGATGGGATCGGGCAAATTTCGCGATAGGTGCATGTCTAAGGCAGATGACAATATGGGATTTTGCACGCCTGTCCTTCCTCTAGGAGACAAAGATACGCCGACAGTTGATATAGTGCGAACGTCAGAGCGAGTGGAGAACTGAGACGGCCAGGTAAAATTACTCAGATATTATCACAATGCTTCACACTGTAAAGAATAGCGACATTCTTTAAGAGAGAGCCACAGATTTATAGCGCGATCGCGGTCTAGCAGACCATTTCTTGGTTTTCTCGCTGTTCCATTTCACCTTACCGAGACTGAGCTGGGGTGCTCAGCAAGCTGTGGCAGTTCTTGAGCTGTCTAGGTGAGGTTAGCTGAGGGGAAAGCCATCGGAGTCGGTGGCCGCCGCTGCTGAAGCGTTAGGCCCACGGCCAGACGGGGGGGGCAGATCGAGCGATCGCACCAGAATATCCCCAAGCCGGGGGCCATCAGTTGACAAAACCACCCACTCGCGATCGGCAAACGTGAGGCGATCGCCCGCATGGGGAATCTTTTGCATCTGATAGATCAAAAATCCTCCTAGGGTTTGGTAGTCGTCCGAGTAGGGTAGCGCAAGGTCAAGCAACGTGTTGACCTCCTCAAGATCGGTATGGGCTTTAATACGGTAGGACTGGTCTTCGAGCAGCTGCACAGACTGCTCAGTCTCACTGTCGGGCTCGTGGATTTCGCCAATGATTTCAGTGGTCAAATCACGCAGGGTGAGCAGGCCAGCAGTGCCACCAAATTCATCGACTACCACAACCAACTCCTCGCCAGTGCGCTGTATCGTGGCCAGCAGCTCATGCAGGGGCGTGTACTCGGGCACAAATCGAGCGGGCTTGACCCAGGGACGAATGGGGGTGTCACCATTAATCTGCTGGTGAGCCAGAGGCTGCAAAAACTGCTTCAGCTCAACCATGCCCTGGATGTCGTCTAGGGAGTCACCTATCACCGGGTAGCGAGAATGCTCAGTGTCAGCTACCACCTCGATCAGCTCACCAAAGGTCGCCGCTAGAGGAATAGCATTGATCTGAGTGCGGGGCACCATAATTTCTCCAGCCGTAACATCGCGAAACTCAAACACATTGTTGAGAATGACGCGCTCTTCGGCCTCTAAGCCGGGGGTTTCGGCCTTGGTGCGAATGATTAGCTGAAGCTCTTCGGGAGTGAGGCGGCTGTAAGTTACCTGGTCGCTGTACTGAATATTAACCAGTCGCAGCAGCAGCCGGGTCGACTGGTTCAAGATCCAGATGAAGGGGTTGAACAGCCGTGCGATGGTAAGGCTAGGAGGGCCTAGAAACCGGGCTACCTGCTCGGGGTAGAGCATCGCCACCGACTTAGGACAAAGCTCGCCTAGCACGATTTGCAGATAGGCAACCAGAAAAAAGGCTACCGGAATCGCTAGCGCGTGGGCTAGGGCCTCACTCTGAGCAGCGTTCAGGGGAGTTTGAGTAATCCAAAAGGCTAGGGTGACAGCCATTGTGCTTTCACCCACCCACCCCAGAGCCAGACTCGATAGGGTAATGCCTAGCTGGGTGGTCGACAGCAGGCGGTCAAGGCTGCGCTGAAGCTGCTGCACTGTCTTTGCCTGCAAATCCCCTTGGGAGACCAGCTGGCTGATGCGCGATCGCCGCACCGACACCATCGAGAACTCTGCCGCCACAAAAAAGGCGTTGATGCTAATCAGCAGCAATACCGCTAGCAGGCGAGACGCGATCGCAGCGGCAGGCAGCTGCTCAGGAATAAAGACGGTTGATAAATGAGGTAAAACGCCCATGCTCCAGCGCCTAAACGCTACTGGCCACCGCCGTTAACGCGAGCCTTTACCTGCTCTAAAACCTCAGCCTCGTTGATTAAAACCACATTCCCGTGGCTCGCTGCACCCGCCTCGCGGGCTACAGGGGAACCGCTAGTCGGTCGAGTTTCTGGCTGACGCACACCAGTCAACGCCTGTCGCCCGAGGGTAAACCCCCAAGACGCGCTCACCACCCCAGAACCAATCATCAGCGAGAGTAGGATCAACGTAAACGCTACGGCAGGATTCATGGCAGGGGCAGGATAAAACCTAAGAACAAAAATACTTTATAAAGCTCAGCCTGAGCCAGACTTAGACGTACCTCGATTATAAGGTTTGAGCTTCAAACAAATTTTAAGATCTGATTTTGGGCTCAAGCCCTACAATAGGACATGTTTTACCATTGGGTAAGGTCATAAATCCCAGGGTTGGCCGAGCGGATTAGGCAGCGAACTCATAATTCGCGTCAGGCAGGTTCAACTCCTGCACCCTGGATTGCACTCGTTATCAAAGTACCTTTCTGGGGCGGTTAGACGTTGAACCTGCCTATGAGGAAGCGCGAGCTCAGCGATTAGAACTCCTCCTCAAAAATAAACTCAGACCCGACGTAGGGCACGCTGCTGCTGGGCTGGGTGAGCAGAGTTGTAGTGTAAGGGCTCGCCAGGTCAGGTACTCGAATGGTGGGATCGGAGGTATTCTGCAGCAGCAGAATGTCTCTCACCGCCGCCGCTGTGGCGTTCCCATCCCAGTCAAGGGAGCGATCGGGAAAGTCAAGGCCAAATAGCCGCTTGGCCTGACGGGTAAGACCCCGGTTTCTGAAGAAATCACCCGAGTAGGTTGTGGTCAGTTCGTCCATGGCCTCGGGAATGGTTTGGGGGGTTTCTTGACTCTGCCCTGCCGGAGCCACGACAACGGCAGCGGCTAGCAGCGCCAGCGTCAGCCCAGAAATATGATTTAATTGAATGCCCATGGCCAAGCCTCCTCAACTCGTTGGATTGATGCGATTCTGGTGGTGCTCAAACCCCAAGCCCCGCAACATCTAGAACCCTAAGGCCCTCCGATCACGCGAAACCTAGCCGCACCGATCACCCAGTGCATGTCCTTTATAGCGCGATCGCAAAAAACCGGAGCATTTTTAAAGGAATTACTCACCCATGGATCAGCTTTTGATTGATGCGCCCGCTGCTACCCTCCTCAGTCTCAAGACCGATGAGCTGCGATCGCCCCTGCTCGACCTGTTTTGCCGGGGTGCCTACCAAGAGGGTGACTTTGTGCTCAGTTCAGGTCAGCGCAGTACCTATTACATTAACGGCAAGCTGGTGACGCTGCATCCTCAGGGGGCACTGATGGTTGGTCGCCTCCTGCTAGACCTCGTACCGCCAGAGACCGTAGCGGTGGCCGGGCTCACCCTGGGCGCCGACCCCTTGGTTACGGCAGTGAGTCTGGTGGGCGTCTATGGCGATGGGCAAAGCCCGACTCCCAAGGGCCAACGCACCCTCTTCCCTCTGATCATTCGTAAAGAGGCTAAGGGCCACGGCACCCGCGCCTATATTGAGGGGCTTGAGCTACCCTCCGGCAGTTCTGTCACCGTGCTTGAAGACGTCGTCACTACTGGCCAATCAGCTCTTAAAGCCGTCGATCGTCTCCAGGCTGCTGGGTACCAGGTCAACCAAATTCTTGCCCTAGTCGATCGCCAGCAGGGCGGTGCCGAGCTGTATCAAAGCCACAATCTACCCTTCCAGGCGCTATTCACTATCAAAGATATTCAGGCCCATTGGGCTACCGTTAACGCGGCCTAATGCCAGCGCCC
This sequence comes from Nodosilinea sp. FACHB-141, assembly GCF_014696135.1. NCBI lineage: Bacteria > Bacillati > Cyanobacteriota > Cyanophyceae > Nodosilineales > Nodosilineaceae > Nodosilinea > Nodosilinea sp. FACHB-141. Next base: position 160,427 of record NZ_JACJPP010000022.1, on the reverse strand, counting down.
CGCCCCGACATCGGCTTTATACCCACCCCCAGCGATGCCATGGTGGCCATGCTCAAGCTGGCCGAGCTCAGCCCCAGCGATGTGGTCTACGACCTGGGCTGTGGCGATGGGCGGCTGCTCATTCGGGCAGCTGTAGACTATGGCGTTCAGGGGGTTGGGGTGGATGTGGATGCGGCCTTGCTGCAGCAGGCACAAGCTAAGGCTGAACAAGAGGGAGTAGGCGATCGCCTCGCCTTTCGGCAAGAAAACCTATTCGAAACCGATTTGCGCGACGCTACCGTGGTCTTTATCTATCTACTGCCTCACCTCAATCTGCGCCTGCGGCCTCGGCTTCAGGCCCAACTGCAACCTGGCAGCCGCATCGTCACCCACATGTTCGACATGGGCGACTGGGCCCCCCACCGCACTCTGCACTTACACCCCTCCGAAGAAGATTCGGTGCTTTATCTGTGGCGCATTCCCAACAAAAAAGCCCTCAAATAATCGAGGGCCTAAAGCATTAACACGCTTACTCAGTTCTTAAGCTATGCTAGACCGCCGCTGGCTTGCGGCATACCCAGTACTTGCTCATAAAGTGCACCTGGTTACTGACCGATTCAAATCCTACATCAGTTAAGCGCAGGTTGAGGTCATCGGTAGTGTAGTGCCGGTAGTAGGGCTCATGGAACATCGCTGGGAAGTTCTCCATTGCCGCCTCAAACTCAGGAGAGTCAAGCCGCTGAATCGAGTCGCACAGCACCACAGTACCGCCAGGTTTCACCACCCGATACATTTCGTTAATCACATTCTGCCGCGCTACTGCCGGTAATTCGTGGAACAAGAAAACACTCACCACGCCATCGAAGTAGTTATCTACAAACGGCAAGCTTTCACCGTTGGCCTGCACGAGCTGCGGCAACAATCCGGGCTTGGCCAGCAGATTCTCGTTAGCCTTGCGCAAGTAGGTGGGCGACAGGTCAACGCCGTAGAGCGACGTTTTGGGCAGGGCATCGCGAATCATGCCAAGGGTGCGCCCCGTGCCACAGGCGACATCTAAAACCTTAGCCCCGTCCTCAACGCCAGCCGCTGCTAGGCCCTGCTTCAAAGGAGCCAGAATGCGGCGGCGCATGGGGTCAGCGGTGCCGTTGAAGAGGATCTCGACCTGGAGGTCGTACAAATTGGCCGACATGTCGCTCAGATAGCCGTCGGTCTGGTGGTGAAAGTTTTGCAGGTAGTATTTGGGATACCCAGCTGTGTCGATATCGTCAGAAAACCGGTGATGATCACGCTTGTTCAGCCGCTCCCAAATTTGGGGTAAGTCGAGGCAAACAAGAGGATAAAATCGGAAGAAGTCATCCCAAGGATTATCAAACAGCAGCTCTTTGGGATAAACCCCAGCTTCTGTATCTTGCCAATCGCGCTCTAGCAAGTCACCCATGCGCTGCTGTAGCAGTTGAAGAGACTTTATATCTAGGGGCGTGGTTTGAAGGTCTTTGGGTGGACTAACCGTTTGCATAACTTGGGTACTAACGGCTTTGTGGGCTAGCCCAAAGTAGCTTTTGCCCTGTTGCAAGGCTTGGTAGGCCAGTTTTGTGATGGTGTCAGGCATACAACCAGCAGATAAATTAGTTGTTGGACAAAAATCGCCAATGTAAATAATCGTAACGAATTTCTTAGAGAGATGGGGTCTTCCGGGCGACAGAAACTCCTCCCTTGAGGGAGAGCCAGACCGCTCTGATACCAAACCCTTCTTGGTTAACCCCTGGCTGATTGAACAGGGCGAATACCATACCTCTAGCTCGGCTACGGCTACGCCCCTACAGCTTGGCCTTTTGAGGAATCGGGATTATGTGATCGGATTTGGCATGGACTCTAGCTATCTCTATACTCGGCTTTGAAGCTGCTGCAAAAAACCATCGGCATCGCTAAGCAATGCCGCTTGAGAGAGACTGGTTTGATCGCCTGAGGTTAGCCACTTAATCTGCACAGTTCCCTGGGCCGCTTCATCGTCGCCAATGATTAGGCAGACGGCGGCCCCGCTGCGATCGGCCCGCTTAAACTGCTTACCAAAGGCGGCCGCGCTGAGGTCTAGCTCTACCGCTATCCCTCGGTGACGCAGTTTTTGGGCCAGCTGCAGGGCATTGGCTTCGGCCTGCTCACCGCGAGAGACCAAATAAATATCTGGGGCTGTGGCCTTACCCTGCTCCAAAGCTTCGAGCAGCAGGGTAAGGCGCTCTAGGCCAATAGCCCAACCTACCGCCGGGGTAGCCGGTCCGCCCAGTTCTTCCACTAACCCGTCGTAGCGACCGCCGCCGCATACTGTGGCCTGAGACCCTAGATCGCTCGACTGAATTTCAAAGGCAGTGTGGGTGTAGTAGTCGAGCCCTCGCACTAGACGTGGGTTGAGTTCATAGACAATGCCCAAGGCATTGAGCTGGGCCAGCACTTGGTCAAAGTGGCGTTTGGAGTCGGGGCCTAGGTAGTCCAGAATGCTGGGAGCCGCCTGAGTGATAGCCTGGGTTTTTTCGTCTTTGCTGTCGAGAATGCGCAGGGGATTGCGAGTGAGACGATCGCGCGAATCCTCGTCCAAATCCGCCGCGTAGGGGGTGAGATAATCGACCAAGGCCTCGCGGTAGCGCAGGCGATCGCCCCTGTCACCGACCGAGTTCAAGTAAAACGTCAGGTTCTTGAGCCCTAAAGCCTGCAAGATATCTGTAGCGAGAGCAATCACTTCCACATCGGCGCGGGGATCGGCGCTGCCCAGCACCTCAACCCCCACCTGGTGAAACTGTCGCTGGCGGCCTTTTTGGGGGCGCTCATAGCGAAACATGGGGCCGGTATACCAAAGACGTTGTACGCCACCCTGGGCGTAGAGACTGTGCTGCACGTAGGCCCGCACGACCCCAGCAGTACCTTCAGGACGCAGGGTACAGCCGCGATCGCCCTTATCTTTGAAGCTGTACATCTCCTTACCCACCACATCGGTGGCTTCACCAATGCCCCGTTCAAACAGGGCGGTGGCCTCAAAAGTAGGGGTGCGAATTTCGCGGTAGGCGGCCCGGCCCAAAATCTCTCTTGCCGTCGCCTCTACCCGCTGCCAGGTGTGAATATCAGCCACCTTTAAGTCTTGGCCGACAAACTGCGCCTTGGGCAAAATGTCTTCAGTTCCGGGCAGCGATTGAATCGACTCCATAACGGGGCAGGCGCTCTCAATGGGCAATACAGAACACCCATCATAGCCTGAGGTTGGCCGGTGACGGTGCCTAAGCCTCTTGACTCTCGGCCTTAACTTCAGGCAGTAGGCAGCAGTTGACCTCGTCGATGCAGACCTTGCCAGACTGGAGCGCCCAGCGGAACAGAGCCACCCGGTTGCCCGTAGCGGTCTTAGTCAAAATATTGCTGATGTGGTTGTCGACGGTGCGTTTGCTGATCTCCAGCTTCTCTGAAATTTCTTGGTTAGTTAGCCCCGATGCCACTAGCTCAACGATCTGTAGCTCTCGGTCAGAGAGACTCCCTTGACCAGGCATTGGAGCCGTATCATCGCTTGCCATGACAGTCTGTTTCCTTTGTCATTATGTATTTATGCTTAGGCTTAGTACCACTATAGGCCATCTGGTTTCGGGTAGGCTGGTGAAACGCTTTCTGAGTCATCGGTCTATGGGTTTCGAGTGGATGACTGCTGCTGTTAAGTCCTGCGTCCGTTGGTTGAAACAGTGGGGCATCCGGCACAATTCTTCGCTAGGTAGGCAAAGCCAGCGCTTAGTACATCGGGTGGTGTATCTGGGCGTGGTCATCCTGCTGCTGGGTATGGCTACCCCTGCCTTCGCCGCATCCTCACCAGCGGTGGATCTACCAGCGCCAGCAGTTTCCCCCACCCAACCTGACGCCAACGATATTCCCTCAGAAACCGTCAGCCGTTTTGTTAATGCCTACATGGCCGTCGTCAAGCTGATTGAGTCGCGCGAACTCGGCCTACAGCGGGCCGAGACCGACACCGAGTCGCGCCAGATGCAGCAGGAGATTCAGGCCGCAGCCCTCGATCTAATTCAAGCCAATGGGCTCACCCTCTCCGCTTACTGGGAACTGCTGGGGCTCGCCAACAGCGACCCAGAATTTCGCGATCGCGTCCTCGCCCAAATCGATGAAATCAATCTCTAACCATCCTTATCTGGGCTCTAAATTCAGATCCCCTAGATCCCATAGCTCATCCACATCGCCTAATTGCTCAGCGCAATAAGGCCGTAGAGCAAGACGCGTAGCCCACTAGGGTTGCACGAATTCCGAAGGTCGCTTGAAGTTTTCGGCCGGCGTATTGGCCAGAGCCTGCTGCATAAAGTCTCGCCACACCGGCGCAGCGTAGGTGCCGCCCGTAGTGCCAGAGCGCATCGGCGAGTAGTTATCGTTGCCGATCCACACGGCGGTCGAAAGTTGGGGTACATAACCCACAAACCACACATCTCGTTGGGAGTCGGTGGTACCGGTTTTACCCGCCGCTGGTCGCCCAATCTGAGCGGCTTGGCCGGTTCCCCGAGCAATTACCCCCTGCAAAACATCGGTCAACGACGCAGCCGCCCAGGGGTCAAGCACCAACTGAGGTTGGGGGGTGTTGTCAAGCAGCACATTGCCGCTGCTGTCGCTCACCTGCACGATAAAGGTCGGCTCAGAGTGCCAGCCGTTACTGGCAAAGGTGGCATAGGCTCCGGCCATTTCCATTGGGGTTAGATCCACAGCACCCAGAGGCAGCGAGGTTACCGGCTGCATCGGGCTGTCAATCCCGAGGGTGCGGCACAGCTCAATAATTTGGTTTACTCCCACCGCTTGGCCCAGCTTCACCGCTGGCACGTTGCGCGAGGTTTCTAGAGCTGTGCGAATGGGGATGTTCCCCATAAAACTGCTGTCATAGTTCTTGGGGCTGTAGTAGCGATAGCCATCGGGATAGCTAACCGGCGTGTCGGCAATGCTGCTGGCTGGGGTATAGCGCCCCGTCGCAAAGGCCACGTAGTACACAAATGGCTTAAACGCTGAGCCCGGCTGGCGGTAGGCCTGAATCGCCCGGTTGAATTGGCTAGTTTGATAGTCGACCCCGCCCACCATTGCTTTCACAAAATGGGTACGGGGGTCAATAGACACTAAAGCCATCTGATCGGCAATGTGGCGAATGCGGGCATTGTGTCGCTGCACCGTAGCCTCGGCCATGCGCTGCATGTTGAGGTCAACAGTCGTTTGCACGCGCATACCGCCCTTCACCACCGCTTCATTGCCAAAGCGCTGCTTCAACTCCTGTACTGCCGCTTCGGTAACATAGGGAGAAATGCTGCTGCGGAATGATTTCACTTCGCCTACCAGCAGGGGCGCATCCCTGGCAGCTACCTCTTCTTCTGGGGAGATCCAGCCCAGCTGGCGCATGCGGTTAAGCACGACGGCCTGGCGCTCCTTGGTGGCTTCATAGTTGTGGAAGGGGCTGTAGCTTTCTGGAGCCTGAATTAAGCCCGCCATCACAGCCGCTTCCGGTAGGGTAAGGTCTCTGGCTGACTTATTGAAGTAGCTCTGGGCAGCAGTTTCGACCCCGTAGTTGTTGTGGCCCCAGTAGACCTGGTTGAGATACATCTCCAGAATTTCGTCTTTGCTGAAGATTTGCTCTAGGCGCAGAGCCAGCACGGCCTCTGCCACTTTGCGGCTGACGGCTCGCTCAGGGGTAAGAAACAGGTTTTTTACCAGCTGCATGGTGACGGTCGAACCACCTTCTACCGTGCTCCCAGCTTGGGCGTTAGCCAGTAAGGCCCGGCCTACGCTGCTGGGGTTGATGCCGTTGTGGGAGTAAAAATAGCTGTCTTCTACTGCTAGCACGGCCCGCTTGAGGTGCGGCGACATCTCGTCGAGGTCGATGACTTCGCGGTTCGCTTCGTCGTGGAGGCTATAGAGCAGGGTGCCATTGATGTCGTAGATGTAGCTGGTCTCGCTAGGCACGTAGTTGCGAAGTACCCGCACATCAGGCAAATTGCGGAAGCTAATGGCCAAGCCCACCAGCCCGCCCGCCAGCACAGAGCTGGCGATCATGGTGGTGCCGAGCAGGGCTGCCGCCGCTACCTGCCCTACGTCTTGAACGTACTTCAGCGCGTTGGGTGCTCGGCGCAGGGGCTGAGGTTGACGTCGGCTTTTGTGGCGAATGGTGTTGGTTGACACGTTGGCTCTTAAAGGCTGCTTATAAAACGACGGTGCGGCGTAGCGATGGAAGGCTATTTCGTAGCGTGTAGATGGCCGTCAGCAGGTGACGGTTAGGCCATTATAATGACCCTCTAGATAAGTGAGCGCCAGCGGTGGCCCTAAAGACCGCTCGAGGGCGATCGCAGGCACGCCTATCCTAGCCTTACAAATGGTTATAAGGAGAAGCTAAGGGCCACTTTTGCCACAACTTATCAGTCAGTGGCTTTAGTGCGCTAAACCTGTTTTCTCTGGCCCCTGGGCAATACCAACCCGCCATCCCTATCCCATGAACTCAGTCACCATGACCCAGGCTCACCCCAGCTCCTCCCCGGTTGAATTTGAGAGCATTTATCGGGGCATCAGCGAGGTCTTTCCCCACCAGCCAGACTCTAGCGACCCAGAGCAGAACCTGACACAGCGGCTACTGAAGTGCGATCGCCCCCTGCGGGTCAAGCTGGGCATTGATCCTACTGGCGCTGAAATTCACCTGGGCCACAGCATTCCGGTACGCAAGCTGCGCGCCTTTCAGGATGCCGGCCACACTGCCGTGCTGATTATTGGCGACTTCACCGCCCGCATTGGCGACCCCACTGGCAAGTCGGAGGTGCGCCGCCAGCTCACAGAAGCGGATGTGAAGGCCAACGCCGAGACCTACCTGGAACAGGTGCGCCCCATTCTCGATTTCGATACGCCCGGTCGGCTGGAGGTGCGCTACAACTCGGAGTGGCTGTCTTCCCTCGACCTGGGCAAAATTCTTGAGCTGCTCAGCACCATGACCGTAGGGCAGATGCTGGCCAAAGAAGGCTTCTCCGAGCGCTACGGCAAGGGCGAGCCGGTATTTCTCCACGAGTTTCTCTACCCACTGATGCAGGGCTATGACTCAGTGGCGGTGCAGGCCGACGTGGAGTTGGGCGGTACCGACCAAAAATTCAATATTGCCGTTGGGCGCGATTTGCAGCGCCACTTTGGCCTGCTACCCCAGTTTGGCCTGCTCGTGCCGCTGCTGCTGGGCACCGACGGCATCCAAAAAATGTCGAAATCCCTGGGCAACTACGTGGGGCTCCAGGAAGATCCTCTGAGCATGTACTCCAAGCTCGAGAAGGTGCCCGACTCGCTGATTAAAGACTACTTTGAGCTGTTGACGCCCTTCGCGCTGGATACCCTGCCAGAGAACCCGCGCGATCGCCAAAAGCTGCTGGCCCTAGAGGTCACCCGCCAGTTCCACGGCGAAACGGCGGCACAGCAGGCGCAGCAGGCCGCCATCAACCTCGTTCAAGGCACTGGTGAGCCTGCGGCCGGGGTGCCCGAGTTTTCCTTAGCTGAAATCAATTTTCCGGCCAAACTGTTCTATTTGGTGGGGTCTACGCCGCTATGCACCAGCAGTAGCGAGGCCCGCCGCCAAATTCAAGGAGGTGCCGTGAAGCTCGACGGCGAGAAAGTGACCGATCCCAACCAAGAGTTTGTCAGCCCCGCTGATCTCATTGGCAAAGTGGTGCAGGTGGGCAAGAAAAAATTCGCCCGGCTCATAGCTTAGTAGTCTGCGAAGCCAAAGTTAACGGGCTAGTAGGGTTCAGGGTTTAAGGTCTAGGGTTCAAGGCCTACTGTCTATCTACACCTTGAACCCTAAGCCGTTAGAGCTAGTCACAATTGGCTTGCTCAAGTACTAAATGGCCCGTGACGAGTCCGAGCCCAGTTCAGTTCGAGTCCGCCACCGTGGAACATGCTGCTGAATGCTCTAAGCGCGATGACCTATCGGGCGGGCTGCATCAGCAAGTGGCGCAGCTTGTCGCGCTCAGTGATAGAGAGGGTCGCGGCAAACACTTCCAAATCCTGAGGTCCCATCGTACTCAGCACCTGGTGCAGCGCCTCTGCTCCCGATATGGCTACTGTAGCCGCTGCCGCTGTCCGCAGGGAATGGCTAGATTGTATTGGTGCCCCAGGCAAACTACAGCTGCCGCCGTCGCAGTTGAGCTGAAGGTCGTGCCAGGTCATTGTAGGCACAATCCAGCCGCGTCGACCGTGCAGCTCATGCAGCAGCACTTCAGTTTCCCAGAACGTTCTTGGAGATGGGTAGCTGTCCTCGGCCCAGGCGTGAGGCACAGTAAAGCAGCCAAAGTGCTTACTGTAATCGTCAGAGTCGAGCAGAGCAGTAATCATGGCTTTAACGCCCTGCCGCATCAGAATATCGCAGTAGCGATGCATTTCTGCCGAATCGCTGGGGGCACGGCCGATGAAGTGCTTGAAGCACAGCTCAATAAATTTTGGGTTAGAAGAATTGTAGTAAAACTCATTGAGATAGACCTCAGAATGGCCCAGCTCGCGCAGAAACCGCTTGACACCAATTTTATTTCGCAAGAACTCCGCTTCGATTTTGGCGAGCTGCTTACGTTCAAACCCATAGGGCTGGCGTTCGAGCACCTGAGCATAAATTTGGTGTAGGGCTGCCTGGCGCTCTTCTCCCGGAGACTGCCGGCTCACCGTGATTTCTTTCATCGAAAACGCATCTATAGATGTCATGGCAAACCTTCCTGCGCGAGAAAACTACGATTCCAGACTGTGGCCTAATTTCAGACTGCCCAAGGGCAAAATTCAGCTGATAGTCTTGATGCGTTTCTTAACGATAGGAATTGGTTTTACTCTCTCGTTCTAGGAAAGAAGTGCCCTCTAGCGATCGCAACTCCGACGCAACTCCGAGCACTGCCCCCAGTTCTAGCAGGGCAGCGCTGGATAGAACAGCCATCCTCTCAAGCGATGTACCTACAGCAACGCCGCCTGCTGAGCCTCTAAGAGCTGTTTAATGCCCAGCTCACCCACCTCTAGAATCTGGTTCATCTGCTGACGGCTAAAGCTACCCTCTTCGGCCGTACCCTGAACTTCAATAATGTTGAGCTCCTCGTTAAGCACCAGATTGAAGTCTACGGCTGCCGCCACGTCTTCGTCGTACTGCAAATCGAGCAAGACATCATCTCCAATGAGGCCAACGGAGACAGCGGCAACTCCGTGCACTAGGGGCGATCGCGTCAACAATCCCTGCGCCACTAAGCCTTGCACCGCATCGGCTAGGGCCACATAGCCCCCTGTAATCGATGCGGTGCGGGTGCCCGCATCGGCCTGGAGCACGTCGGCGTCTACCAGGAGAGTGCGTTCCCCCAGCAGCTCAAAATCAAGAGTCGATCGCAGACTACGCCCAATCAGACGCTGAATCTCCTGGGTGCGACCCGATAGCTTCATGAGCTCACGAGCCTGCCGCTGGGGGGTAGCCCCTGGCAACATGCGGTACTCAGCCGTTAGCCAGCCCCGACCCGACCCCTGCAAAAATCGCGGCACCCCCTCTTCTACAGACACGGTGCAGAGCACCTGGGTATTGCCGCAGCGGGTTAGTACAGAGCCTGCCGAAAATTTCGTAAATTGGCGTTCAAAACTTACTGGCCGCAGCTGGTGAGGTTGCCGACCATCTGGACGTTGCCAAGCCATACAAGGTGCCCCTAATGCCCTCCATAGAATACAGCAGACTCCCTTAGACTAGGCAGCTTTTCCGCCTCCTCGAGCGCAGGTTCCAAAGGATAGTTGATCGGGCTAAGCCATTAGAGCTAAATACAGTACATAAGCACTTCATGAATGCATATAGAGTAATTCGTCGATTCACGTTGGGGGAATCACGCTATATTTAGCCCTACAATCCAAGCTACCCAACCTAGAAACGTAGCACTACGCTGCTGCCGGCTTTGGTGTGGTCAACGGATAACTGCCGTTCTTCTGCCCTCGATGGACTAGCCCATGGTCTCCCAGATCAAACCTCTTTCCCTAGCGCCGTCCCCTGCCTCGCTCGTTCGCCATCCGCTCTTACAGACAGTAGAGGGCACCGTACAAGTCTTTACCGCCGTACACCGCAACTTTTTCACCAATGTTATGGTGCAGGCTCTGCGGATCGCTGACCAGGGCAAAGCTGTGCTGATCGTGCAATTTCTCAAGGGAGGCATTCACCAGGGGCCTGATCAACCGATGCAGTTTGGCCAAAATCTAGACTGGATTCGCGCCGACATGCCGCGCTGTATTCATGACCCGGTAGTGAGTCCCAGTGAGCAGCAGGCCATTCAAGACTTGTGGTCTCATACCAAAGCGGTCATAGCCCGAGGTCGCTATGGGCTCATCGTGCTCGATGAACTCAGCCTAACCGTCAACTACGGTCTGATTCCCACCCAAGACGTTGTAGACTTTCTCAAGCAGCGCCCTCCTCAAGTCGATGTCATCCTCACTGGCCCCGACATGCCAGATCCGCTACTCACAGTGGCCGACCAAGTAACCGAATTTCGCCGTAACTTTTTGCCCTAGCCGTCCAGGAAGCTTTGCCATGATTAAGAACGATGCCTGGATCGACAAAATGGCTAAGGAGGGCATGATTCAGCCGTTTCAGCCCTCCCTGGTGCGACAGCTAGAGAACGCTGACCATTCTCTAGGACAGCCAGTTATCAGCTACGGGCTGTCGTCCTACGGGTACGACATTCGGCTATCTCCTGCCGAATTTAGAATCTTTCGCCATGTTCCGGGTACGGTGGTTGATCCCAAAAATTTCAGCCCCGCCAATTTAGAACCCACCGCCCTTAAAACTGATGAGAGCGGCAGCTACTTTATCTTGCCGGCCCACTCCTATGGGCTGGGAGTAGCCTTAGAAAAAATTTCTGTCCCCAACAACATCAGCGTGATTTGCATCGGCAAATCGACCTACGCCCGCTGTGGCATCATTGCCAATCTGACCCCAGCTGAAGCGGGGTGGCGCGGCCACCTCACCCTAGAGTTTTCTAATTCCTCTAGCGCCGACTGTCGCATCTACGCCAGCGAGGGAGTGGTGCAGCTAATTTTCTTTGAGGGTGAGCCCTGCCAGGTTAGCTACGAAACCCGCCAAGGCAAATATCAAGACCAAGCAGAACAGGTCACACTGGCCAAGGTGTAGATCAGGCTTCACCTGGGTGTAAAAGTGTGGTTAGGGGGTGCGATCGCCCATCCTCAAGCCAAGCCACCCTACTCAAGCAAGTTGCCATCGGGCAGGCTGAGGTAGAGCAGCACAAAACCCACACAGCCGATAAAGCGAAAGGCGGGCTGCTGTCCATTCCACTCCAACGACTGCCACATGGTGAACCACTCCCCACCTACCACCATGAAGCCCACAAACCAAAATAGAAACGCCAGGGTCAGCCCATAAATAGCCGTAGCCTTAGCCCGGTTAAAGGTGATGCCATCGCAGTTCACAACTTTCAGCAAGCGCATGGCTCCACCTAGACAGAGAGCGGCGATCGCCGACTCAATCCCTATGATCACCCCATAGGCCGCCTTCTGAAGGCCCAATGAGGTCACAGCTCGCCAGGTTAGCTGACTGTCTACAAGGACCGTATCCATGCTCAGCACGTGCTGAATGTACCTAAAATTGGCGTTGTAGTCCGTCAGATTATTGAGCACAATTACCAAGGCCAGCAGACCAATAGAGGCTACCAGCAGGGTTTTTGAAATCCGAGTTGCCATAGATCAAACTAGATAGCGCTGTTGTGGAGTAAGTCCTACCTTGAAGAGCATTTTGGAATCGTTGCAGGGCGGGCTCGTCGTATCGTGCCAAGCCCCGGGTGACTCGCCTCTGCACAATGCGACGGCGATCGCAGCCATGGCCGAAGCTGCCCTTAACCGCGGAGCCGTTGGGGTACGCATCGACAGCCCTGACCACATCCAAGCCGTACGGGCCCGCTGCAATTCCCCCATTATCGGCCTCTGGAAGCAGGTTATGCCGCCCTCGGAGGTCTACATCACCCCTCAGTTTCATCACGCCGAGGCAGTAGCCCAAGCCGGCAGCGACATTATCGCCGTTGATGCTACCCAACGGCCCCGCCCCAGTGGTGAAACCTTAGAGCAAATTATTCAGCAAATTCACGAGCGTCTAGGCCGCGCCGTCATGGCCGATGTCGATACCCTCGACAACGCACTCAAGGCTATTGACGCCGGGGCAGACTGCGTCGGCACCACCCTGTTTGGCTATACCGCAGAGACTCAAACCGAAACCCCGCCCGGGTTTGACCTACTCCAAGCTATGGTGAAACAGTGCCCCGTGCCAGTCATCTGTGAAGGCGGCATTGCTTCTCCAGCCCAGGCTAAGCAAGCCCTTGATTTAGGTGCCTATGCCGTTGTCGTAGGCACGGCGATCACGGGTATTGATTACCTCGTGCAGCGCTATGTCAGCGCCCTCGATCGCCCCTTAGCTATCTCCTAGACCCACTTAAAAAGGCTAGGGCAAGCAGGTATAACCCAACTCGCCCCAGCCTCTAAATCTAGAACTGCTCGAAGCAGCTACATGGCAGACCCTACACCAGCGTAGGCACCGTAGAAAAATAGACCCACCACCACCAGCACACCAGTACCGGCAACAGTTGCCACGATCCACAACGGAATTCGTCCACTCTGAAGCATAATATCCACCTCCTACTAATCTGGTAAGAAACTCAACACAGTCTGAGCACCACAGCACTGCCGGCTAAGACAGCCCTGGAACTTTAGTTAAAGAAGTAGCTAGAGAACAGCAGACCCAGCACAAAAACTAGCAGCAGACCCAGATATAGGGAGGTGCGGTTTAGCTCTACCGGTTGCTTATTCGGGTTTGGACTACGATCCATGGTTTTCTCTTATCGTTGAATAAACTGCATTGCCGCGATCGCCCCTAGGAAAAACACGCTGGGTACCCCTAAGGTATGCACAGCTAGCCAGCGCACGGTGAAGATCGGGTAAGTAATGGGCTCGTTCGGAGAATTGCTTTGCATAGGTTCAATCAAACGTTGGAATACTAAAGCGTTATCGATTTGAGAACGTGTCGATCTGATCTTTCGCGTCGAAGCGATCGCTCACAATCGGCAGCTGCATTTGGTTGTCGGGATAGTAGGAGTTAGGGCGAGGCGTGCCAAAGGCATCGTACGCCAAGCCTGTGCTCACGAAGAGCCAGCCCGCAATAAATAACATGGGAATGGTGATGCTATGGATAATCCAGTAGCGAATACTCGTTACGATGTCGCCAAAGGGGCGCTCGCCTGTAGAACCTGCCATATCAACGTCTCCTCTCTGAACACGAAGAATCTGATCTAATCATAGAGAACCCCGGAAACCCTAACAAGCTATTTCAGCGAAGTTCTCCCAACTTTCCCTAGGCAACCTCAGGCTGGTACTTGAGAATAGTTCCGTCCTGACCCAGGATGAAGCCCTTCTCTGGCCCCAAGAACTTCACTCTATAGAAGTTAGAGGGTACGTCTCCAACGGCTTGATCTTTCAACCAGGTCTTGCCACCGTCAAAGCTGCAGAGCAGATTGCCACCACCACCAGTCACCCAAACCTCATTGGCGGTGCGAAAAGCCATGTCTAGCAGTCCCCAGCTCGTTCCAAACTCAGGGCTCAGAGCCTCGGTGAAGTCATCTGAGGAGCGAGAGTTGGAAAACCTCACCTGGCCGCCGCGGGCGATAACCCAGAGTTTGCCGTCGCTATCAAACCCCATGTTTTGCAGACGTCTTGAATTCTGACGGTTGTGAGGAATCCACTGATCCTGCCCCGGTGCCCAAGTAGAGTAAAAATTTCCTCGAGACGACACCGCCACATACCGACCGTCATCAGAACGGACCATATTCCGCACCACCCCGACAGCTCCCTGCACCAGAGCCTTCCAGGTCCGCCCCCCATCCTCTGTACGGTAGATCGCTCCAATATCAGTAGCCATCTCAGCCGACTTGTTGCCAACAGCCGTAACCAAAAAGGGTGAACCCGGCAATTCTTTGCTCAAAGGCACGCTTTCCCAGGTTTTCCCCCCATCACCGGTGTGCAAGAGGACCGACGGGAGGCCCGCAACCCACCCCTCATTACCGGAAAAATCAATGGAAGTAAACGTATAAGCTTGATCTTCCAAGGCCAATTCACGGACTTGCCAGGTATCACCGCCATCTTGAGTTTCTAGCAAGGTATTCCGGCTACCCACAATCCAGCCGTGATTGGCATTTTGGGTAAATGCAATGTCAGATAGAGTAGACTTCACGGGCACCTGGATGACTTCCCAGGGATGCACGTCTGCGTCCGGCAAAAAATAACCAGAGCAGCTGGTTGCCAGCAGCACCGCCACTAGCATCACTAAGCCTCGCTTTAACCAGTCAAACGCAGCGTGCATAGACAATCAAAACCCGTACTTCCTAAACAACACTCAAGTCAAATCCGCAGAGCCCGCTCTCTACCCCTGAGGCGCCTCCAAAAAGCGCTTACAGCACTACCTCAAACCGTAAAGGCTGATGAAAAACATAAACCCTACGGCCAAAGCGCCAAAGATTAAAATATTTTTCTGGCCAGGAGTCAACCGATTCACGCCCAAGCCGAAGTTCAAATTCTCCTTAAAGCCCGAGGGAGAGTTGACCGGGCCAATGTTGGCAAATCGCTTCTTCGGAGCACTACACACCGGACAGCGCCAGTTCACAGGTAAATCCTCGAAGGCAGTGCCTTGAGGAATTTTAGCCCGACTGTCACCCTTAACTGGCTCATAGGAGTAGCCGCAGGATCGACATTCGTAGCAATCCATTTCCTCAGGAGACAGGACAACCACCTCAGCCGGGCTACTCTCAAGGCCATCAGCCCCCTCAGAATTAGCAGCCAGATCTACAGATTCAGATGAATTAGCCGAAGGATCAGACTCAACACTCATAGGACTAAGGCACCTTAAATTCAATCAAGAGTTACCGGGGCGGTCAGAATTCTCCGTGGTCCGTCCTCTGTGACCAGAAAAAGCTCACCAAACAACGTGCAGGGCAAAGATGCTCGTTGTAAACAATTATGACACAGTTGGGCCACCCAGCTTTTGGGCTAATCCTTGGCTTAAGTTTGCGATCGCACAGCCAAGCTTCCATTGCCAAATCAACTTTGACCCTAGTTTTTCAGCTAAATTGCCTTAGAATACACCTGAAGCGCATGGGCTGCTAAGTCTCAGACCGCACTGTGTGAAATAGCCTTCTAGGGTGGTGAACCTGTGTTCGTCTTATCTGGTTACGAATATTTCCTAGTCTTCTTACTCATATCCTGTCTGGTGCCAGTGGCCGCATTGACAGCCTCCAAGCTGTTGCGCCCTGTTAGCCGAGGTCCTGCCCGCAGAACCACCTACGAGTCGGGCATGGAGCCCATTGGTGGCGCATGGATTCAGTTCAACATTCGCTACTATATGTTTGCGCTGGTCTTCGTTATCTTCGACGTAGAAACTGTCTTCTTGTATCCATGGGCGGTAGCGTTTAACCAGCTAGGCTTGTTAGCATTTGTAGAAGCATTGATTTTTATTGCCATCTTGGTTGTTGGTCTTGTGTACGCTTGGCGTAAAGGAGCCTTGGAATGGTCATGACACCCCCCTCAGCCGCCGATCCGCTTTCTCTGGCCCCAGGGGAAAAGCTTGCCAATCCTTCAGCACCGCCTGCGGTAACCCATGGGCTATCTGAGAACGTCATTTTGACTACGGTCGATGACCTTTACAACTGGTGTCGGCTATCCAGCTTGTTCCCCTTGCTCTATGGCACCGCCTGCTGCTTCATTGAGTTTGCAGCGTTGATTGGCTCTCGCTTCGACTTCGATCGCTTCGGGTTGTTGCCTAGAGCCAGTCCTCGTCAAGCCGACTTAATCATTACCGCTGGCACCATCAACATGAAGATGGCCCCTGCCCTAGTACGGCTCTACGAGCAAATGCCAGATCCCAAGTACGTTATTGCTATGGGAGCTTGTACCATCACTGGCGGCATGTTCAGCAGCGACTCCACTTCGGCAGTGCGTGGAGTCGACAAGCTAATTCCGGTTGATGTTTATATCCCTGGCTGCCCTCCCAGGCCTGAGGCAATCATTGACGCCATCATCAAGCTCAGGAAGAAAGTAGCAACAGAATCTATGCAGGATCGTGCTTACACCCTGCAAACCCATCGTTTTTATGAGCGCAGCCATCAGCTTAAAGCAGTGCCTGCAATCCTAACAGGTCAGTACTTACAGACAGGCACTCATACCGTGCCGCCCAAGGAGCTCATGGAAGCTATGGGGATGCCCATGTCTGAAACTGTAGCAGAGCTGACTCCCGAGAATAAGGAGGTTTAAATGGCTGAAGAAGACTCCCAAGCATCATCTCCGCAGCCAGAGCCTGCCGGTGAATCATCGGCAGCGCCTCTAGTTGAGGCGGGCGCTGTATCCAGTTGGCTAACTGAAAACGGGTTTGACCACAGGTTAATGCCCCGCGATCATTTAGGAATAGAGATAATTACGGTAGAACCGCAATTTCTTATTCCAATCTGTACTGCTCTATATGCCTATGGCTTTAATTATCTCCAGTGCCAAGGAGCCTATGATGATGGTCCAGGCAAGGAGCTGGTGAGCTTTTACCATCTGGTAAAACTGGACGACAACACCGATAACCCCGAAGAAGTCAGAGTTAAGGTATTTTTGCCTCGTAGCAATCCTCGAGTACCTTCGGTGTACTGGATCTGGAAGGCAGCCGATTGGCAAGAGCGAGAAAGCTATGACATGTATGGCATCGTTTACGAGGGCCATCCCAATTTAAAGCGACTACTTATGCCTGAGGACTGGGTGGGCTGGCCGCTTCGCAAAGATTATATTTCTCCCGACTTCTATGAGCTTCAGGATGCCTATTGAGGCTCCAGCATGAGGTTTACGTTTGTGAAGCGGTTACTAAAAGCTGTTACAACAATCCGTGAACCTCTTGTACAGCTTTCAGCTACTCCTGTGTTTAGGTCGAGCAATTTTTTCGGCAAGCGACATTTCCGCAGGATATTAATTAATTGAGTAAGTCGCTGGCTTCCTGTGGGCGTAGTCTTGGGGTTTGAGAAATAGCCTGATGTTCTTTCATCAGGCTATTTTCCGTAGATGGGTCTTATTCACCGAATTTGCTTGTGCCTGCAAAACTGCACTTGGGTGAGCAGACTTACGACATCAAGTTCCTGATAGGCTTTGAGCATCATAGAATCGTCATCATTGTTAAGACAGTGCTAGACAGCTCAACACCCCTCCCCCCGCGACTGCTTCCATAGGATATGCTTGCGTAAAGGGTTTAAGCATCTATTTAAATCAGATAGGCAGTTATACGAGTCTTTGACTCATTATTTAGACCTACTAGCGTTCACCACTAAGGCGACCTAGACATTTTCACTTAATGCGGCCGACTGCAGGTCAAAACCTGTAGTCTAAGCAATCGAGTTGTCTATGTGGAATGGGACAGTAGCTTACCGCATTGCGTAAGTAACCAGATTGTTTTCAGGCGTATCTCACTTCTATTCGTCTATGACTAACAAGACCTACCAAGATTACGTTGAAGAAATTGACCTACAACGCTACTGGCTAGTGCTGAAACGGCGTTGGTTGCCAGCGACTCTTGTGCTAGGCACCTGTATGGCAGGTTCAGTACTCTTTGCCTTGACGCGGGACCCGTCCTATAGCGCAGAAGGCAGCATACTGGTTAGGCCAGACCTTACGCCAACACTGACTGGGGTAGGGACAGATATTAGGGAACTCCCTCTCTCAGTGAACAACCTCCAGAACCAAAGTTCTGTTGTGCTTTCAACTGCAGTTATGGAATCCGTTATTGAGAACCTGGGTCTTACGGATGATGACGGCTTGCCTCTAAAGCCAGCAGATCTAAGCACCAAACTCAAAGTAGAGTCTACAGAACAGGCAGACATCTTACAGATTGCCTATAGTTCCGACGATCCGGATGAAGCTGCTACCGTCGTTAACGCGGTAATGGATGCATATCTAGAACGAGACATTCTCAGCAACCGCCTGAAGGCAGCTACAGCTAGAGAATTCATTGAGCGGCAACTGCCTATTGCGGAAGCTGATCTAGACCGTTCGGCCGCAGCACTGCAGCAGTTCAAGGATGCTAATGGCATTGTTGTTCTTGAAGACGAAGCTGTCGTAGCCGTTACTGCGATCGCTGAGCTAGACACCCAGATTCGCGATGTGTCTTCTACTCTCGCTAGTGCCAACACTCAAGCAAGCAAGCTACAAGAACAATTAGCAATCCCACTAGAGCAAGCCAAACGCATCGAAACCTTAAGCCAGTCTACGGCTGTTCAGCAAGCACTAGCAGATTTACAGCTAGCCCAAGCAGAGTTGGCAAGTCAGCGTAGTCTCTATCGAGAGACTCACCCCACCGTCATCAACTTAGAGCGCCGAGTAGAATCACTGGAAAGCCTGCTTAGGGAACGAGTTGAAGACATCGTAGGCACAACTGAGCTTGCGGGTCTCGGCAATCTACAGATGAGCCCTCTAGATCAACAGCTCACAACAGACTTAGCCACAGCCGTCGTAAACCGTTCTAGTTTGGCTAGTCAACTGCAAAGTCTGGTTGAATCTCGAAATCGTTACGCCGAGAGAATTCAGGCGTTTCCAGCCCTTGAGAAGCGCCAATTGGAATTGACTCAGCGTCTTCAGTCAGCTCAGCTAAACTATGAAAATCTTTTAGCAGCTTTTCAACAAACTCAGCTAGCTGAAAACCAAACCGTCGGCAGCGCCGAAATTTTGGAAAGGGCTGAACCTGCAGAAGACGCTGGTAGCCTACTTATTCCGGCCCTTGTCGTTGGCACCTTTCTAGGTAGTTTGCTTGGCATTGCTTGCGCCTTCTTCCTAGATTTGGTCGACAAATCAGTCAAAACTGCCAAGGATGGCGAGATGTTGCTGGGCTACACTCTACTCGGTTTAGTTCCTAAGTTTCGCACAAAGTCTGAAAGTGAAGGCTCTACAGCCTACCTTGCGGGCAGACTTGACCGAGCTGCCTATATTCCTGCCCTTGATAGAGATCAACCCATGGTCTCGGCAGCTTTTCAAATGCTTCAGGCAAATCTAAAATTCACCAGCTCTGACACCCCTCATCGCGTCATCGCAATTACCAGTTCAGTTTCCGAAGAAGGTAAATCTGAAGTTTCAGCCAATTTAGCTGCTACTTTGGCTCAATCAGGTAAACAGGTATTGTTGATTGATGCTGACCTTCGCTCTCCATCTCAGCACCATATTTGGGATGTTATTAACCGAGCTGGTTTAAGCCAAGTACTCATTAGAGAAGAAACCCAGCAAGACGTTGTCCACCAAATCTCTGAGAACTTAGCTCTCATGACGGCTGGTGCTCTTCCACCTAACCCTCTAGCCATCCTAGATTCTGAGCGAATGGCAGATTTGCTCCAGCAGATGAAGCGGCAGTACGACTACATTTTAATTGATACACCGCCGCTCCTAGGGGCTGCAGATGCGGCCGTGCTAGGGCGCATGTCTGACGGTGTTCTGTTGGTGCTCAGACCTCGAAAAGTAGACTCTGCAAATGCCCTAGCAGCCAAGTCTTTCCTAGAACGGTCGCAGGCAAATGTCCTAGGCGTAGTTGCCAACGGAGTAGATATTAATAACGAGCACGGCGATTATGTCTCTCGCATTAAAGCTGGCGAGTATGGGAAGACAACGCTATCAGAAATGCAAACAACGGTTCGTTAGACTTATTGCTTAAGATTATGAAACTAGATAGACTTTCTATTGCGCTAATTTCGCTCTCAGCCACATTAGCTCACAGTTGCCTGTGGAGCTTAGGAGCAGCAAATGCTCAACAATCGGTAGAATTTAGCTCTCCAACCGAGTCAGTAAATGCTCAACAATCAACAGAGTTTAATTCTCCAACTATCGAGCTACCAACTTCACAGGCTCCTGGAAACTATATTTTAGGAGCAGGTGACCAAATTGCTATTGAGGTCTTCGGATACGAAGAGTTCACTGGTTCACGGGTGGTTTTGCCTGATGGCACGATGCCTTTTCCATTCTTAGGGTCTATTCAAGCAGCAGGAAAAACTGTCGACAATTTATCTGAAGAAATTACCCAAGGGCTCAATGCCTATCTGGTAAACCCAGTCGTCAATGTCAGCTTAACGGCGCTGCGTCCAGTAGTTGTAGATGTAGCGGGTGAGGTTTATCGTCCTGGACCTGTACAGCTGAGTAGCTTAACCTCAGCTGAAACGCAGCTAGATGTAAACGCCCGGATTACAGCAGCCACAACCACACCAACCTTATCTTCGGCCTTAGTGGCTGCGGGCGGGATACGCCGCACAGCAGATATTCGCTCAGTTATTGTCCGGCGACAGCTATCAAACGGTCAGGCGCAGGATATTTCTGTGAACTTATGGGATGCAATTTCCAGTGGCGGTCAAGGCAACAACTTGGTGCTCAGAGATGGAGATTCTATCTTCGTACCTAAGGCACAGCCCGGTGCTGAGATTGATCCATCTTTAGTAGCAAGTTCAAGCATTGCTCCAGACAATGTTCGAGTGCGCGTTATTGGCGATGGCGTAGTTCAACCAGGGGAAGTACAGATACAGCCAAACAGTTCGGTGGCTGGCGCGATCGCTGCGGCTGGTGGCCCTAATTCTGATGCAGCACTAGGAGAAGTTCGCCTCGTGCGACTCTCAGAGACAGGGCAGGTTGAAGAGCAGAAAGTAGACCTTTCCAGCTTGGTAGATAACTATCAAGTTCAGGATGGAGATGTGATTTTAGTACCTAAGAAAGGTTACCTGGTCGGCATTGATACTATAAATCGAGCCTTAACTCCAATCTTGGCTCCTTTAGGTGGTATCTTCAACATTCTGGATGTCTTCAACATATTTAATGATGACTAAGCAACTGTGTTGAAGCAAGGTTACCGTAAGAGAGCTAGCTCTATGTAATTGGCCTGCCTAAAGTTCAAGTATTTTATCAGATCAATACTGCTGAGCTAATCGAAGCACTCTACTATACTTAAACTCCTTGGTCAACCAAGGAGTTTTTTTAGCGTCTGATATTCGTAGTATAGCCATCGCTAAATCAATCAAAGCATGCTGTATCGCCTTTGATTGCGATAGTCTGTGTAGTGTGGCCCCTTTTTATCAGTGGCAATGACTTGTGTGCTAAACACAGCAGTCAGTGTTATAACACTTCGTCAGTCTCGCTACTTGTATGAAAACTCTAGAGCAGTCCTCTGTTCAGCTATATAAGAAGAGAATGCGAAATCAAGCATTCATCATCTGTAGCATTAACATCCAAAACATCCAATTTTTGCATTCTACCGGTGAGTTAACACAGACTAGCCTTCACTGTCAAAAAGCTCAATTACTGATTAAAATATAGCCTTTCCTAACATCTTGTCATCAGCAACGTTAGTTCTAGACTTTTGCCCTAAGCTTGCTTGACTAATAAGCTACTAAACTGACAATTAGACTATCAAGATAATGAGCTGATTTACTTTCGAATGTTAGTTAGTTTTTGGCTATAGGCAAAGTAGCTTGCCACTAGACAGATATTCCGCAGTAGATTGAATAGTATTCTAATACCTACTCTAAAAGATCTATTGCTCTAAGTCCTATAAAAATGCTCTAATCCTTTGAGGCGAAAACCTTTGGGGTTAAAGAGAAAGCTAGGATAATAAAAATGATCCAATACAAGGTGGTTAGACGAGCCAGATAACTTTCGAAGGTGTTGAACAAAACAAGCATTGATAGGAATAAAAGAGGCCACAGATAAGCTGCTTCTTTCCGGTCATAGGCAAGCCTTGCTGCCCTGACATAAGTCATAAACCATGTGACGCAGAAGAACGAAAAGCCGATAAAACCAACATCCAGAATAAGATCTAAAAAGCCATTATGCGCATGAGGTGGAACATGATATGCAAAAGACTCAAAGCCAGTCGTCAGACCTACCGAATCCCAAAATACACCTCTTCCATATCCAAGGTATGGGCTGCCTGGAATCTTCGCATTGATAACAAGATGCCAGATAAGTGTTCGTGTAGATAATGTAGGATCTCTATCAAAGTAATCAAGAATATCTACCCAATTGGAGAATAGAACATAAAAGAAGCTAACTGAAACTAGCACAAACAAAGCACCTAGTAGAACTGAGCGTTTGCCTAGCCAAGCAAAGCGACGATAGAAAACTGTTAGCGTTAGTCCTACAAAAGAAAGAGTTAACGCTGTAACGGAACTACTAACAAGTAACGCCGCAAAACATCCCCCAAGAAGTATTAGCGCCCATCTCTGCTTCTCTTTGGCATAATTAGCTAACATAAAGAGAGCTATCAAAGTCATTGCTGAGTGCGCACCAAACTGATTTTTCTGAGCAAATACCCCTTTCCAGCTACCAACAAAAGGGCCCTCAATATGACGCCCTACCCCCGGCATAGCAACCGCCAGAGCTACGCTTTCTAGAAAAACTATAACCAAAACCCATAGAACTATCTTAAATTGCTGCTCTAGCGTAAACCTAGAGGCAATATAAAGACTCAACAAAAACATTGGGATAAATTCTTTCCAGATGGAATCTATTGTGACTGAAGGATTGTAGGACCACAAAAAGGAAATGGAAGTAATGAAAATTATCCCCAATGCCCATTTGTTACTAAGAGCCGTCTTCAGTGTTTCAATAGGACGCAGTGACAATAACAGCACAACAGCTGCGTAGGCAGCATACCGAATCAAGGTAATAATTGGTGTTGGAATAACCGGAGCTGCGGCGAGATCTGCTCCAAAGCCAAAAGCTCCTGCAAAAAATAGAAGATAGAAGACTGCAAAGCATGTCTCCGCAAAATCAATTTGCTTTCCAGATACTACGGTGTTACCGTTAAGGGTAAGTTTTTGAGCTTGCATGGCGTCAAGGGCTTTAACAAACAATATGGGAACAAATTCTGGCGTTTTGCGTAGCTATTTCACCACAACGTTTTTTTGAAATCTATTTAGAAATAATTATATTAGATGTAGATGAGCATTAGCCTTCTATTGGATATATCCTATGCGGCAAGGTGTAGATGTAAATATCTGATGAAATTTCATGGTCAAAAGGCTTGACGAGCTCCTGGATTACACAACCTCATGGCACGGTTCTTTCTTTGCCAATCGCTTTCACCCATAAAGTCATTTTATAAGCGTCATGAGAAGTTGGCATTAACGAATCTTCCCCTGCCGGCAGAAAATCAGAGAAAGAGAAACGTTCTGAGGATAGATTTAGATAAGCAGGAAGATGCTGTGAAGCTTCTTTAAAGTGTTCTCCTAGGAGCATGAATAATTCGCTCTACTAAATCTATCGTTACTAAGATTTGGGTACTATAGTAATGGGACACCTAGCAGTTTTTTCCACCCATAGCTTAGGTTACAATCAATTGCATAATTGTTTGGTCAAACATCATAGGGATCTAGACGATAGATCATTTGTTCTGCTGCGTGCTTAGTACAGAGGGTTTGTCAAGTACTTTTGCTCGGCTAATTCAGTTAAGGCATTTAGCAGTTATTTTGAGGGAGAAGTAGTGAGTTATTTTCAAAAGTTTCTTTATGTTTTTTCTGGACATCAACGTCAATTAATTTGGCTAGTTGGCATTTTTCTGCTTACATCTCTTTTAGAAGCCTTTGGAATAGGCTTAATTGGTCCATTTCTAAATTTGGCAGGTGATGCAGAAAAGGTTGTTCAGCAAAGCGATACATTTAATTGGATCTATCAAACCTTCGGATTCAACAGCCTAGAGAAGCTTGTTCTTTGGTTTGGCATCTTTATTATTGTTATCTTTCTGCTAAAAGGAGCTATTTACTTCTTGAGCAAGCGTTATTCATATAAAGTTCTCTTCGATCAGAGAGCCGCTGTTCAAGAACGTCTCTTTAATACCTATCTACTTGCTCCTTACGATTTTCACTTAACAAGAAATACTGCGGATTATATTAATAAAATAACTAATGAAACGCATCGATTCTGCTTTATGGTTTCTTTGCCTATGGTAGAATCGGTCTCTCATGCCATTGTAATTGCCACACTTTTAGTGTTAATGGCAAAGACTAACAGTTTATTATTAACTGTTTCACTAGCTGCGCTTTTCCCCGCTTTTGTGGTCTTCTCTTTCTTGGTAAAGCGATTAAAGCAGTGGGGTAAATTATCGACTATTGCTCGAGAAGAAACTATCAAGGCTGTTAATCATGGATTAGGAGGCATCAAAGAAACTCGGGTCTTTGGTTGCGAAAATTATTTTCGTAAGGAATTAGAGGAGCATGTACACGAGGAAGCGCGAGTAGAAATTCTCTTTCAGAGTGCTCAATTTGTGCCGCGAACAATGATTGAGACTCTCTTAATAACAGCTATTGTTGGTTTTGTTTGTGTTTCTCAGTTACTTATAGGCCAGGACTTTCAAGCAGCAATTGCTAGCATGGGTGTATTTGCTGTTGCTTCTTTGAGGTTAATTCCGGCTGCTAGTAATTTGGCAGAGTGCATTGGCAAGCTGCGGAACTCAGCCCATAGTCTGGACATGATGTATTTGGATCTGAAAGAGATTGAAAACAATGAGTCCAGCAAATATGAAAACCCCTCATTGCTAGCAAGCTCTTCCTCTACTTCCGACCAAAAACATTCTTCTAATTTTTCTGAAAGCCTGAAGATTTCTGACATCTTTTATCAATACCCCAGTTCTCCAAAGCCTTCTCTAGTGGGCGTTTCAATGGAGATTAAGCGAGGGGAGTCTATTGGACTCATAGGCCAATCTGGAGCAGGGAAAACGACTCTAGTGGATGTGATGTTGAGCCTGCTGATCCCTCAGAGTGGCGATATTTTTCTTGACGGAAAATCAATTTATAGTGATTTGCCGAACTGGAGAAAGCTGGTTGGCTATATACCTCAGTCCATCTTTTTAACTGACGACACTATTGAGAAAAATATTGCTTTTGGAGTTCCGAAAGCTGAGATTGACAATGAACGTTTGTGGTATGCAATCAAAGCAGCGCAGCTTGAGGAACTGGTTCAAGACTTGCCAAACGGCATTGATACTGCAGTAGGTGAGCGTGGAGTACGTCTCTCGGGCGGACAACGCCAGCGCATTGGCATTGCCCGCGCACTTTATCACCAAAGAGAGATCCTCGTCTTGGACGAAGCAACCTCTGCTTTAGATAATGAAACGGAACGATTGATTAGCGAATCAATCAGGGCTTTAGCTGGTTCTAAGACTCTAATTATCATTGCCCACCGGTTGTCAACGATTGAGCACTGCGATCGCATCTACGTTCTCGACAAAGGCACAGTAGCTCGGTCTGGAACCTATGCTGATGTCGTTCTCGCACCTCAAAAATAGATCGTACTTATTAAAAGGCCACCAGTGAGCTTGAACAAATGCTTACTGGTGGCCTTTAGTGACTAAGCGCTGAGGTCAAAGCTCAATGGCTCAGTTAACCAACTACCGTTCTGTAGAATCAGTCAAAGTTCTCTGAGAGGCTGTTACTCAGCTGTTGAGTTGCTAGGTTCTTCTGATGCAGCCGTGCGCGATTGCAGAAGAGCCTCACGACTGATGCAATTTTGGTCGTCGTATTCTATCTCTACAGTGACTTGATACAAGGTATTTACTGCCAAGGCGCTATCGTCCGCATTCTGTTTCTGGAGGTCTTGAAGAGCCTGTTCAGCTGCTTGGTTTAAGAACGGGTAACCGGTGCTTTTCAGCACTGTGGTCCATAACTCGAGGCTGTCGCTAGTTTCACCGGGTAAACCAACTACGCCCAGTAACGCATCGGCAGGTTCAGGAGATAGGCAGAGTCGACCACTGTAGGGAACTTTGAGAACAATAGGATCAGATGCCTCGGTAACTGTATCTCCTAATTTTTCTTGCACAGATTGCAGCCAGGCCGCCTTGGCAATTTCAACCTCACTGGCGCTGGTTTGAGCATCGTCAAACTCTACCCTAGCTAGCAGTTCACTAGCTTGCTCGGTCTCTGGTTCTGCTGATGGCGCGGCAGGGTTTGTAGGTTCTAACGGAGCACTCGCGGCATCAGGTCCCTGTCCATTAGCTTGATTTGGCTCTAAATCAGCAGCGCTATTTCCGCTGGTATCTTCTGGAGAAGTAGCGGTTGGTGTCGAAGCACCTTGGGATACAGCATCTTCAGCAGGAGGCCTAACAGGGCGTCGGATCGCGCTCCTGTTGAGTGAAGACGGGAAAGGAGTGCGGCGGGGAGACAGTGTTATAGAGGAACGACCAGAGGAGGTATAGGGTGAGATACCCGAAGGAAAAGGATTAGAGGGCAACCTAGGAGCAGGGATCGCCAAGGACGCACCAAAGTCTGAACCGGGCTCAAGGGGTAGGCTGCTGCCTGAGGGGGGAAACAAACTCAATAGATCGTCTCCACCATCTAAAGAATAGGCAGGGGTCGAAAAGTCGGGTAGACGATTTTGCTCCTCGGGGGTGAGCTCAATCAACGGAACCCGACGTTCTTCTGAATTTGAATCGCCTTCTCCCATAGCGGTAGCGCTTAAGCTGGAAAAGGAGGGACCAGCAGCAAACAACACTACGTGAAACCCCAAGGACAACAGCGCCGCTATCCACTGGGGTTGACGGGCGGTTTTGAGCAGTTGGTTTAACCTGGGCGAGTTAGGTGAATTCATGCCGTACTGTGCTGTTTGCGATCGCTATGAGGTATTGACTTAACCCTATAAACCTGGGTTCCTAGTCATCTCTAGGGTAGCGGATTTGCCCCCGACCTTATGACCATCAGCGAAAAGTACGGCAACTCTAGACAGGGGTAGGTCGTCAGGGGGCGATAGACGATCTGGGTAGGCTGAGTGGCGTTCACTATGACCCAGCTGTGCTCCAAGAGACGTCGCTGGTGTAGTAATTGCCAAATCTGGTTGTACACTGACCCCACCTTGAGCAGCACTACGACATCAGCCCAGTTCAAAATAGCGTTCAGCTCATTCACGGTATAAAGAGCAGGTAGTACCACTAGCTTGTCTGACTGCACCGTGAGCGGCAACCCGAGGGCGCTGACCGCTGCCATCGGTGAGCAAATGCCAGGGATGCGAGTGATTTGTGCTGCTGGGTACCGGCGCTCCAGGCTCAAGGCCAGGTAGTTGAAGGTGCCGTAGAAGCTGAGATCGCCTTCACAGGCAAACACCACGTTTTGGCCTTGGCTGAGACACTGCCAAACGCGATCGCCTGCCTGCTGCCAAGCGCTGGTGAGCTGGTCTGGGTCGAAAATATAGGGAAAATCGAGCGGCAGTAGCTGTTGCTGATCCAGGTGCGGCGCAATGATTGTTTGGGCCAAACCGGGTCGACCGCTTCGCCCCTGGGGAAAGGCTACAACATTGGCTGACTGAAGACATTTGAGCGCTTTGAGCGTGATTAAGTCGGGGTCTCCAGGGCCAACGCCTATGCCAGTGAGCGTACCCAGTGCTGAAACGTGAGGTGGGTTGGAAGCCATAAAGTCGATGGTGAAGACTGGAGCGCCATAGCGTCAGGAAAATTCAGCTTATCTAGAATCTGACGCAACTGGCCCTTCAGAAATCAATGTTGCTGCTATGGCGGTTTCTGCTGGAGAATCCTTTGGCGCTGAGGGCACGGCCTCCACCACAGGCAATGTTTCTAGGGTGAGCCGACTGGGCTGAATACCACCCGCAAGTCGTTTGAGCAGTTTGGGCTTGGAGTCATGCCAGAGGTAGATCAGGCGATCGCCCACCTCCCATCGGTCTTGCCCTAAGGCAACTCGAAGCGCATCGTCGCGCTCCACCAGCAGGGGCACCATGGCACTGTTGTACACCAGCGTAGCCAGGTGCGCCTGTTGCAGCTCGCTATTCTCCTGCCGCAGCCAGGTCTCACCCAGGCGCACCTCCCCGTCGTTCAGGTAAGTATTCCACTGCTTTAGGGAGAGGCGCGGCGTCTGTGCCCCCTTTAGCTGTCCCTGATTGGGCAGCTCGCCCCCGCTCTTCTCCTGAGGCACCACCGCTACTACCCGTGCTGGCTGAAACTCCTCCAGCGCCCGCTGCGCTACCACAGCATTGACTTCGCCGTTTTTGGTCATAGCCAAAAAGGTGCCTGCTTTATCTAGACCCGCCCGCTCCAAGACGTCGCGATCGAGGGCGCTGCTAATCAAAAGCTCGATGCCTTCCTTCTCGGCGGCATCGCAGGCGGCGTCATTGGTGTCAATCATGACTACCGGGTCGCCGTATTCCCTCATTAAACGAGCTATCAGCAAACTGAGGGGGTTGCACCCAACAATTACGGCCCCCACCGCAGCAGCCTTGGTAATGCCGAGCCAGCTAGCCACAAATCGCGCCGTGAGCCCCTGCATCATCACCGTCATAATAATGGTGAGAAACACCAGGGCCTTGATCGCCTCTCCCCCGCTAATACCCCGCTCAGTCAGCAAAATAGCAAATAGAGAGGCCACCGAAGCCGACACAATGCCGCGAGGGGCAACCCAGCCCAAAAATAGCTTTTGGCGCCAGTTTAAATCGCTGGACTGGGTACACAACCAGATATTCGCCGGGCGCACCACCACCATCAGCACTAGCACCGTCAAGACCGCTCCTCGGCCTAGGGCAAACACACTGGCAATTGACAGGTCTGCCGCCAGTAAAATAAACAGTACCGACACCGCCAGCACCGTCAGCTGCCCCTTAAACCGACGCAGCAGCCGCTCGTCGGGCACCGACAGCCAGCGCACCACCATGCCCGCTACTACGGCAGCCATCAGCCCCGCCTCGCTACGAATGCCCTGGGCCAGCCCAAACAGCCCCCACAGTCCTGCCAGCACCACGAGGTTGCGCAGATCTTCTCCTAAAAAGCTGGCCTGCTTTAGCAAAAGACCAATCAGGCCACCGCCGACTACGCCAATCAGCGTGCCAATGCTCAACCGCAAAATCAAGCCGCTGACGACCGTAGTGGGGTCAGCATCTCCATTGAGAATAATATCGAGCACCACCACCGCCAGGATGGCCCCAATGGGATCAATCAGCACGCCTTCACCCTCTAACAGGGTTGCCACCTTGCGATCGACCGCCACCTGGCGCAGCAGAGGCCCAATTACGGTAGGGCCAGTCACCACGATCAGCGAAGCGTAAAGAAATGCCAGCGACCAGGGAAACTCCCCCAGCCAGTGGGCTGCCATACCGCCGCCAATCAGCGTGACAAAGATGCCAATAGTAACCAGGTTGCGCAGACTGTTCGACACCTGACCTAGTTCACTCAACTCTAGGCTTAATCCTCCCTCAAAGAGAATGAGCGCCACACTGAGGGCCACAATTACCTCTAGCCCAATGCCTAAGTCTTGAGGATGGAGTAATCCAAAGCCATCCGGACCCAAGCCAATGCCAAAGAGCAGCAAAAAAATAATGCTGGGAACCCTGGCTATCTCCCCGATGACTTGCGCAGTAACTCCGGCCAGCACCGTGAGTACAATCTGTAGGGTGAGGGCAAAGGAAGTATCCATAGGCCTATAGGGTAACACCCGGACTGTGGCAACTCGAGGGAACAGCGCTAGAGGCACCGCCCTTTAGGGACGTAGCAGCAGGTAATATAGGCGCCCTGATGTGTTGATACGTCCAGCTAGCTCCCCAGCTTGGCTACCCGATCCTACATACAAATCGACTCGTCCAGGGCCTTGAATAGCGCCGCCTGTATCTTGGTCGAGTACTAAGCGGGTAGTAGGTTGGCTAACCCAATCGCCCTGAGGTGTTTGTTGAGGTAACGACAGCTGAATCGCCGCGATCGCCCCTGGTGGCATCAGTGATTTATCGGTGGCGATCGAGTAGCCAGCGGTTACCGGCACACTTAAGCTACCCGAAGGTGGCCCATCACTGCCTTCACGAAAGAAGATAAACCGTTCGTTTTGAGGTAAGTAGTGGTTCAGGTCTTCGGGATGAGCTTCGAAGTAGGCTAGCAGATTGGGCAGTGACAGATCGTTTGGGTCGATTTTGCCATCGTCGACCAGGGCACGGCCAATGCTGGTGTAGGGATATTCAGTACGACCCGCGTAGCCCACCGACATCACCTGACCATCGGTGAGTTGCAGCTTAGCCGAACCCTGCACCTGTACCAGAAACGCCTCCAGGCGATTGGCCAACCACACAAGTTCTAAACCAGCGAGGGCACCCTGCCCGCCCGCCAAGCCATCCACGCCCTCCAGCTCTAGGCGGGTTGGGTGAGGCTGAGGCCAAGTATCTAGGGTAGGAGGGCGACGGTAGAGGGGATAACGGTATTCAGCAGTAGGAACCGCGCTGGCTCGATACTGCGGCTCAAAGTAGCCCGTGTAGGCAACGGTGCCCCTGCCATCGGCTCCAACCGATTCATAAACAACAAATTGTCGCCTTAGAGCAATCTGAAAAGCCTGATTGCTGGGGCTGGTAGCGACTAGCTGCCGCAAACGTTGCAGACTGCGCCACACGCGATCGCGCGTAATGCCCGGTACTGGATAAGCCTGATAATCTGCTGCCGCCTTCGGTGTAGCTAAGTAAGTAAAGCTATGGTTGATTGCCTGTATCAACGCTTGGCGGTCAGCAGGCAGCACAAGGTCAGCCCATAGACGGCTCTCCCTATCCCCCATCAATGGCGTCAGGGGTGGAGCTGCTGAGGGCTGAGCATCAGCGGGAAGATCTGAAACGAAGAGATCCTGAGCTTCACCTCTTTCAGCCGCCAGCGCGAACAGTCCACCGCTTTGCCCAACCAGACAGGCTACCGTTGCCACACCTGCTGTTAGCAACCGAGTATTTATGCTTGCCCTAACCCAACCAACCATTAATACCGCTCAACGCTAGAGCTAAACACTGGCTCCACCCGAATCGCACTGACGCGGGACGGACGAATGACCATGTATTCGCCAGGATTGACCTTAGGCAGAGGCACTGTGATGAACTCATCGGAGGTGGCCTTGGGCATCAATTCGCCGCTGTACCACTTTTGAAAATCTTGAATGGAAGAGAAGCGTACCTCTTCGTGGTGGCCGCCATCCAACAGCATGTGAATGATGTACTCACTGGGCGTTCTTGGCATAGGAAATTGCGATCCTTCAGTTCACCGCCCCTATTATGGGCTGTTTGGCCATAAAAACTACCATTCTCTCCAGGGGAATTTGTCTGCCCTGGTAACGCAGAAGCTACACGTCGCCCTGGATAAGCACAGTCTTAAGGAATTGGAGTAGTTTCGAGTAGGTCAACCACCAGCCGCTGAGGCCGATGGTGGCCAGCCGGGATCAGGCGATGGGCCAACACATGGGGGGCCAGTTGCTTAGCATCGTCAGGGATAGCATAGCTGCGCCCTTCTAGGTAGGCCAGAGCCTGAATCGCTTTGTAAAACGCCACCGAGCCCCGTGGGCTGACACCAAGGGTAATGTCGCTGTGGGTGCGGGTGGCCCGTACGAGGTCGAGGATGTAGTGCTGCAACGACTCTTCAACGGTAACCCGGGCACATTCTGTCCGCAGAGCCATAACCTCATCTAGGGTGATGCAAGGCTGAATGTCGTGGGGAGAGACCCCACCCCCAAGGCGCTGAAGCATGCTCAGTTCTTCACCCTCGGTGGGGTAGCCGAGGCTAAAGGAAAGCGCAAACCGGTCCATTTGGGCTTCGGGAAGCGGGAATGTACCCTGGTATTCCACCGGATTTTGGGTTGCAATCACAAAAAACGGGGCGGGCACCGGACGGGACAAGCCGTCTAGGGTCACCTGGTGCTCTTCCATCACCTCTAGGAGTGCCGACTGAGTGCGTGGGGTGGCTCGGTTAATCTCGTCAGCTAGCAGAATGTTGGCAAACACCGGCCCCGGCATGAACTGAAACTCGCCGCTGTTGGGATTCCAGATGTTGGTGCCGGTCACGTCAGTGGGCAAAAGGTCGGGAGTGCACTGAATGCGCTGAAATCGACCATCAATACAACGAGCCAGCGATTTAGCCAGCAGAGTCTTGCCGACCCCCGGCACATCCTCAAGCAGAGCATGCCCCCCTGAAAACAGCGCCACTAGCACTAGCCGAATGGAGTCTGATTTCCCAACGATGGTTTTGTCTAAATTTTGAACTAGCGTTTCAATCCGCTCGCGCATGCTGGTGACCCCTGCTATACCAAATCCGGCTGGCAACTGCGGTTATCCATAGAAAAACCCTTGCCCCTAGACATGGCTTAATTGTGTTTAGGCCTATGATGCCCCGATCGCCCCCGAACTGCCTAGCGGCTGTCGCGCCAGTTCGCCTAGCGCCTGTTGGCAGTCACGCTGGATTTGGGTCTTGAGATCATCAAGGCTGCCAAATTTTTGCTCAGGCCGCAGGAAACTATGTAGATACACCTCCAAGGTTTTGTCGTAGAGGTTACCCTCCCAATTGAGCAAATGTATTTCAGCGGTGAGTGCGACTCCCTTTACCGTAGGGCGGGTGCCCAGGTTCATAACCGCCGGTACGAGAGGATAAGGGGTCTGAGTTGCTCCATGCACCCACACGCTATACACCCCCGTTTGAGGCAAAAACTTCTCGGCGGGCAAGTACAGATTTGCGGTGGGAAACCCAATAGTTCGCCCCAGTTGCTGCCCCTTTACCACCCGACCAACCAAACTGTAAGGCCGCCCCAGCAGCGCCTTAACCGTATCGAGATCGGTTTTTTCCAAAGCCTGGCGAATGCGAGAGCTGCTAATGCGATCGGTACCTAAATCGACGACAGAAGCAATGTGAACCTGAACCCCATAGCGGGCAGCTAAAGCTTTCAATTCGTCTACAGTGCCCTGGCGTTTCTTACCAAAGCAAAAGTCTTTGCCCACGCTGATGTGCTGCACCCGCAAATGTTTGACTAGCAGCGTTTCCACAAAGTCTTCGGGCGAGAGGCTAGCTAAGGACTGGTCAAAGGGCAAGAGCACCAGTTGACCAATGCCCAAGCGGCTGATCTGGGCAGCTTTTTCAGGTAGAGGTGTTAGTAGCGAACGAGCCTGCCCCGAAAAGAACTCCTGCGGATGCGGGAAAAACGTCATCACGGTAGGAATAGGACTCACCGCCGGCTGAGAGTTTGCAGTTGGAAAGCTACTCTGAGCCCTCTGGCGCTGACTCAACCCTCGCAGCGGCACTTGAGTCAACTGCGGGTTGGCATGAAACTCGCCCTGTCCCTGAGCCCCTAAGGGCACCACTGAGCGAATGACGGCCTGATGCCCTAAATGGACACCATCAAAGTTCCCCAAGGCGATCGCCGTTGGAGTAATAGCTGTTGTAAGCGAAGACGTGATCCACACGCTTTACATTTTACACAGTCTGTTGGGCTCAACCGAGCTGAGAAGCAATTCAGCTCGGATCAGGTTCGAGGTGCATCGCTTCCAGGGATGAGGAGTAATTCCCTAGGGCCTTCGTGCCAATGGCTTTCGACGGCAGAGTAGCGCGGGCGGCCGTTAGATCAAGCACCATACCTTCTTTGGCCACCACTGCGCCAGGGAAGGCGGCCTTGGTTTGAACCGCTATCTGATCCATAAAGTCGTCGTCGTGGGCGGGGTCGTGGTGGAAGATGACTAAGGTCTTGACCCCAGCCGCTTTGGCGACCTTTACGGCCTCCTGCCAAGTGGAGTGACCCCAACTTACCTTGCTCGATTTGGGGTCGTTGTACTCGTCGTCGGTATAGGTGGCGTCGTAGATCATGACGTCGGCATTGCGAGCCAGCCACACAGCGTTGTCATCCAGACGATCTGGATAGTGCTCGGTATCGGTGATGTAGGCTGCTACCTGATTCTGCCAAGTCACCCGATAGCCCACCGCTTCGCCGGGGTGATTGAGCAGGGCGTTTTCGATGGTAATGTCGCCTATATGCAGGGTTTCCCCAACTTCGATGTCGCAAAATTTGAGATCGGCCCCCATCACCTGGAGCGGCACCGGAAAGTTGGGGTGCAACATCTGGTCGTTGAGGCGCTGCTCAATGGTGGAGCCGTTGGGAGCGATCGCACCGTAGATATTAAACCGGTTGCCCCGCACAAAGGCCGGGACAAAGAAGGGAAAGCCTTGGATATGGTCCCAGTGGGAGTGGGTAAAGAACATGTTGGCCTCAACGGGCATTTCAGCCAGCAATGACAGGCCCAGCTCTCTCAGACCGGTACCCCCGTCAAAGATCAGGCGATGTCCCCCGACCAACATCTCGACACAGGAGGTGTTACCGCCGTAGCGCACCGTAGACGGCCCTGGGCAAGCAATGCTCCCACGTACGCCCCAAAACCGGACTAAAAACTGCTCAGTAAGCTCAGCCATGAATCTCTCGGGATGGGAAAGCATGGAACATTAGGCTAGAAATACAAGTACGCCTTGGGGTAGAGCACAACCATGATATTTCTTCAATAGTAATGAACTCTAATCAAAATGATCAGTGTGGAGCACCCACCCTACCTAGAAGGCGTCAGAGCTTGACTCGATGCCTTGGCCTTAGTCTGCCCCGAAGCGCCGTGAGATTTCGTTGTGAACTATATTTTACTCTACTTGCTCTGGCAGCAGAGGCCGCTCACCCTGGGCTAAATCTAACAGATCGCCTACGGCAGTCAGGTTATATTGCAGCGGCGTAACCGAGATATAGCGATCGCGAATCGCTTGCACATCGGTCGGAATACCCGTCATGGCCTGAGTCAATTCGGGAGGCCAGCCTTGGTTAGGTAAGGGATCCTCGATGTCTTCGACGGCTTCCCCCGCTAGCCAGTAGTAGGTTTTGCCCCGAGGATCGAGGCGTTTTTCAAACTGGTCGAAATAGCGGCGAATGCCCTGGCGAGTAATCTTGGCCCCTTTGATCTCCGCTGCCGCCACCGCCGGCACGTTGACGTTGAGCAGCATGGGGCGCTCTAGGGGGAAACGATCGCGATCGCTTAGCAGATCGCGAATGAAGTCGGCAGCGGGGACGAAGCTGCCCTGGGTAAAGCTAGTCAGACTAACGGCGATCGCTGGAATGCCCTCCATTACCCCCTCCATCGCCGCCGACACTGTGCCGGAATAGACCACGTCGGTGCCCAGGTTAGCGCCGTGGTTAATGCCTGAGACCACAACCTCTGGGGGCGTTGCCATCAGCGCCCCCAGGGCCAGCTTGACGCAGTCGGCGGGGGTGCCAGAGCAACTCCAGGCTTCAATGTCATCTTTGAACACCGACTCGATCATCTCAGCACGAATTGGCTTGTGCATCGTGAGCCCATGGCCGGTAGCGGAACGCTCGCGATCGGGGCACACCACGGTAACCCGGTGACCCGCCGCCGCTAGGGTAGAGGCTAAGGTGCGCATCCCTAGGGCAAAAATACCGTCGTCGTTGCTGATGAGAATGTTCATGACTGTTCCCCCGCCACACTAAAATAATCAAAGCCCAAAGCTAGCCTAGAGCGCCAAGGTATTGCCCAGAGCTGGCCGGGCTAGCCTCCCTATATTGTTGTTGCACCATACACGCAGAATGACCGCCGCACCCACCTCGCTCGAAACCGACCTAATGGCCATGAAGGAGGCTGCTAGGAGCGCGATCGCCGCCGCCGCCACCCTAGATGAACTGGAGCAGCTGCGCATTGGCTACCTGGGCAAAAAGGGCCAACTCTCTAAAGTGCTGGGGGGCATGGGCAAACTCTCCGCCGAAGAGCGTCCCCGCATTGGTGCGTTGGCCAACGAAGTTAAAGAACTCATTCAAACCCAGCTTGATCAGGGCAAAAGTGCTTTAGAAGCCGCTCGCATTGAGGCTCAGCTGGCCACCGAAACCTTAGATGTCACTATGCCTGGCATCTTCCAACCCCAGGGCCGCATTCACCCCATCAATAGCATCATCGATCGCATCGTTGATATTTTTGTGGGGTTGGGCTATACCGTCGCCGATGGCCCCGAAATTGAGACTGACTACTATAACTTCGAAGCCCTTAACTTTCTGCCCGACCACCCGGCCCGCGATATGCAGGACACGTTGTACCTGCCCAATGGCCATCTGATGCGCACCCACACATCCAACACTCAAATTCGCTACATGCAGGCCAATGAGCCGCCCTTGAGGGCCGTTGCCATTGGGCGCTGCTATCGCCGCGACACAGTAGATGCCACCCACGCCGCCGTGTTTCACCAGATTGAGTTCTTCGCAGTGGATACAGACATTACCTTCACTGACCTGCGAGGCACCATCAAGGTGTTTCTAGAAGCGCTCTACGGCGAGATTCCCGTGCGGTTTCGGCCCAGCTTTTTCCCATTCACCGAGCCCTCTGCTGAAGTAGATGTAGAGTGGCAGGGCAAGTGGCTAGAGGTGCTGGGCTGCGGCATGATCGACCCCAACGTGCTGAAATCTGTCGGTTATGACCCTGAGGTTTACAGCGGCTTCGCGGCAGGACTAGGGGTAGAGCGCCTAGCCATGGTTCAGCACCAAATCGACGACATTCGCCGCCTTTACACCAGCGACCTGCGGTTTTTGCGACAGTTCTAAATACCTGCTAACCCTGGCCTGTTTAGGGGCAAGCTAGGGTTAGCTGAACCAAGTTCTTAAATGGCTGATGTGGCCCCCAGTTCAAAGCTCCGATTGCTTAGCGGTTCACCTATTCCGATACGGTAGGTCGCCGAGCTAAATCTCAGCGTTGCTGTTGCGGCTTCATTGGACCTTTCTAGCTATCGTTTCGCAGAAAGTTCTCTCTAAACAGAACTCTGCCAGGTCTCTGTATACAGTCTATTGTATACAGAGGCGTCACGGTTATATGATGGTCTGTAACGTTTTCTGGAGTCAAACGTTTCATCTCTTCACTGAACTCCTTTTAACTGAATACCTATGGCTCGCTTACAAACCCTTAGCATCAACGGCAAACGGCTCAATCAAAGCATTGACGATCTAGCCCAAATTGGGCAGCTCAGCAACGGCGGCATTTGTCGGCTGGCCTTTAGCTCAGAAGATATTCAGGGCCGCGAGCTGGTACGACGATGGATGGTAGAAGCAGGTTTGAGTACCTGTATTGACACCGCTGGTAACCTGATTGGTCGCCGCAATGGTCGCACCAACGCCCCAGCGATCGCCACTGGCTCCCATATCGACACAGTGCCCTGTGGCGGCAAATTTGACGGCAACCTGGGTGTGCTAGCGGGTATCGAAGTAGCCCGCACCCTTCAAGAAAACAACATCACCCTTGACCACCCCTTTGAGGTGATTGTGTTTGCCGACGAAGAAGACACTATGGTTGGCGGGCGTGCCATGGCCGGCACTGCCTCGCTCGATGCTGCCGACTACCACCGCAAAGACGGTCGCCCCATCGATGAGTGCGTCAACGCCGCCGGGGGAAATTGGGACCAGCTCTCTCTCTCCCAGCGCACTCGTGATGATATCTGTGCCTTTGTCGAACTCCACGTTGAACAGGGAGGAGTGTTAGAAACAGCTCAGAAACAAATTGGCGTAGTGCAGGGCATAGTGGGTATGCAGCGCTACCAAATCCACATCACTGGGCGGCCCAACCACGCTGGCACCACCCCTATGGATCAGCGTCAGGATGCTCTAGTAGCAGCAGCTCAGGTAGTTCTGGTGGTAAACCGTTTGGGCAAGCGCCCCCCCGCCCAGCAGGTGGCTACGGTGGGTGCTCTGCAAGTGTGGCCCAATGCTGACAACATTGTGCCAGGGCAAGTACAGTGCAGTATCGACGTGCGCGACCTAAATCAGTACGTCATCAATGATCTGATTGACGATCTGAAAGAAGAATTGCGGTTGATTGCTCAAAATACCGGCACTCAAATCGAGATTGTACCTCAGCTCAATGTGGCACCCAGTCCAGCGGCTGACCATATTCAAGCTGTTATTGCTGAGGTAAGCATTAACTTAGGCCTGAGCCATATGCCGATGCCCAGCCGTGCTGGACACGATGCCCTTGAAATGGGTCGATTTACCGACATGGGTATGATTTTTGTGCCCAGCGCAGGCGGCTTCAGCCACTCTGAGGTGGAGTACACCACCCCCGAAGAGTGCATCAACGGAGCCAACGTGCTATTAGAAACGGTGCTGAGGCTGGATCGCCACTATCGCTAAGTCCCAAGAGACGCTGGTGAAGCTAATCTTTAAGACTAGAGGCTATTTAATCTGCAAAAGCTATTGGTGCCTGTCGTGACTCCAGGTTTTTTTGATTGGGCTGCGATCGCTCATCATAACCCCGCCCCCCATGGTCCAGAGGCGCACCCTCTCTCAGGAAACACCAAGGTGTTGAC
Source organism: Nodosilinea sp. FACHB-141 (assembly GCF_014696135.1). NCBI lineage: Bacteria > Bacillati > Cyanobacteriota > Cyanophyceae > Nodosilineales > Nodosilineaceae > Nodosilinea > Nodosilinea sp. FACHB-141. Next base: position 122,296 of record NZ_JACJPP010000022.1, on the reverse strand, counting down.
GCTATAGTTGAGGTAGTTCTTCTACACAAACTGCAATAATTCCTATGGTTTTCTTTGGTTTAGGCAAAGGCAAAAAGTCAGAGATGCCCGCTCCTAACGAGGCACTGCCGGGTAGAGCTACAGCTATGCCCGTACCCGAAAAGCACTATGTCAACGGCAACCGTCTGACTCCTCCTTTTCCGGCTGGCATGGAGTTGGCTCTCTTTGGCATGGGTTGCTTTTGGGGTGCCGAGCGCAAGTTTTGGCAGCTAGAGGGGGTCTACTCTACCTCAGTTGGCTATGCTGCTGGCTACACCCCCAACCCCACCTATCAGGAGGTGTGCTCTGGGTTAACTGGCCACAACGAGGTGGTGCAGGTTGTATTTGATCCAAAGGTAGTCAGCTATGAGCAAGTTCTTAAAACCTTTTGGGAAAGTCACAACCCCACCCAGGGCATGCGCCAAGGCAACGACGCAGGCACTCAGTACCGCTCAGGAATCTATGTGTACTCTGAGGCCCAGCGCCAGCTAGCGGAAGCCTCTAAACAGGCGTATCAGCCCGCGCTCAACGCCGCCGGCTATGGCCCCATTACTACTGAGATTTTGGAAGCTCCAGAGTATTACTACGCCGAGGACTACCACCAGCAGTATCTGGCTAAAAATCCGGGTGGCTATTGCGGCTTGGGAGGCACCAGTGTAGCTTGCCCAGTGGGCGTAGCAGTAGAGCACTAGCGCTATATCAAGCAGCTCATTCTTGAACTGAATTACCCCTGATCATGTATGGCTGAGAAAACATGCTAGTGCCTACATGATCAGTTTTTTTTAGGGCAAACTATACCTAGGCAGTCCCTAGTTTTAATATTAGAGTTTAGGGGTTTGGCTTGAGCATCCTAGCAATACCTAAGCTTTCTCGAAAAATGACTAAGGCTATAACTCAACTAAAACCTCGGCGAATTATTAATTAACTATTATTTAAAATTTACTACTACTAAAAATTGACTTCCATAATAAAACACCCTCGATTCTGACACTTAGACTCAAGGAAAAAGACGAAAGGTAAGACCGCCCTAAAAATGCTGTGCAAGAGCAAAACACTGCTTAGAAAAGCGAGACTAAATTCTTTTAACTACGCTTCTACTCAAGTGAACAGAGTGTCTTATTTCCCCCCTCTACTGGAAATACTTTCAGAAGTATTGATTCTATCCCTTCGTGCAGCAAATTCAAGCTTTGGCTTTCACTATCGGCCTCGATGAAGCCTTGGTAAATTTCTTAGTATTGACCTCGGCATTTCATGCATAAGCCTGTATTTTTAATGTGAGCTTCAGTCGTTAATTCTCCTGTTAGGTATGCATCAAATTGGCGTTGTGACGATTGGCCGCAATGAAGGTGAGCGCCTAGTTCGCTGTCTCAGGTCTCTACAGGACAACGTGCCGTCGGGCAGTCCCATTGTCTATGTAGACTCAGGCTCTACCGATGGCAGCGTTGCTAAAGCTCGCGAAATGAGCATTCATGTTGTCGAGCTCGATATGTCTGTGCCGTTCACCATGGCACGGGGGCGCAACACAGGCTTTCAATACTTAGCCGAGCACTTTCCTCAGCTTACCTACGTACAGTTTATCGACGGCGATTGCGAACTCCTGCCCAACTGGATAGAGGCAGCTGTGGGGGCCCTAGAGAGCAACACTACCCTCGCCATTGTCTGTGGGCGACGACGCGAGCGCTTTCCTGACGCCTCTCCCTACAACCGCTTGGCTGACATAGAGTGGAACACACCCGTGGGTGAGACCCGAGCCTGTGGCGGCGACATGCTAGCTCGCGTAGAAGCCATTAAAGCTGTGGGCGGCTACAACCCTACGATGATCTGCGGGGAAGAGCCAGAAATGTGTATTCGTCTCAGGCGAAAAGGCTGGAGAATAGAGCGTATTGACGCCGATATGACCCTACACGATGCAGCTATGACTCGCTTTGGTCAGTGGTGGAAGCGATCGATTCGTGGGGGCTGGGCGGTTGCAGAAGGAAAAGCCATGTATGGTCAACCACCTGAGTCATACATGGTCAAGGAAGACAAAAGCGGCTGGCTGTGGGGGGCCATAGTTCCGGCTCTGGCCATTGGCCTAGCCTGGCCTACACACGGGCTAAGTCTCTTGCTGCTGCTAGGCTACCCGGTCTTGGGATGGAAGATTTATAAATATCGCCACAGTCAAGGCGACGAGGCTAGAAACGCTCGGTTGTATGCTTTTTTCTGCACCGTCTCAAAACTCCCTCAGGTGCTTGGGCAAGGCCGATATTGGCTCAACCGCTGGCGCAAAAAGCCAGCTACGCTGATTGAGTATAAGCCTGTTCCAATGACAGGCTCAGGGTCTTAAAAAGAACCCTAAAATCGCTACTTCCCTATTTTTCTTCTATTTTTATCATTAGTAATGGCGAGAAGCCCCATGCGTATTGCCTACTTTACCGGTACCTATCCTAGAGCCACAGACACGTTTATTCAGCGTGAGGTTGTAGGGCTTAGAGACCTAGGGTTGGATGTCTTCACCTTTGCGGTACGCCGCCCCGGAGATGAAAATATCGTAGGCCCTGAGCAAGCTGCGGAGCGATCGCAAACCCGTTACCTACTACCGTTCAACCTAGGTCTGCTGATAAAGGCCCATCTAACATTGCTGTTAGGTAATCCGAGCCGCTACTTGAGCAGCGTTAAGCTGGCTTGGGCCACGAGCCAGCCTGGGCTTAAGGGCTTTCTCTACCAGGTAATTTACTTTTTAGAGGCAGGCATCCTAGCTCACCTGATTACGACCCAAAATATTACCCATCTGCATAATCACATTGCTAGCTCTAGCTGCACGGTAGCGATGTTAGCGGCCGAATTGGGTGGGTTTACCTTTAGCTTTACAATGCATGGCCCCCACATCTTTTTTGAACCCTACCGATGGCGGGTGGATGAAAAGATTAAGCACGCTAAATTCGTGGCCTGCATTAGTCACTTCTGCCGCAGCCAAGGCATGATTTTTTCACGCCCCGATCAGTGGGACAAGCTGAAAATTGTACACTGCGGGGTTGACCCCAGTTTGTTTGAAACGGTGACTCATCAGGGGATAGGCAAACGTCTGCTCTATGTGGGTAGATTAGCGGCTGAAAAAGGTTTGCCGGTTTTGCTAGAAGGGTTGACAGAGCTGATCAGCATTGAACCTGACGTGATTTTAACCGTCGTTGGTGACGGCGCCGATCGCCTGCTATTAGAGCAGCAGGTGAGCGACTTAGGATTACAGAACCACGTGCGCTTTTTGGGCTATCAATCTCAGTCGGCGGTGAGAGAACATCTCAAGAACACTGACATATTTGTGCTGCCCAGCTTTGCTGAGGGCATCCCCGTTGTGTTGATGGAAGCGATGGCGGCGGGCGTTGCGGTCGTCGCCACTCAGGTTGCAGGGGTGAGTGAACTGGTGCATTCAGGGGTAAATGGCTACGTGGTGCCGCCTGGCGATCGCCAGGCTCTGTCAGAATGCATTAGTTTTCTGATGAAGGATGCCGATACCCGAAATCGTCTGGGCGCTGCGGCTAGAACCAGGGTCGAGCAAGAGTTTAACGCTTTGACAGAAGTTGAGAAACTCTACAAACTCTTTGCTGGAGAAGCTTACCAGCCAGTAGCGTCGGTTGATGCGGACACTAGTGTTGTTATCTAAGTTAGCTTGGGTTAGTTGCCCCGTTATCTGCTGCAGTTAAGACCGGGGTTGTTTGCCACTGAAGGGCATCGCTAGTCTGGTTGGGAACCGGCTCTAGCAGCAGCCACTGGTCTTTGGTTGCGCCCCGCTGCAGGTAGACTTCAAAATCTCGGGTCTGGCTGCGTTGGGCACTGGTCAAGTTGCCCCCTCTGAGATGATAGGTACCAGCTACTTCTACTGTGGGCTGCCCAGCAATCTCAGACCAATGGTGATCGGTGATGCGGATGCGACCCACCTCAGCTCGGTCGGTGGGAGCGGAGGAAAACTGCCGGTAAAGAACCGTTTGGGTCTGAGAAAGCTTTTGGGCAATCGCCCCTTCAACCACCGCCCTAGGCGGTTTGGGGTTAATTAGCCCGCACCCCAGCAGCGACAGGCAAAGCACACTAATTAGAACCCATCGGATTGGCCGCATCGATGCCATTGTCCCCATCGAGCATCTCTCCTTTAAAGCCGCTACCTTCAGGCTACTGCCTTACGTCCCCAGAAGAAATGGGTGGGGATGAAAGGCTAGGGGTTGGGACGCAGCGCCCAGGCCAAAAACCGCTCGGTGTGATACAGAGCAATTTGGTTGCTGGGGCCGCGAAACACGGCATCAAAGGAATGTTCGGCCCACGGTAGGGCAATCCACGCTGTCACATTACCGCTGGCTTGAAGTTTTTCGTACAGTTGCCGACCATAGCTAGGTTTCACCACATGGTCGCGCTGACCGTAGATCAACAGCGTTGGCGGTAGCCCCGGCTTGACGGAGAATATCGGTGAGGCCTGCTGGTAAAGCGCGGGGAACTGCTCTGGGGAGCCACCCAAAAAAGTTTCTAAGACGGCGCGAGTATCAATGGGGTCGGGTACTGGTGGGTCGTAGTAGCCTGCCGACAGATTGACCGGGCCGTAGTAGTTAACCACCGCTTGTACGGGAAGTCCCTCCGGTGCAAAGGCGGCCAGCATGGCCAGATGGGCTCCAGCAGACCATCCCACCAGGGCAATGCGGTTGAGGTCAATGCCATAGTCTGGGGCGCGATCGCCCACCCATTCCAGAGCTGTTTGCACATCCTCAAGCTGGGTTGGGAAGCGGTACTCAGGTGCGTGGCGATAGTCGATGGCCACGACCGTATAGCCCTGGGCCGCCATATAGGCGCTAAACCGGGTCGTTGCAGCGGGTTCTCCACGTTGCCAAGCGCCGCCGTAGATGGTGACGATGGCAGGGTGCAGATCCGGCTGAGTGGGAGATTGGGGCGGCTGGTAAATGTCCAATGCCAAAGTGGCGCCGTCCGGGGTTAAGACGGTCTGGCGCTGTGGCTTGATGGCAGGCTCTGGCAGCCCCTGGATTAAATCCCTCAGGATGAAAGGGCGCGATCGCAGCAAGGGCCGTACCTGAGCCGGAATTTGGCTGCTGTAGTTTGCTCCTAATGCCTTTTGCATTTGGGCTTCTGCCTGCTGCACCGTAGCAGGCAGTTGCAGCAGCGGCAGGCTACTTAGCACCAGGCCGGTAGCACTGAATCCTAGGGTTAGGAGCCACACAAAATCGCGCGATCGCCCCCGATCGCCTACTTTCGCCCCCCGCAGCACCAAGGCCAACGCCAGCACGATTCCCTGACCCAGCAGCAAAAAAGGGCTGACCTCTGGAGCCCCCACGCCTAAGGGCAATAGAGAGAAGGTTGGTGCGGGAACGACAATCCAGAGGCTTAAAAACAGAGCGATCGCGGCTAGTGCTGCGATCGCCCAATCGACCAGTTGCCACAGAACTACCATGCAGGGGCTAGCCGTCCACTATGTTGTGCCCCTAGATTCTAGGCCGCCCAACTAAAAGCCGATTTAGCAGCGCCAGAATCAGGGTAAAAATAGTGGCTCCGATGATCGACCAAATGATTGGAAAGGACTGCCCTCCAACTTGCAGGGCAAACAGCTCTGGCAAGCCTAGATTGCGGGCAATCAACACGCCCAAGTACGACCCGATAAAACCCACCACAATCGAAGTTAGGCAGCCCCCGGCTGTATAGCCAGCTAACGATTGGCCAATGCCACCACAGATAGCCGCCACAATCAATAAGACCAGTAGCTCAATGAGTTCCATTAGCCACCTTCAGCCTCAACAATCAGCAGCATAGTTTTGAGCTAGCCAAGCGGCACCTAGCACAAGACATAGCTTTTGAAAAATCTCACAGCAGAGCCGCAAACAACCCAGCTGCTTAACCTAATTACTGCTTCAACGTTCGAGGATCTAAGGCATCGCGGAGACCATCGCCTAACAGGTTGAATGCCAAAGACGTTACCACGATCAGAATGGCTGGAGGCCACACTAGCCAGGGCTGGAGAACGAGAATAGACGCATTCGTCGCTAGGGTAAGCATATTGCCCCAGGAGGCATCGGGCTGCTGAATGCCTAAGCCAATAAAGCTCAATACCGCCTCTGCCAAAATAAAACCAGGGATCGCTAGGGTGGCGGCGATAATACCGTAGGTAGCGGTTTGGGGCAGAATGTGGCGAGTGATGATGTAGAGCGATCGCCCCCCCATCACCCGGCTAGCCTGCACAAACTCCTGCTCTTTGATCGACAGCACCTGGCCACGAATGACTCGCGCTAGCCCAGCCCAGCCCACCAGCGACGTAATCAGCACAATCAGCAAGAAGCGCTGGGTGCTAGAGATGCCCGCCGGCAGCACCGCCGCCAGGGCTACCAGCAGATAGATGCTGGGGATGGTCATCAACACCTCCACCAGGCGCATCAGCACGGCATCGACCGCACCGCCAAAATACCCGGCCATGCCGCCCACCAGCATGCCCAGCGGGAAGGAGATAGCGATACCGATTAGCCCCACGCTGAGGCTAACCCGGCTGCCGTGGATCAGCCGACTGAACTGGTCACGGGCCTGCTCATCGGTGCCCAGCAGGTTGATGCGGGCGGGCCCAGCCGTGTCGAACAGGGTCAGTCGTCCCTTATCATTGCGGTGAAAAATCCGCAGGGCAGAGGGCTGGGTGCGATCGACGACAATCCTGCGTTCCCCAGTGTTTATATCTACTGGCCCTTGGGTGGTGGGATAAACGTGGGGAAAGAACCGCCCCGTTTCGCCGTCGCGCCAGTACACCTGGGTGGGCGGCAGCAGTGACCCGTTGAGCTGAGACTCGTAGGGACTGTAGGGGGCAAAGAAGTCGGCCCCTAAGGCCACGGCATACAGGGCGATCAGCAGGATCGCCCCAAGCTGGGCCAGACGATTCGTTCTAAGCTTGCGCCACCAGGTCATAGACGGTTATCAGGTGTGGATTACGGTTTGCTCGTTCTCCACCATAAACACATTTGAATAGAGGTTAGCAATTATTTGCTTACCTTCTTGGGTGAGCGATAGATAACGCAGCCCATCCTGGATGTAGGGATGCACCACATTCCAGTAAAACTTGGGATAGTTGGCCCGCAGATCGCCGGGATGATCGTAGCTCAGGTACTTGTTCTGCCCCGTTTCCTCAAACTCGTAGTACAGCGCCCCAATTTTTTTTAGATAGCGGGGGTCGCTGAGCTGACCGATTAGGTCAGCCGCCCGCACCAGGCCAGGAAAGTGTTGGGTATCTTGGTGATCTTCTTCCTTGGGCACCGGAAAGCGGGTCAGCTCAATATTGCGCTTGATAGCGTCGGCTTCAATCACCGGGTTGCCGCCGAAGCGTTCTTCAATGAATCGCTTGCCCCGATCGACATGGTATGGGGTAAGGGAGGCATCGGAGGCACCGGGCTGGAGCATGACCATTTCGTCGCCCTGACCTGTGGCGTAGAGGTGGTTACGGTCTTGGTCACTGCGGCAAACTCCTTTCACGTAGCCAATGTCATGGCAGACGAGGGAAATGATAAAGTGCATCCAGTCTTTGCAGGTGACGCCGCCTTCGCGAATGTGCTTGCCCCGCAAAATCTCTTGGCCCACTAGGGCGACTAAAACTGTGTGCTCGACGTTGTGGTAAAGCGCGTCGCTGTTGGCGATGTTTTCGAGCGCCATGCTGCCCGCCCAGGCAATGATGTCTTCATAGTCGGGGTTTTGGCCGCCGTAGGTGCGGTGGTAACCCACTCGCAGCTTGTCGACAAAGTCACTGATAAGGATTTCGGTGGCGTTAAACATTCCCAAGACCTGCCTTTTAAAGAGTCGAGCCGTTGGCGTGAGAGAGCAGTGACGACGGGGTGAACAAAGCTCACGCAGTATATATCTATGCTATTAGACCAAACCTTCCCTATTCAGGTGTGTGATTCAAATCAGTAAAAATCATGAGCTTGGCCCCTGGAAACTGGTTGAGGAAGCAATTTCCTAGATATATCAAGCGATCCCAAGGCTACGAGGCGTTAAGCCATCACGGAGAAATCAATATTTCGTAACCTATCTAGCCGCTAGCCAAAGGGCGTGACTGCGCAGAATCTCTATTCTTCTGCCCCTCTGGCGACCACAGCTGGTTCATCGGTGAGCAGGATTGACACACCTCATTACCAATGACCTCGATTGCGACCCTCACCGGGCTGGTGCAGATCGCCTTGAAACTAGAGCCGGGAGAGAAACCCGCAGCTCCATGACGCTCGCAGCGCTGGGAGCTTTACTACCTCTAACCCTGGTGATGTCAGGGTTGTTTACCTACATTACCTGGATGAATAGGGCGATCGCAAAGTGCTTGAGCCGTTTTAGCAATCCCCCTTAGCTCTAGCCCGCCTGCTGGATCAAAAACTTCGACAAAGGAATATACCTTGAACAAATAATCGTATAATGAAATTTCGCTAGCAACATTGCTTGCTCAGTGGCATCCTTGCGGGTGTAGTTCAGTGGTAGAACGTCAGCTTCCCAAGCTGAATGTCGTCGGTTCGAGTCCGATCACCCGCTTTTTTTAATTTTTCAATAACAAGAACTGGTGTTGGAACAATCGCGATCGCATTCATTGAGCGAGAGGCGCACAAACCACCGTATCGCGACCTTTCGCCTTTGCTTGATACAACGCTTGGTCAGCTCGACGGATGACATCTCGAACCGATTGACCAGCCATTGGAATCTGACTGGCAATGCCTAGGCTAATTGTGACGTAGGGATGCTCTGTTTGCATACACTTATTAGGAATTTGCAAACTTTTAACGGTTTCTCGAATTTCTTCGGCAATTTTGACTGCTCCCACTCGATCTGTGTCTGGTAAAACTACAGCAAACTCTTCTCCACCATAGCGAGCTAGAACGTCTGAGGAACGCTTAAGGACAAGTTGAGTTGCTCGCGTGATATCGATCAAGCATTGGTCGCCTGCTAGGTGCCCATAGCAATCGTTGTAAATTTTGAAGTAGTCAATATCAAATAAAATGAGAGATAAGTATTTCTCAGTTCGCAGCAATCGTTTCCATTCGCTTCTTAAGGACTTATCAAAAAATCGACGGTTCGAAATTTGCGTTAATGAGTCAAGATTACTTAACTCTTCTAACTTTTCGTTGGCCTGCTTAAGGGCTTGAAGGGCTTGGTCTAGTTGCTCGGCCTTAGAGTCAGCTTGGGCTAGTAAATCGGCATGGCGTAAGGCAACGCTAAACTGAGCCGCTAACTGTTTAATAAAATTAACTTCAGCTGGGTTCCAAGCGCGAGGGCGATCGCATTGATGGACGCAAAGCAATCCCCATAGGTCACCTCCTTTCATAAGGGGCACAACAATTTGGGCCTTGACCTGAAAACTCTTCAGTAGTTCTACGTGGCATTGATTGAGTCCAGCCTGGGAGAGCTCTGATATGACCTGTATCTGCCCCTGCTGATACCTAGCGGCATATTGACTGCCAAAGCAGTGATCGCTTACTTTTAGAGCGATCGCTGAATCGTATTCTGGCAATACATTCTCAGCGACAAACTCTCCGGAATTGTATTGAGAATCGATATCGAATTGAAAAATGGCAACTCGATCGGTGTGTAGAGCTTTGCGCACCTCGCGGGCTGTCGTTCTAAACAACGTGTTTAGATCGAGCGACTCACGAATGTCGGCAATCAGTTTAAACAAAATCTCTTGTTGCTCATTGAGCAGCCGCAAATCTTCGGCCTCGCGTTCGGTTGTCGCCATTAATTCAGCTTGTTTTACCGCAAATCCGAGTTGATTCGCAACTTGAGACAAAAACTGAATTTCTTGATGTTGCCATTCATAGGGTTGCGAATGTTGATAAGCAGCCAGTACCCCCCACAATTTTTGCCCAATGAAAATAGGTGCTGTAGCATAGGCACGAATGTGGAACTGCTCCAAAACCTCTATATGGCATTGCGACAGATCTGCGGCATAAATATCAGAAACTACCAAGCACTCATTGGCACGATATCGACCGCCCTGATGCTCTTGCAGATATGAATCATTCCAGACAGTATTCTGTCCTAGCCTGCCAAAATCCCAACCTGGTTCAGCAAATTCAAAATCTTCAACAAATTCTCCTCCCCAATCATCAAAAAAACGATAGACGGCAATGCGTTCTATTCGCAGTAACTTACAAGTTTCTTTAGTAGTAGTGCGAAAAATCATGTCCACATCTAAGGACGCTCGAATTTTGCTGATCACTCGGTAAAGCGCTTTTTCCTGGGCATCAATGGTCTCGAGCTGATAGCACTTATCTTGTAGCTGAGCCTCCAGCTGATCGATAGTTGGGATGTGACCGACCCAGCAGACCAAGTTGGCAATTAGCTTTGCCAGCCGCTTTAAGAGAGCTCGAAACTTGCTGTGGAACATAGTGTCGAAGATCAGTACTTACCAGGCTATAGAGGGGTGATGGCGTGTGTTATTAGCAGCACGAGAGACTGCCTGCACCATAGAGAGCAGTCATATGAGGGGTTATGTATTGCACATTACATTACTCCTCATACGTAATTCTGCCCCCTTAGGCTCTTCTATCATCTCTATTGACCAAGTAAAGTTCTGTGTCCTAGGTTTAAGTCTTGTAGACAAGCTAGTGTTTCCAGAGCAAAACAGACGATCCAACAACGCTTAAATCAAGTTGATTGGCGGCTAAAACAACAGGAAACCCAACATCACAGGTTCTGCCAAAGGTGGCCGTAGGGCAATCTTGAGTTTATGGAACTCGTAGCGTTGGTGAATGGCCCTTTATTTTGAAGTGTTCGTAAGGGATAAAGATTCAGGTACACAGGCCACGTCAATAACCATTAAAAGGCTGATGGCTACGGTCGTTAAAATAAGCTGCTTTTGCCTAGGTTCCATAGCCGCTCCTCAAATAATATCATCTGTGTTTTTGCGGCTAAACCTGTGAATCAACGCCACTGCTTCAGGTTTGCTTTGCTAGGCTTTGGCTTGATCTCACCCAAAGTTAGCTAAACTACCGATCGTCACCATCAAAGGAGAAGCTTATGCATTTAAACCTACGGCATTATGAGTAAATGAAGATTGCAATTGTGGGCAGTAATCGGGCATCACTACTTATTTCTGTGTTTGGTTAAAAAGCGATCGAGCTGATTGGCAAATGCCGCCGTATCTCTTTGGCTAAACGGAGGAGGGCCGCCAGTTTCTACTCCACCGCTGCGAAGCTCATTTAAAAAGTTTCGCATAGATAGACGCTCTCGAATATTGCCGCGATCGTAAAATTCGCCTCGAGGGTTGAGGGCATAGGCACCTTTCTCAATGGCTTCAGCCGCTAGAGGAATATCGGCTGTGATTACCAAATCGCCAGATTGTAAGTGCTGCACGATGTAGCTATCTGCTACATCTAAACCCGATCGCACCAGGACAGACTCAATGTAGGAAGAACCTGGAATTTGCAACTCTTGATTGGCGACCAAGGTGGTCTTGAGCTCAACCCGTTTGGCAGCCCGAAACAGGATCTCTTTGATTACATTGGGGCAGGCGTCGGCATCAACCCATATCTGCATAATCAGTGCTAGTGCCTATATCCTTGAACAACTCCGATAGCTAAATCAATTATTTATTCGCCAATGCGCGATCGCAGATTTTCTACCGACCCTAACCAATCCTCGTAATCGCCGCTATCTTGCCACAGTTCTAACATCTCCGAGTCTTCGCTCAAAATGCGATCAATGGCCGCCCGCGCCTGCGCCAGTAGTGTAGGCTCTGGCTGCACATTGACCTGCGCGACCCAATCGTCAACCGGTTCGGTGTAGGCATTGCGATCGCCCCAGTTACCGTTGAGTCGGGCAATCACCTCAATTGCCGCTAATGCGATCGCCGCATCCGCCGCATCTAGATAATCGCTCTCAGCTGACACCCCGTTGATAGCCGCTTCGACCAGCGATAGATCGTCAGATTTTGTCAGCTCAATGACCCAATCGGCGGCGTCATCATTGCCAAAGGCATCCACTGACCAAGTTCCCATGTCACGCTCCTAGATATCTACTCAATGACCAACTCACCCGATCATAAAACGAATGTTTAGGTTAATCGCCTGCGCTCTAATCCCACTGAATTGAGGAATAGAGCGCTAGCGATCGCATTGACACCGACTCCTGGTTGCGTGCGGTGTTTCACCAGCAACCTTGGGGATGCAGCACGCTACGCCCTCAAGGATTGCTGATTTAGCTCCGGTGTTTACTGAACCTCGGCTGTAAGCTCGCTCCAGGCCTGCACTACGGCTTGAAGCGCGGGTGGAGCATCGTCGATGGCCAGGTCAATGTAGGTGGTTTCGTAATGCATGGCCGATAGCTGCACCGTGGGGTAATCGGCAAAGGCCGCGTCGGTGATATAGCGCAGGCGATTGAGGTTGGGGAAGCGCTGGTCTTCTAAAACCTGTTCAAAGGCTGCTACTTGCTCTGCCGAGAGTTGCCGTTCTGACACAACCTTGCCGTTCTCTTTCCGCAAAAGTCGGCCGTCGGTGAGCAGCACAGTCTCCAATTGGGCACCAGTTAAGCTGCCCGACTCAACTGAGCGAAAGATATGAGCTTCGGGTTCCGCTTCCGGCTCAGACATCACTGGGGGAATAAAGTCGGGAATGAGACCGTTGCGGCTGATGGCCGTAGGGTTTTGCACCATTTCCCGGCCATCTCGGCGGGCATGGTAGACCCAGCTTTGGTCGCCATCGGTGACGACGAGACGCAGACCCGAAATGGCAATCATAGTGCAAAACTGGTCGGGCTCATAAATGCCCATGCAGCCATCCCAAGTAGCGGTTTCGGCGGCGGCAATACGTAGGCTAGAGATGGGGCGATCGACCTCGGAGGCGACGGTTCGCAAGATGCGACGGCTCATCGCTCGGGTAACCAGATCCTCAACTGTCGCTGCTTCCCAGTTGCCTGGACGGGGCTCTGGCTCTAGCGCGGGGCGGGGTTCTGGCTGGGCAGGGCGAGGTTCACTCTGCTCTGGCAATTGGCCGACTCCCAAGTTGGGGTCGATACAGGCCGCTGCCATGCCTTGAGTTGCGATCGTACCGAGGGCCAGCAGCGCGATTAGGGTTTTGGTTCGAAGAGGTAAGGGAGCCATAGTCTCAACAGTGTTTTGCTTTGCTCCATTACCATAGCCAGCCCCTTAGCGCTGCGAGGCGTGGTTACAAAATCGGTTACAGGATGGGCTCGAACGGACCAAGAAGCCGGTAGAGGCGGGTTGTGTGTGCCGCAAGGGGGGCAGTGCTTGAGCAACAAGTTATAGCAAAAGAACGAAAATAGAAGAGCGAAAAATTGAAAAGATGCTCAATGGGCTTGAGTCCTTGGCGTTTTGGGCTGCCTAGACTTCACCTCCTGCAGGCAAAAAAAAGCCCCTAGTAGGGGCATGGGCGCTGGCGGTGTCAGAAGGCTGACTATGGCTAGCTGGTCTTAACCGCAGCGCGTCGCCTTATTGAGGGGGGCTTTTGCCGCAAGTGGTGCTTCACACTGAGCGATCGCACACCTTGCGACCATAGCACTAGGCCGCTTGCCAAATTTCGCGCACTTTACCTTCTGGCAGCCACTCGGCAACTGCCTGAATGCGCTCCTGGGACAGCTCATCTTTGGTGGCTGAAAACACGGCGGAAACCACAATTTCCGCATTCACCGTCTTCGGCACACCGGCTTCGTTATCCACCCGCGTCAAAAACAGCTTAGAGTCGATGCCCAGAGGAGCTGGCCCTTTTAGAGGCGGACGGATACGGCTCAAAAAGCCGACAATGGGGTTTCTGTCTTTCCAGAGGTCAGATACCTCCATTTGCAGAGCTTTTTCGTCGGTGGGTAGTGCATCGTTGTGCAACTCGTCCGCTATGCGATCGGCTTCAGCGGTGGTCATTACGTCGCGCATTACCCGAAAGACGGTCTCGGTAATATCGCGAGCATCGTAGATATCAGGCAGACCGCCCTTGATTTTGACCTTCTCTAAGAAAGGCGAGTGCTCGTTGAGCAATGGCACTGCTGGCCCTTTGTCCATATCTTTAGGAGGGTTTTGCTCCATGTCTTCTAGCATGCGCTGACCCTTTTCAGTCAGCGTAGCTCGCTTAAACTCAATTAGGTGAGGCAGGGGACCGTCTGCGGCACCATAAGTGTTGGCCACACGAAATCCTACCTCGTCTGAATCTACTACGCTAGGCACATCTTCTTGATTGGCATAGGCATTGCCGCTAAATTCGGCTTTGATATACTGCCTCTGATTCAGATAGTCTAGGTGTCCCAGTAGATCGGACTCAGTCAATCCTAGACCAGTAAAATCGGTAGAAGAAAAATCAATGTCTCCCTGCTGATTTTCTTGATTAAATTCGTTGACCTTGCTGAGGATGATAAACACCACATCATCTCGAATAGAAATTGGCATAGCGCCTCCTTAGTAACTTTTGAGTGAATAGAAAGTTCTATTTGGTAACGTTGCTACCCATGAAGGCTGAGCGCTACTCTTCGACGTACATAGGGGGTTCAACGGCAAAGTTGTCAATCCTGCCGGACTCATCGATGACGAAGCCATGGGAGGTTGGTAGAGTTCCCTCTTCTTGGGCGGCGTAGTCTGCTATTTGCTGCCGATTTTTCTCCACATCGACATTAGATGGAATCACTTCATCAGCAGGGTTGACGTTGGTTGACTGAGCCGTTTGCACAGCCCACTGATTGCCAGGAGCCCCACGGCCCGGTTCGGCCTCTTTAGGATTGCCAACTTGGTTAGAGCGGTTATTTTGGTCAGTCATGGTAATTAAGTAGTGATTACAGCCGTCGCAGGGCAAAGACCCGTCATGATTAGCTGCGATCGCCCGATCTATAACAACTGCGACATTTCTAAAGAGATGTTAACGTGGCTATCATAAAGCCCAGCACTGTCATTAGGAGCAGATCACAGTTTGGCTAACCTCATCCCTTAGCAAGATTGTGATCTGCGATCGCGCCTAGCTCTGCAAACCATCCCTCGCAAAAATGCAGTGAATTGAATAGGTAACTGTTATTTTGAAGCAATTTCTTTAGAGCCAACTAAAGTGACTTTCTGTCGATACCCATCCCAAGTATCGGCAGGAAGTCAATTACTAAAACTCGCCCTTTATCGCAGCGAAGCCGTGGGTTCTAAATCTTTTGTAGCAGCGCCAATATGCTCAATTTTGCTATAGGTGTTGAGCGAGAGCAGGCCGAAGCCAACCTTAGACGAGATATCTAAGATTGTGTAGAACATAGTTTCAAAATCCTGGCCAATGGCGTCAATACCAGTGGGAGCTAAAATCCAAACGATTGGGTAAGCCGTCCAGAGAATTAAATGAACAGCAACTAGCTGGCCAAAAACCTTCTTGGTACGGGGGCGATTGCGCTCGGCCTCGTGCCTAAAGGGCACCAACAGGAGGTAGACGGCAGCCAAATATGCTGCACAGCTGACGACATACCAAATGTAGTTGATAGGGTCAGGGGAGAGGGCTCCCGCCAGCCCGGTCGCAATCATAAAGGCGTTGGTTCCTAGCAAACTGCCGGTCAGCGTCAGGCTAGTGTGGCCTAAAAAGGCAAAGATCAGCAGCAGCAGCGGCGTAGACAGTGACCAGGTAATGTAGCGCACCCAAACCGTGGGGCGATCGTTGAGCATGAGCTGACCTTGGCCCAGCGCCATAGATAGATACAAAGCACTAGCAATCAAGCAGATAAAGAAGCTGAGGGTATACAGCTTTCTCCAGCCTTCGGTCTTAGCGCTGTGGGCACCAAAGCCAAAGAATGCAGCGCCCAGCGCCATAGAACCTACTCCAATCCAAAGCCATGTTTGAGCCATGTAGTTGCGATCGCCCTGATCAATTCGTCAACACTGTCTCAGAACTGCCGCTAGAGCGATATGGTTCTGTGGATAGATTTTGCGACACCCAAGCTAGCTAATCGAAAAATGATCCCAGGTCTACAAGCCATAGCCGAGGTTGTCGGTAAGGCAAAAGGGCAAAACTTTTTGGCTAGCGGCCTGCTGTTTTAAGCCTGCTGAACCCGTCTCAGACAACGACTGCTCTAGCTCCACCAGATACACGTTGGTAAAGAGGCGAGCAATCACCTCGCGCCCTTGGGCCGTTACGGCTAAGTACCGAAGCGCTGCTTGAATGAATGGATACACCACATACCAATAGAAGTGGGGATAGTTAGCCCGCAAATCGGCCACAGACTTATATCCCAGCGCGGTATTCGTTCCTGTTTCTGCAAATTCGCAAAATAGAGATGAGAGCTTCTTGAGGTAATCGGAATCGCTTAGCTGCCCCAGCAGGTCAGCAGCTCGGCATAGCCCCGGCAAATCGTTGGTGGTTTGATATTTAGACTCGGGCGGCACAGGAAACCGGGTGTGTTCGATGCAATCTACGACAACATCAACATCGGCTAGGGACTGTTCTGCCAGCCGATGGCGGACAAACCTCTGGCTCCGGCTCACGTGGTAAGGGGTCAAACTAGCATCCGTTGAGCGAGATGATAACGCTACCCAGCCGTCTCCCTGTCCGGTGACAAAGTGATTGATCGTCTTGTTGTCGCCAGGGCAAATACCTTTTACATAGCCAATGTCATGGCAGAGCAGAGCGACCATGGCGTTGAGCCAGTCTTGGGGAGTTAGGTCGTGGTGTTGCAGATAGCGCCCTGCTAAAATCGTCTGCCCCACCAACATCACTTGCAGAGTGTGGTCAGCGTTGTGATAGGGAGCATCAGTGCCTTGCAGGTAGGAGATAATCTCGTTGGCCAGCGTCGTAAAAGATTGCCAATAGCTCAGCGCAGTACAGCCAAACATGGTGCTGTAGCTCTCCCAAAGCCGGCTTTCTACAGACTTAAAAAGATTTTGAGACATGATTTCCCTCCATTCATTCAATGCATAGTTAACCGAGTCGAGTTGGCACCCTAGGGAGAGAGAACATAAACACAATGTTCCTGCTTAAAACAATTTAATCAACCATAAAAACTCATTACTTGAGCGAAAATTTCCAGCAATAATCTTGCCTTAGAAAACCGTCATAAAAACCAACTGACTGCTGCAAACCTCTTAAAAACTCAGAGTTTCTCAATAACAGACGAGGTTTTTGTCAGACTTAGATAAAGTTTAGCCAAATACATAGGGCCTGAGTGTGATTTTTATGATTCCACAAACCCGTATTATCACTCTTGAGTGTGATCTGGATCAGCTTTGAACATATTTGCCAGACCTAGAATGATGCATAAATTTCAGCCCCCGTCGCTTTTCTACCAACCAAGAAGGAGCGAATTCCTTTTCATGCAGTTCAAGAGGTATTCGTAATGCAAGATAGATTAAAGACACTCAATCCAGAAGAAATTACACCTCAGGCTGCGCTCATATTTGTCGACAATGCTCTTTACAACACTGAAGGAAGACGCCTTAACGATTTAGAAAGCCGCATATTTCTCGGCTCTTGGGAAGGAAAAACCTATGAAGAGATTCACCCGCTCAATCCTGAGTATGTTGAGAAATCGGTGGGCTATAAGCTTTGGAAAAAGCTGTCGATCGCCCTAGGTGAAAAGGTCAGCAAAAAGCGCATCCGCGGCGCGGTGATGCGTCATTATCGCGGCACAGACAGCCTTTTATCTGCCAAAGACTGGGCCAAAGAGGCGAAATGTGTAACCATCTGGCAGGGTCAATCCCCTTCAAGTGATCCACTGCTGATGCAGACATTAAAAGGTTGCTTTGAGAGCCTAGGCTACCAGGTGCACTTTAACGTCAGCGAGCACAGCTCAGCAAAGTTGAGCTTATCGCCACTCAACAACCTAACTTGGGCTGAGGTGCATTATGACGATGTACTAGTGATCACAGTTTCAGATAGAGAAGCTGCAACTAATGAAGTCGCCATTGCGGGCAATTGAGGCAGCAGACGCTTTAGCTATGGGCTCTGCCGCTGCTAGACGGTGCTCAAACCACAGTGATGACCCGCTCCACCAGCCGCTATAGTACTGCCCTAAGTATTTATTCCCTTAGACATATTCCTGGTGTCGTAGTAGACAATATAAGATCCCTTCAGCAATTTGCACCCATCGCCCTATTTTTGGGGTTCACAGCTTTTTTGGGGGCTGCGCTTGTCTAACAGCTAGCGGTTGCAATGGGCGATCGCTCCTTGCAACGGGGCCAATTCAAGGTTTGCACCATCAGTCTTGTTATGACACCCCCAGAGCGAACAGTTCTATTGGTCAGTAGCTCGCCTGGACAGGCTGATCGCTTGAGGCACATGCTGCAGCCCGAGGCAGCTTTCTCCTACCGGGTAGTTGGCCCCTCTGGTAATGGCCAGGTAAGCCAAGACCAGCTGCTACAGGTCGATAGCATTTTGCTTGACCTTTACCCCTCAGATGGGGATGGCGGAGACCGGCTCAAGCAGCTGCAACAGTCGTGGGGAGAAGCTGCGCCCATAGTTGTTGTAGGCGAGAACAATCTTAAAACGGCTGTGGCAACCCTCAAAGCTGGAGCTGCCGACTATTTAGTGAGAGATCAGCTCACCCCCGAGGCGCTAAGTTTAGCGCTGCGATCGGCGATACCTGAAGGGAGCGCTAAACCTAGCGCCTCAGCAAACTTAAACCATCAGCCCAGCACCACCTCGCTCGAAGCCGCACTTGCGAACCCCCAGCCTCCTTACGCAGCGCTGGTCGCCGCCCTGCCGCAAATTGTGTGGATAGCCGATCGCACAGGGGCCATCAACTACTGGAACCAGCGTTGGTATGAGTACACTGGCCGCAATGCAGCCGAGTCGATGGAGGTGGCTGGTGCTGGCTGCCAACCCCACGACTATGACCCCACCCTGCTCAGGTGGACCGAAGCGATGGCCGCAGGCCAGACCTTTGCCATCGAGCACCGTCTGCGCCGCCACGATGGTGTTTATCGCTGGGTGATGAACCGGGGTGTGCCCACCCACGACCCCGACGGACAGCTCACGGGCTGGGTGGGCACCATGATCGATATCGATGACCAGAAGTACCTAGAGGAGCGCTTTCAGCTCGTTGTTCAAGCGGTGAATGGGCTGGTGTTTGACGTCAGCAAGGTGAGCCTAGACGGGGACGATCGCGTCTACCGCTCTGAGCAACTGTTCGATCTAGTTGGGGTGCCTGCCGCCGAGGCCCCACCCACATCGCGGTGGTGGGAAGATCGCATTCATCCGGACGATCGGGCACGACTGCGCCACCGCATGCTGGAGCTCTTCGCCAGCTCTAGCCAGCTCTATGAATTAGACTACCGGATTCGCCACGAGGAGGATCGCTGGGTCGATGTCTGGGAGCGGGGCTGCCTGGTGCGCGATGAGCAGGGGCAGGTGGTGCGCGTGGTGGGTTCTACAGTCGATATCAGCCAGCAGCAGGCGGCCCTGCGCGATCGCAACCAGGCTGAACTGCAGCTGCGCAAAGCCCTAATTCAGCTAGAAGCGGCTCTCTCTGCCGGGTCGGTCTACACCTGGTGCTGGAGTATTCGCAAAAATCGGGTGGTGGCCAACCGCAGCTTTGCCCAACTGCTTGGCCTTGACCCCGAGCGCGTTGCTGCCGGGGTGCGTCTGGAGAAGTTTATCGCCATCATTCACCCGGACGACCGGGAGCGGGTAGCGGCAGCTATTGACCAGGCGATCGCCACTGGAGACAGCTGTGCCGCCGAGTTTCGCATCTGCAATCCCCAGGGTGAGGAGCGTTGGGTAATTGCGCGCGGGCAGGCTGAATACGACAGCGAGGGCAATGCCGTGATTTTTCCCGGTGCACTGGCCGACATTAGCGATCGCAAGCGCGTTGAAATCGCCCTAAAGCAAAAAAATCAGGAGGCTGAAGCCAGCCAACGCACCCTCGATGCCTTGATGGCCTACATTCCCGAAGGCATTACCATCGCCGATGCGCCCGATGTGCGCGTTCGCCAAGTCAGCCGCTACGGGCAACAGTTGACTGGGCGCCCCTTAGAAGAAGTGGAGGGCCTGCCCGCCGCCGCCCATCCAAAAGCATGGCAGGTTTTTTCCCCCGACGGCAGCCTCGCCACCCCCGAAGCGCTGCCCCTCACCCGCGCCGTGCAAAACGGTGAGGTCATTACCAACGAGGAATGGCTACTGCAAACCGCGGCTGGGCAAAGACTGGTGCTGTTGTGCAACGCTGGCCCAATTTACAACCAGGAGGGCACGATCACTGGCGGCATTATCGCCTGGCGAGACATCACCGAGTTCAAGCAAACCGAAATTGCCCTACAACGCCACCAGGAACACCTAAATCTGGCTATGGCAGCCGCCCGCATGGGCAGCTGGGACTGGGATATTCAGCTTGATGTGGTGCAGTTTTCTGACAACGTAAAACGCCTATTTGACCTCGATCGCGATCGCGACGACTGCTACGAAAGCGTCATGGCTATGGTTCACCCCGACGATTTACCTCGGGTTGAGCGCGCGCTGCATGACGCGGTTCATAAACAGGCCGAGTACAATGTTGAGTTACGGGTCATCAGGTCCGATGGCACGGTGTGCTGGATCTTGAGCTTAGGGCGGGTTTTCTATAGCGCTATGGGCATTCCGCTTAATATGACGGGCATTGATATCGACATTACCGATCGCAAGCAGGCCGAGCTAGCCCTGCAACAGACCACCGAACGGCTCAATGTTGCCCTCAAGAGCGCGCCGATTAGCCTGTTTAACCAAGACCTTGACCTGCGCTACACCTGGATCTACAACCCTACCCACGATCTAGATAAAGACCAGGTGATCGGCCAGCGCGACGAAGATCTGGCATCGCCCGAGACGGCGGCCCGCTTGACCTACCTTAAGCGCCAGGTCATTACCACCGGCATCGGCCTGCGCGAAGAGGTCAAGGTGGTTGCCAACGGGCAAACCTCCTACTACGACCTCACCATCGACCCCATTCACGATGACCAAAACGCCATTATCGGCGTCACCTGCGCCGCTGTAGACATCAGTGAAAGAGTTCAGATTGCCACCGAACGCCAGCAGGCCACAACGGCCTTGCAGGAGAGTGAAGACTGCCTGCGCATGGCGATCGAGTCGGCCAACATGGGCATTTGGGACTGGAACCTACTCACTAATCAGCTGAACTGGGACACGGGCTGTAAAGCTATATTTGGCCTTCCCCCCGAGGCAGACAGCAGCCCTGAGCGATTTTATGAAGGGGTGCATCCCGACGATCGCGATCGTATCCGACAGGTGATCGCCGAATCGCTTACCCAGGAGACTGGCGGCAACTACGATGTGGAATATCGGGTGATTGGCCTGCAAGACCGGGTAGAACGGTGGGTGCGGGCCAAGGGGCAGACCTATTTTGATGGCGATGGCAACCCCCTGCGCTTTACCGGCACCATTCTCGACATCACTCAGCAAAAGCAGGCCGAAGTCGCCCGCGAACAGCTGCTGTGCCGAGAGCAGGCCGCCCGCGAAGCCGCTGAACGAGCCAACCGTATTAAAGACGAATTTTTGGCAATTTTATCCCACGAGCTGAGGTCACCCCTCAACCCAATTTTGGGCTGGGCCAAGCTGCTGCAAACCAAAAAACTCGATGCGGAGAAAACTGCTCGCGCCCTCGAAACGATTGAGCGCAACGCCAAGTTGCAGACTCAGCTAATCGACGACCTCTTAGACATTGCCAAAATTTTGCGCGGTAAGCTCAAGATCGAACCCGCCTCGGTCGATCCGGTGTTTGTGGTTGAAGCGGCGATCGAAACCGTGCAGGCCGCAGCGGATGCCAAATCCATTCGCATCCAGACCGATTTGCCTGAGATTGGGCCCATTCAGGGCGACGGGGCACGCATTCAGCAGATCATCTGGAACCTGCTGACCAATGCGATCAAATTCACCCCCGAACAGGGCCAGATCACCATTCAGCTAACCCAGGTAGACCACTGGGCCCAGCTTAAGGTCACCGACACCGGCCAGGGGATTCGGCCAGAATTTTTGCCCCACATTTTTGAATCCTTTCGCCAGGCAGACGCCTCGATTACCCGTCAATTTGGTGGTCTGGGCTTGGGTTTGGCGATCGTGCGCTACCTGGCTGAGGCCCACGGCGGCACCATCAGCGCCGACAGCCCCGGCGAGGGCAAAGGGGCCACGTTCACCGTAAGTTTGCCGCTGCTCAACCAGCGCCCCAGCCCACGGAAAATGGCCGCTTTGCCGGGGCAGATTGATCTGACCGGTGTGCGGGTCATCGCCGTAGATGACAACCCTGATGGGCTGGCCTTGCTAACGCTCCTGCTGGGTGAGTATGGGGCAGAGGTGCTCGGTCTCGAATCTGCTGCCGAGGTGCTGAGTAATCTAGCTAGCTTTCAACCCCATGTCTTGGTCAGCGACATTGGCATGCCCGGCATGGATGGCTATGAGCTGCTCCGAAAAATTCGCGCCTTGCCGCCCGAACAAGGAGGGCAGATATCGGCGATCGCCCTCACCGCCTACGTGCGCGAAGAAGACTCCCAAAAAGCGTTAGACAGTGGCTTTCAGCGGCACCTGTCTAAGCCCATCGAACCTGATGCGATCGCTCGGGCCGTCGCCCAACTGGTGCAGTCGTAGTTTTCTTGAACTGGTGCGATCGAGCGGTGCGCACCTACGAGCTTAACAATTTCTGGCTTTAGCAGGTCGGGTAGAGCGTAGCGGCACCCGCCAGGGGCGTTGCTGTTGGTGATTTTTTTGGCCCAGTTTGCCCTCTCCCTAAATCCCTCTCCCAAATTGGGAGAGGGACTTTTCAGGATTTTCCGGCTCCCCTCTCCTCCCTGGGAGAGGGGTTGGGGGTGAGGGTCAAACAAGGCATGAGAGCAATTCGCCAACAGCATCCACTCCTTGCGCCCAACTCAAAAGGGCCTTAATTCTTTGATTGGACAAAGCACTAGTGCGATCGGACGGTGCGTCTGCACAAATTGGCAAATTCCCAACAAGTCTCAAAAAAGCGCTCTTTAATCAAAGGAATGCCCCACCTGAAACCAGCGGTAGCCATAGCCGGGCAGGTGAAGATCGTAGCCAGACTCTGAGATCTCCGCCTCCGGCTGATCTTCAAATAGATCGATCAAGCATTTGCCCACGTCATCCTTCAGTGTTAGCGTCGCCTTGCAGTCAGACTGACTGAAATTGTGCACCGCGATCACGGCTTTGCCTCGCCACTCGCAGCGGTGGGCAAAAACGCTGTCATGGCCAGTGTCTAACAGTTGCAATTGGCCCCAGCCAAACTCCGGGCATTCCTTACGTAGGCGAATCGCCCGCTCCATCCAGTTCAACAGCGAATTAGGATTGCGCTGCTGGGTATTGACGTTTAGCTTTCTGTAGCTGTAGTCGCCAGTGGAAACCACCGGCAAAATCACTTGGTCAGCAGGCGCTGTAGAAAACCCACCATTCGGTGCCTTTGACCACTGCATGGGAGTGCGGGCGGGCTTGCGTTCCTCTAGCGACAGATCGTCACCCATACCCAGCTCTTCGCCATAGTTGACCACGGGCGTGCCGGGTAGGGTGAAAAGCAGACTGTAAGTGAGCTTGAGCCGTTGCAGATTGCCGTCGAGCAGCGGCGCAAACCGACGGCGAATGCCCCGATCAAAGATCCACATGGTCTCGCGATCGGGGGCAAAGGCCGCCGCAATTTCATCCTGTTCATCGGAGGAGAGTTTATCTAGACTCAGCTCGTCGTGGTTGCGCACAAAGTTGGCCCACTGCCCGGCGGGCGGCGACGGGGGCAACTCCTTAAAAGCTTGGGCCAAGGGAGCCGCTGATTCTCTAGCGAGGGCCAATACCAAATGTTGGTTGCCCCAAAAGTTAAACAACATCTGCATGCGATCGCCATCGCCAAAATATTTAGGCAACTTTTCCAAAGACTCATTGGCCTCGGCCAGTAAGATGGCATCCCCCCGCCGCCACGACAGAAAATCGCGCAGTTCATTGATATAGATAAAGGGATCTTCGACTTGTTCAAATACGTTGTCGGCCTGGGTTAGCTCAATTAAGAAAGGAGCGGCATCAATGCGAAACCCAGACACCCCGAGTTCCAGCCAGAAGCCCATCATTTTTTTGATTTCTTCTCTGACTTTAGGGTTGGTGATGTTTAAATCTGCCTGGTGACTATAGAACCTGTGAGCATAGTAAGCACCTACCTCAGGTTGATAGGTCCAGGTTGACTTTTGTAAACCGGGGAAAACAATGCCTTCATCAATATCTTCAGGTTTTTTCTTTGACCAGAAATAATAATCTAAATATTTGGAGTTTTTGTCCTTAATCGCCGATTGAAACCAGGGGTGCTGATCAGAGGTATGGTTAACCACTAAATCGATCAGGATACGAATGCCCCGCTCCTTGGCGTGGCGGGCAAACTCAACAAAATCGCCCAGAGAACCCAGCCGAGAATCGACGGTGTAGTAGTCCATCACGTCGTAGCCGTTGTCTTTGTTAGGCGATGGGTAAAAGGGCATCAGCCAAACGCAGGTGATTCCTAGGCCAGCTATGTAGTCTAAACGCTGGGTTAGTCCTACAAAGTCGCCCACCCCATCGCCATCACTATCCATGTAGGTTTCTACATCAAGACAGTACAGAACCGCGTTTTTGTACCAAAGATCTAACATAAGAAACCTGGGTAAACCGATATAAATTTAGTTTTAGGCTACGCTTCGGCTTTTGGCCAAAGCATTAATATGATGGCTTGGGATTTTGTCCCACCCTGAAAACTATTAATTTCCCTCTCAATTATTTGAGAAAAGGCAGAACCTTCTCACCAAAAACTTCAATAAATTGCTGCTGTTCTCGATTGACGTTGTGTAAGGAGATGGTTTCGAAACCCAGTTCTATATCCTTTTGCAACCACTCAATATGCTGCTGGGGGTCAGCCGAAACGCGCACGTATTGGTACATGTCTTCTGGCTTGACGAAGGTGGCCGCGGCATCAAACTGACTAGGAATCCTAAAATCAGACAGCACTTGGCTTTCAAAAATATTGGTGCGCCACTGGTCGTGGGCTCCGTGCAGTGCCGTTTCTTGGTCTTGGGCGTAGGAGAGCTGCACCTTTAAGTACATCGGCTTGTGCTCGCCGCCGCCGCGGCGAAAGGCCTCAACCATCTCCCGCAGTTTGTCATGGGGGTGAGAAATAGTAATTAAGCCGTCGGCCCAACTTCCCACCCACTCAGCGGTTTTAGGGGTAATGGCCGCCCCCATAATGCGGGGCGGGTTGGCGGGGCGGGAGTAGAGTTTGGCCTCTTCTACCTGCACCAGACCGTGGTGGGTAACGGTTTCGCCAGCCCAGAGGGCGCGGATTACATCGACACATTCTTTGAGCCGCGCATTGCGCTCGGCTTTGATTGGCCAGGGCTGGCCGGTAATTGCTTCGTTCATCGCCTGGCCGGTACCCAGGGCAACCCAAAAGCGATCGCTGAACATCTCCCCCAAGGTTGCTGCCGCCTGGGCAATAATGGCGGGATGGTAACGTTGGCCAGGGGCGCAGACAACACCAAAGGGCAGCGAGGTCGCATGCATAGCCGCCCCTAGCCAAGACCAGGCAAAACCGCATTCTCCCTGGCGCTCGCTCCAGGGATGAAAGTGGTCGGAGGAGGTGACGGCGGTAAAGCCAGCCTGTTCTGCTTTTTGAGCCCAGCCCAGCAGCGCGCTGGGGGCAAACTGCTCGTGGGAAGCGTGATAAGCAAATTTCACCATGGATTTATCGCTCAGAGCTGGGTTCTGTCGGGCCGGTCTAACCTGGGATCTATGCCCAACAGTTTTGCAAGAGTGCGATTATTCAACATCTACCAAACGCGGTAATTCGAGGTTTCGGGAGTTAGCTGGCTGCAATGGTTGAATATTGATAACCTTCGGCAGTTCTGCTGGGCGAATAGCTTTGGGGGGTTGAGCATAGGGGCGATCGCATCTACACCGAAATGTCTACCACGCCTGACGGTGCGTTACCGTCTCCATGAACCCAGTTGAGCTAAGTCAAGTACTCTGCAAAGCTGCGGTGCGGCTCCCCAACAGGGTAAAATCTGACGTTGGTTGAGCAACTTGAGAGGACAGACCCCTGAAAACCCGCGTTATTATCGTTCGTCACGGGCAGAGCACCTACAACCAGCTCAAACTCATTCAAGGCCACTGCGACGAGTCAGAGCTGACCCCCGAGGGCGAGGCTCAGGCGCTCCAGGTGGGTCAGGCGTTAGTGGGCATTCCCTTTGATGGGGTATGGGCCAGCCCTCTCAAACGCGCGCGCAAAACCGCTGAGATTATCGCCGCTGAGCTGCGGACACAGATCGCGGGCTTAACCCCCACCTTTACCGACGACCTCAAAGAAATTTGCCTGCCGCTGTGGGAGGGCGTTGCCTTTAGCGAGGCCGAAGCCCAGCACCCCGAGACCTTTCACCAGTGGCGCACCGACCCAGCTAACCTGGTGATGGCGGTGCCCCAAGCAGACGGCACAACGGTTGATTTTTACCCCATTCGCGAGCTGTATCAGCAGGCGGCGCGGTTTTGGCAGGGCTTGCTGGCCGAGCACCAGGGCAAAACCCTGCTCGTGGTCGCCCACAGCGCCATCAACCGAGCGCTGATTAGCACCGCCATTGGACTAGGGCAAGAATATTTCAACAACCTGCACCAGGCCAATTGCAGCATTAGCGTGCTGAACTTTGAGGGGGGCTGGGGCAGCCCGGTACAGGTTGAGGCCATGAACCTGACCAGCCATATGGGGGCACCGCTGCCCGAGATGCGACGTGGTCACAAAGGCCCCCGCATGCTGCTGGTGCGCCACGGCGAAACCGAGTGGAACCGCCAAGGCCGCTTTCAGGGTCAGATCGACGTGCCCCTTAACGACAACGGTCGCGCCCAGGGCGCTAAGGCGGCAGAGTTTCTCAAACCCGTGGCGATCGATGCGGCCTACACCAGCTTTATGGCGCGGCCCAAAGAAACGGCGGAAATCATTTTGCAGCACCACCTGGGG
This sequence comes from Nodosilinea sp. FACHB-141, assembly GCF_014696135.1. Taxonomy (NCBI): domain Bacteria; kingdom Bacillati; phylum Cyanobacteriota; class Cyanophyceae; order Nodosilineales; family Nodosilineaceae; genus Nodosilinea; species Nodosilinea sp. FACHB-141. The sequence goes on along the minus strand of NZ_JACJPP010000022.1, from coordinate 95,401 downwards.
CTGACGCTGCACTCGGTCAACGAGCTGCGAGAGATTAGCCACGGCGAATGGGAAGGGCTCTACGAATCTGAGATCGAGAGCAGCTATCCGGGGCTGCTGGAGCAGTGGCAAAGCGCTCCCGAAACTGTGCAAATGCCGGGGGGCGAGAACCTGGAGGAGGTGTGGATGCGATCGATCGCCGCCTGGAAGGAAATCGTCGCGGCCCACAGCGGTGGCGACGAGGTGCAAACCATTCTCGTTGTCGCTCATGATGCGGTCAACAAGGCGCTGCTCTGCCACGTGCTGGGCATGGGGCCAGAGTTTTTCTGGCGGTTTAAGCAGGGCAATGGCGCAGTCAGCGTGATCGACTACCCTGACGGCATCGATAGCGCCCCGGTGCTGACCGCGGCTAACATTACCATTCACCTGTCGGGCAGCGTGCTCGATAAGACCGCCGCGGGGGCCCTGTGACGGCGGTGCCGGGAACTGGAGCGCAGCTGATTCAGCAGGTGCGAGTGTTGGATGCGGTGACCCAGAGGGATCAGGTCGCCGATGTGCTCGTACAGGATGGCGTGGTGACAGAGATCGCCCCGTCAATCACCGTCATTCCCGCCAGGGCCGAGATGCTCGACGGCCAGGGAAAAATTCTCTTGCCGGGGCTAGTCGATCTCTACAGCCACTCGGGGGAACCGGGCCACGAGCCGAGGGAAACCTTGGAGTCGCTGCTGGCGGCGGGTCAGGCAGGCGGCTTCACCCGGTTGGGCATTTTGCCAAATACGGAGCCTGCGATCGATCACCCAGCAATGGTGGAGAAGCTGCTGGCCCGGCGGGACTCGATCGCGCGTACAAATGCTAGTCTGCCTCACCTGTATCCCTGGGGTGCCCTGACCCAGGGTGCCCAGGGGCAGCAGATGGTGGAGCTGGTGGAGTTGTCCGAGGCTCCGATCGCAGGTTTTGCCGACGGTCGAGCGATTCAGAATTCACTCCTGGTGCAGCGGTTGTTGCAGTACCTGCGACCCTTGGGGAAGCCGGTGGCGCTGTGGAGCTGCGATCGCACCCTGCGAGACAGCGGCGTTGCCCGCGAAGGGCCGTTTTCGCTGATCTACGGCCTGGTGGGCGACCCGGCCAGCTCTGAAACTGCTGCATTGGCGGCACTGCTGGAATGTGTGGCCGAGGTTGGCACCCCTGTGCACCTAATGCGAATTTCGACCGGGCGCGGGGTCGAACTAGTGCGTCAGGCCAAAGAGCGCGGGCTGCCCGTCACCGCCAGCACCACCTGGATGCACCTGCTGTGGAGTGCCAAGGATCTGCACAGCTACGACCCCAACCTGCGATTATCGCCACCGTTGGGAAATCCTGAAGACCAGGCAGCGCTAATTGAGGGAGTGAAGGCGGGGGTGGTGGATGCGATCGCGATCGACCATACCCCCCACACCTACGAAGACAAAACCGTGGGTTTTCCCTCTGCGCCCCCCGGTGCGATCGGCCTGGAGCTAGCGCTGGGGATTTTGTGGGATAGATTTGTCACCCAGGGCGACTGGTCGCCCCTGCAACTGGTTCAAGCACTAAGCACAAACCCGGCAGCGTGCTGGGGCCAAACCCCGCCGACTATCCAGCCCCAGCAGCCTGCGGAAATGATCTTGTTTGACCCTGGCGCGACCTGGACGGTCACGCCTTCAACCCTTTGCTCTCTCTCAGCCAATACCCCCTGGCTAGGGAAAGCGATCCCATGTCGCGTCCTGCGGACTTGGGTGCCGCCGCGTTAGTTGCCGATGGCCTACTCAACCTCAGTTCGGGTTAGGCATAGTTAGCGATGTTCCCCGGCAGCCCTCTCCCCCAGCCCCTCTCCCACGAGGAGAGGGGAGCCGGAAGCGCTCAAAGTCCCTCTCCCTCAGGGAGAGGGGTTTAGGGTGTAGCTTGCTTCCCGCAGGGCGGGCCACAACGCCAGCCAAGCGAAGGTACACAGCGGTTGCGATGCCGGGCTCATTCCGAACTCAGGTTACTCACTTACTCAACCTGACTATTGGATTCACCAGCCTGATGTTGCGTGGGTTATAGCGTTAACGGCAGCGTTCGACAAGGCCTGGTTTGAGGAACGATAGGGCAGAGGCTTTTGCCAGTGAGGCCATCACGGCCTCTCGACAGCGCAAAGGCAACCGCTTTGAGGACCTTGATCATGATGCAACACGAGACCCCGCCAGCTTGGCAGACTGCTTTGTTTCACATCCTGCTGTCGGTGACTTCTGGAGCAACGAGTGTGATGTTTGGTGGCACGATCGCCGCCTTGAGAAACGGGGCCTCTCACGTAACAGAAGCCTGTGGCATAGGCATTGCGGGTTGCGGCTCGTCACAGCACTGGGCTACGTGGAGTGTTGCAGTTGCTGTTCTCTTTTATGCCGGAATCATGAATAGCCTGATTTTGGGGAGCATCCATGGGCCTGCAATGACCTCTACGCGGGGTTCAGACCTGTCATTGGTACTGACTAGATGGATGAGACAGAATCTCGACGCTGCCCAAGCTTCACCCCGCGTCAAGCAGGGGCTGGTATTGAGCTTGCTGCTTGGTGTGCTGGGGGTCATGGCTAGTGCTGCGATCGGGGGAGCCGTTGGTGGGTATGTGTACGGCAACTTCATCACTGGGCTGGGAGCCGCCCATGGGGTTCCTGCTATTGGCTGGCTCTTTGGTATCACGTTTGGCCTGGGTGCTGGTTCATTCGGCGCAATGCTGTTTGGCAGCATTGCAGGAATCGTCTCAGGCGTGATGCTGCGGCGTCAGCCTCGATCGCCCAGGCGGTCTTGAAAGGATATTTGAAAAGTCTTGTTTCTTGTAGCGAAAATGAAGATCCCCCTACTCCCTTTAAATAGGAATCAGGGGGATCAGCAGGGGACCAAAAGCTACAGCAGATCGCTTTTAAACGCCCTCTTAGGGTTAAGCAACATTCATAGTATTGGCGGTGCGGCGAGTGCGCTTTTGGCGGTCAGATTTGCGGCAGCCTCCGGCCATTTCATACTCAGAGCTGTCTTTGCCGTAGCGAACGCCAAAGCCAGAGAGCATGTGGTCGGAAAAATCCATGAGCTTGCGCTCGGCCATGAGCATGTCGTTGTAGGCACCATCTACCATCGACAGCATGCGGTTATAGGCCATGAGCTTTTCTTGCATGGCCAGAATGTGCTCGTCATAGGCGTCCATGGTGTAGCCGTTACCAAAATCGATCGTTCTAGTGACAGACTGCATCCCGGCGATGCGGCGCAGGGCTTTTTCGAGCGCTGGGGAACTTCTCTTTTGTCTAGGCATTTGGGTATCTCCAAAGTTGAAACGGTAAGACTGAGTTTGCAGTCACGGGTAATGGATTTAGCAGTATAAAAGGGCTTTTATGGTTGCTCACAAAAGCGTCATGGCTTACCGTTTCCAAGATGCATCCCTGGAGTTGCGCGGCTCAGTTATTTACCCAATTTAGGCGGCAGAAATGGGCGATCGCTTGAGTAGCCATTCGTAACTGCTAATGTCTCTATTTTTTGCGCTGGCTCTGTGTAGCTACGGAGATTTAGAGCTGAGATGCAAGCCATAGTCGATAATGCCAAGGCGTTTAGTCTAACTGGGTAGGCAATGTGGGCTATTGCTTATGCGTTAGTAACTAATGCTTAAGCAATGCTAATTGTTGGGGCTTGAAGCCTGTGGTTAGTGCGGAGGTGAGGTGAGGTGGGGCTGGCGATCGGCCCAAATATCTGGTCAACCATAGGCATTACTTAAGCGTTAGTTGGTAATGCTTAGGCATTGGTTATAGCGGTGTTCTTACTTTTGAAGAACAGCACTGCTAAAAAGCTGACTACTGAGACTCGTTCCATAGGACAGTGCAAATTTCAGGTTTCTGATTGGGGTAGCTAACGAAGTAATGGCGCAGCCAGTGACAACCTTGGGCAAGCAAATCGTCAAGGCCGTTGTCGATGGGCCAAGCCTCTAACCAACTGCCTCTTGCGGAGGTGAGAATTAAATATTGTCGGTTAAGGATGAAACTGGCACCGTAGCCGGGGTATTCAGCTATGAGGTTGCCATCGCGATTGTAAATGCGAGTAAGGCGCTCTTGCTGTGAAGAGGTGAGGATGCGTTGTCCATCAGTACTGAAGCTAGGGGAACTCCCTTGCAGTTGGTTGAGTTCTCGTCCGTCTCGGAAATAGACCCAGCTGGCATCGTCGACGGATGAAGAGGTGAGGATGCGTTGACCATCGGCACTGAAGCTGGGGAAACTCCCCTGCAGTTGGTTGAGTTCTTGACCGTCTCGGGAATAGACCCAGCTGGCATTTTCGATGAATGAATAAGTGAGGATGCGTTGACCATCGGCACTGAAACTGGGATAACTTCCCTGCAGTTGAAACAGTTCTTGGCCGTCTCGGGAATAGACCCAGCTGGCATTTTCGATGGATGAATAGGTAAGGATATGCTGGCCATCGGCGCTGAAGCTGGGGTAAGTTCCCTGCAGTTGAAACAGTTCTTGGCCGTCTCGGGAATAGATCCAACTAGCATTTTCGTCGTAAAAAGAGGTGGCAACGCGTTGGCCATCGGCACTGAAGGTGGGGTAACTTCCCTGCAGTTGAAACAGTTCTTGGCCGTCTCGGGAATAGATCCAACTAACATCAAAGGTAAGTGAATTAGTGGCAATGCGCTGGCTATCGGCACTGAAGCTGGGGTAGTTTCCTTCTAGCTGGTTGAGTTCTTGACCGTCTCGGGAATAGACCCAACTGGCATCGTCCCTTTCTGAAGAGGTGGCAATGCGCTGGCCGTCGGTACTGAAGCTAGGTAAACGCCCTTGCAGTTGGAATAATTCTTGACCGTCTCGGGAATAGACCCAACTGGCATCGTCCCTTTCTGAATAGGTAGCAATGCGCTGGCTATCAGCACTGAAGCTAGGGGAACGCCCCTGGAGCTGGGAAAGTTCCTGGCCATCTCTGGAATAAACCCAACTGGTATTGGCGCTGGGTAAATAGGTGGTGATACGCTGACCATCGGCACTGAAGCTGGGGGAATGTCCCTGCAGTTGGAACAGTTCCTGCCAATCTCGGGAAGCAACCGAACTGGCATTGTTGTTGCCTGAATCATTGGCAATGCGCTGGCCGTCGGCACTGAAGATAGGGAAACGCCCCTGCAGTTGGAACAGTTCTTGGCCATCTTTGGAATAAACCCAAATGATATTGTCGATATATGAATAGGTGACGATGCGCTGGCCATCGTCACTGAAGCTGGGGTAATTTCCTTGCAGTTGGTTGAGTTCTTGACCGTCTCGAGAATAGAGCCAACTAGCATTGGCGCTTTCTGAAAAGGTGAGGATACGCTGGCCATCGGTACTGAAGCTGGGGAAAATCCCCTGCGGTTGGAATAGCTCTTCACCGTCTCGAGAATAAACCCAACTAGCATTGTCGTTGGATGAATAAGTGGCGATGCGCTCGCCATCAGCACTGAAGCTGGGGGAATGCCCCTGCAGTTGGAACAGCTCTTCGCCGTCTCCAGAATAAACCCAACTAGTATTGTCATTAAATGAATAAGTGGCGATGCGGTCGCCATCGGCACTGAAGCTGGGATAACCCCCCTGTAGCTGAAACAGTTCTTGGCCATCTTTAGAATAAATCCAACTGGCATTGTCCCCTTCTGAATAAGTGGCGATGCGCTGGCCATCAGCACTGAAGTTGGAGAAACTCCCTTGCCGTTGGAACAGTTCTTGGCCGTCTTGAGAATAGAGCCAACTGATATTGTCAAAGTATGAATATGTGGCGATGCGTTGGCCATCAGCACTGAAGCTGGGGGAGTGCCCCTGCAATTGGAACAGTTCTTGGCCGTCTTTGGAATAGACCCAACTGGTATTTTCGTTAGATGAAAAGGTGGTGATGTGCTGGCTATCAGTACTAAAGCTGGGGAAACGCCCCTGTAGTTGGTTGAGTTCTTGGCCGTCTTTGGAATAAACCCAACTAGTATTGTCGTTGGATGAAGATGAATAAGTGGCGATGCGCTCGCCATCGGTGCTGAAGCTGGGGTAACTCCCCTTTAGCTGGAACAGTTCTTGACCATCTTTGGAATAAACCCAACTAGTATTGTCCCATTCTGAATAAGTGGCGATGCGCTGGCCATCAGCACTGAAGTTAGGGTTTCTTCCCTGCAGTTGGTTGATCTGCACTACCTGGTTGACAGTCTGCCGCAAAGCTAAGAATGGGCTGGTAGCAGGGTATTCACTGAGCGTGAGTTGAGCCTTATTGCTAGAACTTGTTTGCACTAGCTGCCTCAACTCTTGCCCCAGGTTCAGCGCTTCCAGCAGCGTCTCAATTTCAAAAAAGCGTTCTGGCTGGTATCTCTGCAGCACTGCCCCCCGACGTTCCAGGCTACCGCCTTGGCGGGCTATGTCCTGGGCCAGTTCGGCTTCTTGTTGCAGTTGTATGGCGTTGTCGGCGGCTTCTTGGGCGGTAGCAGAGGCTTGTCTGGCGGCTTCGGCTCCTTGCAGAGCAATTTGCTGGTCGGCTACAGCCTGCTGTCGCCCTGCTTCTGCCGCTTCTTGTTGCTCTATGGCATCCTGCCGTTCGGCGTTGAGCCGTTGCCGCTCTTTTTGTGCAATCGCAACCTGCCGATTGGCCACTCCCTCACGAATATCAGCCACCCCCACATTGAACCTAGCTTTTATGGCAGAAAAGTTAGCCGTACGTTGCTGCTGTGCAGCATCAATCTCGCTCGCTGTGGCATCGGCCCTGGCCATACGAGCTTCTTTAGTAGCCAAGATGGCAGCTCCTCCTGTGGCACAAGCCAAGATGGCCGCACCAACGAGCAAACGCCTAGCCCGACGATTCGTCGTTCTGGCTTTCTGTAGTTCGAGATCGGCTTCCTGCTGTGCCGCCTCCAAAATCCGGTTTGCTTCCTGTATTGCCCGCTTATCTTTCTTCTCGCTCTCCGTCAAAAACCGATAGTCTACCTCTCCCAGGTTTTTGCCCATCGCCCAGGCCTGGGCATCCTCTAGCGCCTGCCCCCCCAGCAACCGCGACTCATCCCTACCCTCCGAGGCAATCCAGGCAGCAATGGCTTCCCCATAGGGCCGCAGCCCCGCCAACCGCTCCTGCACCCACCCAAGATCAAACACCGACTGGTAAATGCGGTTATACACCCACAGCCGCCCCTGGACTTCTACCACCAGGCCCGACAGCCGCAGCTCGATATAGTTCGGGTCGCCCGTGGCGGCGATACTGCCCTCCCGCAAAATTTGCTGGTAAAGCCCCAACAGGCGTCCAGTGCTGCGCTCATTCCGCAGCAGCCGGTCGCGAATGGTGCGCAGGTGCTCGGGTTCATCCTGGGCTTCCCAATTGTGCAGGATACGGCTGTGCACCAGGCTGGCGATCTTACCGGCTTCCTGCCCTAGGGCAATGGGTGCATTAGCTTCGGCCACCAGGCGACAGAGCTTTTGGGTGAGTAGGGGTTGTCCACCAGTCCAGACTAAAATAGCCGCCATAATGGCGGTAGGGTCTGCCGCCAGGGCCTCTAGCCCTGTGGTCAGCGGCCCAACCTCATCAAGCTGAAAGCCCTTCAGGTCTATGGCCTGGCCAATGTTAAAAGGGGTACGAGTTTTGTCTTGAATCAGGTCTGGAGGCGTGGTGACCCCCAGCAGGGCAAAGGTGAGGCGGCGATAGTCGGCGTTCTCAGCCCGCTGGTTAAAGCAGGCGCGAATTAGGGCAAAGAAGTCGTCTTTGAAGTCAATTCGCAGAATGCTGTCGATTTCATCGATAAAAACCACGATCGGGGCACTCACCTGGGGCAGCAGCACCGTTTCGATAAATTCCCCCAGCCGCTGCACCGGAAACAGGTCGCTGTGGTCGTTCCACCAGGCTTTGGCTTGGCGCAGGCCAAAGCTGCGGGCCAGGCGCTGGGCAATGCCCCAATACCACTGCTCCTGGGTAATGTCTTGACTGCCAATAGAAGTAATGTCGATGACCCCGCAGGCAATGCCCTCGCTTTGCAGGGTCTGCATGGTGTGCACCCGCAGGCTCGATTTGCCCATTTGCCGAGAGTTAAACACATAGCAAAACTCTCCCTGCTTCAGCGCCGTCACAAACTCGCGATCGGCCTGGCGTTCGACATAGGTAGGGGCATCTTTCTCAAGGCTGCCGCCGACCTGGTATTTGTAGGTGTTGGGTGCAGCCATGGTTTACCCCTCAAAACGTCCTAGATCTCCTGTTTGGGCGCACGCCGTGCGCCCCTACATTCCCTTCAAATGCTCAAGAAAATACTGCTGGTACAGGCTATTTCTTGGGGTTGCCTGGTTGCGCTGCAACCGAATCAGCCCCATGCTCTCTAGCTTAAAGGCCACATCTGCATCCAAATCGACCGGGGTTTTGCGGCGCACCACATCGCGACAGGCGGTGGCCAGTTCGGGGTAGCGTTTCAGGTTTAGCAGGTGCCGCCGTAGGTGGTCGCTGTAGATACCCGCTTCGGTGGGGCCAGTTTCTAAGAGGGCTGCGATCGACAAATCTTGCCGTCGCAGGTGATAAAACCCCTTGCGCAGCAGGTAAGGGTGTCCCCCTACCAAAGCCATAATCTGGTCTACCTCAGCTTCGCCAAAGGGCAGGTTGTAGCGGTGGGCCAAATCTTGCACCTGGGCTTGGGTAAACTCGGGCAGCTCCACGTTTTTGCCCACGTTAAAGGGCGACTGGTTAATTTCTAGCGGCACATAGGCCTCGGTCGAGTGCACCACAATCAGCCGCAGTTTTTCCCACAGTTCGCTGCCCCTGTCGCCGTAGCGGGCGGCCTCATACCACGATCGCAGCAACCCAAAAAAGTCGTCGGCCACCACTCGGTGGGGAAACACCAGATCCACTTCATCCAGGGCCAGCACAATCGGTTCGTCGATCTCTTCTAGCAGGCACTCAAAGAAGTAGTCGTTGCAGCGGTCTTTTACGCCCACAGCGGGGTCCCAATAATCGGCCAGCTCATCCAACCGCTTGAGCCGTCTGCCCACCCGCGAGCACAGCCAGCGCAGCAGCTGATCGAGGTCGCCAAACATGGTGCTGTCGGCCCGCTGCATACTCACCGCAATGGTCTGGTAGCCCTGGCTTTCGGCATGGTGCAAAATGCGCGCCATCAGCGAAGTCTTGCCCATCTGCCGGGGTGCCTTGATGCGAATCAACGCCCCCGGCTGGGTGATTTCTTCAAAACAGTCGGCTTCGATGGTGATGTTGGCTTTGCCGGTCTCGGTGCTGTAGCGCTCCACATACAGGCCCGATTTCAGCGGCACCGCGCCGCCCGGTTCGCGCTTTAGCTCTGGTTCTGCTACGGGCAGGGGCGGGTCGTCGGGGGTGTCGGCAAACAGGGGTTGGGCTTCCGGGAGTTCTACCGCTGGGGGTGCTTGGCCCGAAGCAATCAGCTGTAGCACTTCTGCCACTAGAGCTGGGGTATCTGCGGGCGAGTACCACTGGCGCTGCTGTATCTGGTTCAGGTAGCCCCGCAGGTTGTAGGTCAGGGGCGACTCTAGCGGAAACTGCACCCGAATCGGCAGAATGATCGGCCGCTGTTCTGCCCGGCTTTCTTGCAGCTCTTTGGCATGTTTGACTTCATCCATCACCATTTCACTGGTGACCGACTGGGGCGAAAGCAGCAGCACAAAGTAGTCACTCCGCTCCAGCTCTTGCAAAATCCGCTGCGCCCAGAGATCCCCCAGTTGCAAACTAGACCCCGCTAAAAAGGGCTGATGCCCAGCCGTCTGCAAGTCTTGATACAGGGTTTGGGCCAGAGCCTGATCGGGAACCTGAGCCCGATAGCTAATAAACACCCGAGCCCCCTCCGATGGGGGAGATGTCGCATCCTCAGGCCGCGCCAGTACGGAATTGAGCACCTGTTGCAGTGTTTCTAGCCCACAGCCAATCTCACTTTCAGCCCAGGTCAGCAGCGCCATCACCCGGTCTGAAGGAGGCGCTGACGCTGGCGGAATATTACCCTTCGGCGGATTGAGAGCAAAAATTACCTGGTCGAGCTGTGAACCCGGCAACGACGAAAGCCGCTGACTGAGCTGGAGTCGTTGAGAGAAGTCAGGGGAGCCTGGCACAGCGAAAGGGGGCAATGAGGCGAATTATTGCCATTTACTATAGCCTGGTTTTTCCTAGCGACTTACTTTTCCACAAAGCCAGCCTCAATGTAAAGATCGCATTTACTCACTTATCCAAGTGCCGTGAAAACTGTGGGGCACTACTTCCGGCAGCCCTAGCCGACAGATCGGCCCCTTCTCCAGCTCATTCCCTTCATATATCCACAGTTCGCTGCGGTGCTGGGTGCCGTCGTAGACCACGGTGAGCACCCAGGGCTGCTGGGGGTTCGCCGGGTTTTCAACGGCGATCGGTTCCGAGGGATAGCGGCCCTCACCGGCATCGGCAACGGTGAGGCCAGTTTTAGGATCAAAGCGGGCGATCGCCCCAAATAGATCCCCCACTGGAGTAGGCACTGTACGATGCACATTCAGATAGGTGGTGGCCGTCTCGTCGTGGCCAAACGCGACCGGAAACTCGCAGTGGCGATCGATCAAACACTGCTGATCGAGAATCCTGCCGGTTTTGGGGTCGATGCGGTACTGCCAGAGTTGGGCATCAGCGGTCGTGGTGACCTGGCCCGAGGCCACTTCTTTGAGCTGCTGATTGGTGGTGAAGTCGGGGTAGCGCACCACGTCAAACACAATCGAGCCGTCGAAATCGAGGTAGCTGTGGCCAAAGTGCCACTGGTACCAGGGGTCTACGGGGTTGAGGGCGATCGCCTCTAAACTGTCGGCATCCACCACAATAATCTGGGTGCCCTGCTGAGGCTGCCACTGTAAGGCATCGCTGAAACTAGATAGAGCAAACAAAGCAGGCAGCGGGTTAAGGCGCACAGGCGACACGCAAAACACAAAGTAGCGATCGGCCAGCACAAAGTCGTGAATCAGCGGAATCCCCGCCAGGGGAATCGTGCCGGTTTTCTCAACGACCCCAGTGGCGCTGAGACGGTAGAGCTTGAGGGTGGCATTGCCACCCGGAATCGTACCAAAGCTAAAGATTTTGCCAGTGCGAGGGTGGCGCTTGGGGTGGGCGGTGAAGGTATCGCCAGGCTGGAGTCCTGTTAGGTTATCTAAGCCAACGGTCTCTAGGGTCTCTAGATCGAGGCGGTGGGGCAGGCCGCCTTCCCATAAGGTCAAGAGGCGATCGGGCAGGGCCAGCACCGAAGTATTGGCCGCATTCTTCATTTGGGTCTGCCACCGCTGCCAGATGGAAACGGGCGGTAGGCTGCCATAGCCCCGATAGAGACACTGCTCAGTCTCTTCTTCCTCCACAAACCCGGCAGAGCGCACGTAGCGGTAGTTGGCCACGGCGCGCTCGCCATCAAAATTCACCCGCAGCACCGCTCCATCGCCGTCGAACCAGTGGCCGACTCGGGTGCCGCCGCGCTCCAGGCGAGCCGGACCGTTGCGGTAGAGAGTGCCCCGCAGACCAACGGGCAACTGCCCCTCCAGGACGGATAGCGTGGTAGCGGCAAATTCGTTAGCGGGCTGAGCGATCGCCCCTGCCCACAGCGCTGAGGTGGATGCGGTGGCGGGTTGCGATCGCGACGGTGCCAAAGGAGCCATAGGTGCAGAAATAAACGTGCTTAATCTATTGTGACCCAGGACGCCTTAGAGGGTGGGGCGATCGCCCCCTCACCCTTCCACTCCCCTACGACTCACTCTGCAACACTAAATCCCCCGCCGGCACCGGTGGATCATCCGCCCGCTCGGCCGTGATCAACATCTGCACTGGAGCAGTGCCACAGGCAGCATCGGGCAGCGCCCACTGATTGGTGTCTTCCGCCGTAGCCGGGTTAAATTCTCCACAAAATACGGGATCGCTGTCGGCCAGCGCCCAGAGACGATAGACCTGGTCGTCGTCCAGGGGCGGCAGATCAGTGGTGACAATGAGCGCGGTTTGGTCGGCAGGGTTGACCACCAAGCGGGCGTTGGCCTGGGGCTCAGCATCGGTACCCGCCAGGGTGTAGAGGCGGTTGGCGGGCTGGCTAAAGCTAGCCACCACGGCTTCGGTTTGGCGCAGGGCCAGGCGCAGGCGCTGATTTTCTTGCAGGGTGAACGCCAGGGCCAGGGCGGTGGCGGCCCAGCCGCAGGCTAGCCCCACTCGCCCCCAAGGAAAGCGGCGGCGGACGACTGGCGCAGTGCTGGGCAACTGGCTTGGAACGAGTACGTCTGCGGAAGTTGTAGGCTCAGGCTCAGCGGCCGCAGACACGGCGACAGGTGCGGCAGCGGCTAGGGCAGCAGCCAGGGTGCGATCGCGCAGGTCTGGCGGCGGCGCTACTGGCGTTGGCCCAAGGGCAAGGCTGCCCCAGGTGGCTTGCAGGGCAGCCAGTTCAGTCGCCACTTCGGGATATTGCTCGAGCCACTGCTCGACCTGGGCAGCTTCTTCGGCGGTAAGGTCGTCGAGCACATACCCCGCCAACAGCGAGCGCCAATTGTCAGGAAGGGGAGGTGAGGTCATCGGTGGGCGGGGAGGGTGAGGGGTGGGGAGTAGATGGGTAGGGGGTGGGGAGTGGATGGGTAGGAGGTGCCTAGTCTTTTTGGTGCTGGAGGAGATCGCGCAGGCGCAGGAGACCTTGGCGGCAGCGAGATTTGACGGTGCCTAGGGGAATGCCGAGCTGGGCAGCAATTTCGACTTGGGTGAGGCCTTGAAAATAGGCGATTTCTAGGACTTCGCGCTCGGTAGGGGGAAGCTGGTCGAGGGCGGCGCGCAGGTGCTGATTTTGCTCGTGCTGGGTGGCGTAGTCGACGGGGTTGGGCGATCGCGCCGAGGCTTCGCTGATGCGCTGAAACCGCTGCAAAATTACCGCCCGTCCGCTGTTTATCCGCAGGCGATCGAGGGCGCGAGAGCGGGTGTTGGTAGCCAGGTAGCTGCCCACGGTGCCCCGCTCGGCGTCATACTGTCGCCGCTGCCAAAAATTGACGAACACCTCCTGGGTGAGGTCTTCGGCCTCAGCAGGGTTAGACAGCATTTTGAGGGCCAGGGTATAGACCATCGACGAATAGCGGTCGTAGAGGGCAGCGAGGGCAGCGGTATCACCGGCCCACAGACGGGTAACCAGATCGCGATCGCTAACTGGAGAAGACATCTGGGGGTCGGGGGGCGGCAATGGGGGCATTAACTACACATCAGGAATACGACTCAGACCACCCTTATGGATGGCCGGGGGAGAAACGGATACAAAACACGGTGGATGTGCTGAACTCAAACATCAATGGGAGCACTTGCCATCCATAGATCAAAGCTAGTCGTATTGTGGCGGGTCTGAGAGCAATTACGCTTGCCCACGACATTAGCGCAAAGGATACTGCAATGAATCATGATCTCATGTCTGACGATCTAGCTTCCCCCAGAGCAGGGGTTTCTCGTCGTCGGGTTATGGTTGGCGGCACGATCGCGGGTCTAGTTGGCACCCTTGGTTTCTCTGCCTTAACCAAGAGTGCAGCCCAGGCCGAGAGCCTTAGCGCGCAGAACCGCAACAGAGGGGGAATCCGCGGCAGAGCAGCCGCTAACGACGCTGCAATTCTCAATGGGGCTCTCTATTACGAGCATCAGGCTATTTGGGCCTATGGAGCTGCTGCCGGGGGTCTCAGCGATACCGACGTGGGCAAAGCCGTGCTGGCGATCGCCCTGGCCAACCAAGCAGACCACATGGTCCACCGCGATTTGCTTATTCAAGTTGTGAGCGACCTGGGCGGCACCCCCGTCATGGCCGAAGATAGCTACGACCTCTCGGCCTATCTGGAGCGGGGCGACGGCGGCCTCGACTCTGACGTCAACATCGCCAAGCTGGCCCTGGCCCTCGAAACCGATGCTGCGATCGCCTACGCCAGTGAGGTCGCCCGGCTCAGAACCCCTGAGCTGATCACCGCTGGGGCATCCATTGCCGCTGCTGAAGCAGCCCACGCCACCACCATTCGCGCCGCCTTCATTTCGCTGGGGGTCGAGATTCCCTTCGTGCCCGCCCCCTTTGTCAGCGCCGACACCCGCGAGCAGTGGGTGCTCAAGGTGTGAGCCACCTGATGGCGCTGTCCAACAGACTTTCCTGAAATCGTCACTATCTGGATCTAAAGTCACTCCTGACTTTTGCCCGAGGCTCCGCTTCGGGCTTTCTTAATTTTGGGTGGCGGGTTAGTAGGTTGAAAGGTTCGAAACTGCTAACCCGTCACCCAGTTTTGCTCAAGCGGCAGAAATCGCCGCTACCTCAATCGATTGCGCGATCGCCATCCAATCGCCAGCCGCACTTAAATAACCCACCTCAACCACATATATGCGATCCCACTGGGGAATAGGCAGGTACCAGTCTTGGGCAAAGTCGTCGCGGCAGCGCTGCTCCACCACCGCTGAGGGCAGCGGTGCTTGGGTGGCCCGACCCGTGACATCGTAGAGGCGCAGGGTCATGGTTTCACCGCCGTCGGCCTTGGCCCGGTCGCGATCGCCCTCATCGATCTGCCACACCGCGTAAAACCGTCCCCCATCCTGGTCAATGGATAGGCGAATCCAACTGGCAGCAGCGGTATCGTCAGCGACCTCTGGTAACGGCTCAGGGCTGGTGGGCACCACTCCAAAGCTGTCGGGCGAGCCGGGCGGAATGCTGGCTAACGCCGCCACAACCTCGGGTGGCAGCCCTTCCAGTCCAGACAGGTCTTCGCTTCCCGCTACCTCTGCTGGGGGCGGCACATAGTCGCCCGGTTCCACGGGCACCGGCGGCGGCACCGGCATAGGGGCCGGTCGCAGGGGCGGCATTGTTGCAGCAGCGGCAGTACTGTTGCTTTCCATCGGCAGCGCCGTAGGCTCGGCCTCAACGGGAGGGGCATTTCCTAACCGCACTTGGCTGAGTAGTTCTTCCTCCAAGGTGCTGGGCATCGGCTCTGACACCGTGGCCTCGGAGGAACTCGACGCTGGGATGTCACCATCGGGGACAGAGCTAGGGGCAGCAGGTGACAAGTTAGGGGCGATCGCGCTGGCATCTTCGGCGCGATCGGGCAAATTAGCCGCCTCTGCCGCTAGCTCTGGGGGCACGTCAAAGCTGCTGGCGATCGTAGTCCCGGCCATTTCCACATCGGCGGAGGGCAGCCCCTGCACCATCTGCTGTAGCTCCATGGGCACGTCGGGGTCGTAGCCATAGTCCACCGGAGGCGCATATTCAGGCACCACCATTCCAGACCCAGAGGTGCTGCCAATCCCTAAAGACGCTGGGTCGATAGATACCCCGTCTTCAGGTGGGGCAACATCCACCCCAGGTAGCTCCCAGGTAGAATCGCCGCTATCCAAGGCAGCGGCCCGATCGAGGCAGGCTTGTCCCTCACTCTGGCGCCCCATCGCTATGAGCGCTTGCCCCTTGCCCAGCTGAGCCGGCACCGACGCTGGGTCGAGTTCTAGGGCAGTGTCAAAGCAGAAGAGAGCTTCTCCGTAGCGGGTCATGGTGTTGAGCAACCGGCCTTTGCCAATCCAAGCGTCGATAACGCTGGCGTCGAGCCGCAGCGCTGCGTTAAAGCTATCCATTGCGTCGTCGGCCTGCCCGAGAAGCGCTAGGGCAGTTCCCCGCTCGCCCTGGGCCTGGGCAGCAATGGCGTTGATGCCTCCGGCTGGTGTCGCGGTAGCGTCGGTCTTGCGGCGCTCCACTTCGGTAGCTTCTACAGCCTGGTTGAAATAGATCAGAGCGTTGTCGTAACGGCCCTCGCGCATCAGGCGGCGGCCCTCAGCTAGGTCGATGCGGGCCTGCTCTAGTTTGCCGGGCGGCACGGCTCCTAGATATTCACCGTTAGGCACGAGTTCGGCCTCGGGGGGCACTCCCTCTACCTCGGGCAGGGGGGTTGGGGGAACCACTGGCCTGTCCGCCGGGGGCTGGCTACTTACCTTAGAAAAATCGATATCTGGACCAGGCACGAGACCCAACGCCGGGCCGCGATCATCGTCGGCCTCTAGCTCATCCTCATCGTCTTTGCCAAATAGCGACCCCGCAATGCCAACCAGCAGAAACAGTGCTGGAATCACAGCCAGCATCCACCAAGCGCTGGGAGGTAGGTTTCGCAGGCGCTGCCAGAAATCTCCCAAGCCAGTGATGGGACCGCCGGAATCTCCCGAGCCGGCCCCGTCACTGTTAGACACCAGCTCGCCCTGGTCATTGCGGAGCTCAACCTGGCGATCGCTTCCTCCCACCACCAGCAGCCCCGCTGGGGTATACCCCAGGGAAGCCGCAGGCTCATCGAGCTGCACCGGTTCCGCCAGCTGCTTACTGCCATCCGCCGACCACAGCTGGAGGGTGCTGTCGGCCCCGGCGGTAGCTAGAGTGCTGCCGTCGGGGCTGTAGGCCACAGCGCTCACCTTATCGCCATGGGCTTGAATGGTATTTCCTCTGGGCTGAAGAGTGGAGCGATCCCAGTTTCGCAGGCTGCCGTCGCCGCCCGTGGTAGTTAAGACCTGGCCATCGGGGCTGCTGGTAATGGTGGTTACGCCCTCGGGGTGGGCGTTAGCGGTTTGGCCCGCAGCTGTGCCATCCGCATTCCAAACGCCCAGGTTACCGTCGCGGCTGCCCGTAATCAGCGTTTGACCACCTACCGGATAGTGGAGAGCCTGCACCGGCCCACCGGGGGCAGCAATGGGTTCACCCACACGGGTGCCATCGGCCAGCGACCAGCGCTCTACGGTGCCATCGGCGCTGCCACTAGCCAAGGTTTGACCGTCAGGGCTGACGGCCAGGGCCAAAATTGGGCCGCCCTGCCCTTCGATCGGCTCGCCGAGCGAGTTGCCAATGCGATCCCACCGGCGCAGGGTACCATCGGCTCCGCTGGAGACAACGGTTTGGCCATCGGGGCTAACAACTACAGCCGATACGGCCCCCCGATGGGCATCGGCTACCACTGTTTTTGTGAGATTGCCGTCAGCATCCAGCCATTGCAGCTGGCCGTCTTCAGTGCCGCGCACCATGAACTGGCCATCGGGGGCCAGGGCTACACCGCCAGGCAGTTTATTAGCCCCCACAGTGACATTGGCGCGGGCGGTTTGCTGCGCCTCGGCCACGGCCGCCTGGCCTTCGTCGTTGGTGGCAAAACCCAAAAATGCCTCTACGGGCAGGCTCGGTGTACCCTGATAGATGTAGTTGCGGGGTTGGGAATAGGGATAGCGGGGATCGTCAGGTAGGGTGCCGTCTAGGCTCACCGGGCGCACGGCGTCCTGTCCTAACACTTCGGAGGCGATCGCATAGCTGATGCCATCGTTGCCCAGCTCACGCACCACCGCAGCGGTGTCGTCCTCCTCTATCTGCACGGCGTTGTCGCCGGTCTCAAAGGGCTGGGTTTGAAAGATTTCGTAGTCGGCTAGGGCCAAACGGGTAGAGCTTTCAACGGGGCGATCGACAAACCGCAGCGGCACATCGGGGCCACCTAGCTGCGACCAGTTGGTGATTTCGCCGCGAAAAATGGCGGCAAACTCATCAAAGGTCAAATCACCTCGAAACGGGTTGTCGCGCCCCACGATAATGGCAATTTTTTCCCGCGCCACCGGAATTGATGTCAGGCTCGGATCTTCCTCGTCGTCACTGAGCGATCGCCCCAGAGCCGCCAAGTCCACGTCGCCGCTCCGCAGTGCCTGGAGCGCCTGATCGTCACCACTGGTCGAAGCCACCACATCGGTATCGGGGTAGCGAGCCTCAAAGCCTTCGCCCAGGCTCTCGTTGATCTCCACCATCGACGGTGACCCCTCGATGGAGAGGGTAGTGCCGGGGGGGATGCTCTCTTTCACGGTAAAGGTTGGTGTGGGTTTCTCAGTCACCTGAGCCAGCAGCCGAGGCTCAGACCTGAGCGCATTGATCGGCAGCGCAGCCAGGGCGCTGAGCAGCGCTAGCATGGCCAGAGACGGCTTAGGAAACTGATTCATGGCGGTACCCAGAGGTCAGTAAATGATCTGCTAAAGGATACACGCTGGGGCGGGGGTTGGAAGGATTTTTTGCCGGGCAGGAGAGGAAGGTTGGCCCATGCAGCGGCTAGAGTAGAGGCACTTCGTTGGGCGTGGCCATGGTCGTTGTTGTTTGTGTTGTGGCGGGTCTGTTGGCCTTTTGCCTGTCGTTTTGGTTGACTCGACGGCTCCAGCGCCCTCGCCCAGCCGCGGATCAAAAATCGACTGCTGGCTTGCAGGGGCGATCGCTGCCAGCCAGGTCTAGTTCTCCCTCCTTCCAAAACCCGTCCGCTGGCGCTCCAGCGACCGACCTCGATCGCCAAGTGCGCGACCTGCTGGGCCAGGGCAAGCTGATCGATGCCGTTAAACGCGTCAGAGAGGTCAATGGCTGTAGCCTGGGCGACGCCAAAGCCTATGTTGAGGAGCGGCTGCCCTAGGTTCGGGCTACCTCTTTAACCAGCGCCGGGGCAAACCACCCTTGCCCTCCTGCCAGGGCAAATCGCGATAAGCTGATAAGGGCTTGATTTTGCTTACCAGCAGGCGACCTATGGCACTACGTGGGATCTTCACCGCTCTTTTAATCGCGGGCCTTTGGCTTATTAGCGGAGCCGGGCTAACGGCTCAAGCCTTAACTCCCGTTGAAATCAGCGACCTCAGCTACGCCCCCTGCCCCCCCGACTACGCCGAGGGTATGGTGGCCGCCGGCTCAATTCAAGAGGCGAAGTGTTTTTTAATTACCGGTAAAGCGATCAACCGCACCGGCAAATCAGTAATTGACGCCGACATTTTTGGCCGCATTTTTGACGCCGACGACAATCCCGTCATGCAAAACCGAGGGCGATTGGGCGGTATTCCAGAAGTGCCCCCCGGCGAGAGCCCCTTTGAACTGCGAATTTCTGTGGCCGCCAGCCAGCCCGAGCCGCTCAAGCTCAAGCAGTTTAAGGCGTCGGGGTTTAGCGCCACCGTGCGTCAATTTTCTGAGACTCCCTCGGCGCGACAGTAGCCTCCGCCCGGTATCCCAACAAGTTTGGCTACCCCAAGTCCAAAACGAACCCGATCGCCCCAGCTAGGCCGCCTCAAAGCACCAAAAGCGAATGGTTTGATCGGCGCTAGTGCTGACCAGCATGCGGCTGTCGGGAGTAAAGGCGATTGCCCGCACGCCCCAGGCGTGGCGCAGTTGAGTAGTTTGGCCCAGTCCTTGCAGGTTCTTTAGGGTCAGGTGACCATCGTCTGCCCCGATCGCCAGCCAGTGTCCGTTAAAGCTAATCGCTAACGCCGTAATCGGGCTAGGAGCTTTGTGGATCACCAGTCCCTGGTCAGGATTCTCGCCGCTCCAAACCTGCACGTGGCCGTCGCGGTCGCCGCTGATAATGCGGCCATCCTGGGGATGGCAAGCAAGGGCCATAATTGGGGCTTTGGGGGCCGTGAGGGTGCGAGTCAGCCGCCCCGAGGGCAATGACCAGAGGCGAAGGGTGCGATCGCGCCCCCCACTCACCAGCAGATTCCCTACGATATCTACCGCCAGTGCCGTTACCTGGTCTTGGTGATGCACCAGCATCTTTGGCGCATTCTCCTGGGCCAAAGACCACAGATGAATGCGCCCGTCGCCGCTGCCCACCGCGAGGGTATCGCCAGGTGGAGCAATCAACAGTGAGGAAATCTGCCAGCTCGACACCGGCAATTTCTGGCCAGTGTAATCGTCTAAATTCCACCGGATCAGCTGACTGTCTTCACCACCGCTGATAATCGCATCTCCAGCGTGGGTAAACGCCACCGCGTTAACGGCACCACGATGGCCCACGCCCAGTAAGCCCAGCGATCGGCGAAAGGCGTGAATCAACTCTCCGTTGGTGCAGTCCCACAGGCGCACAGAACCATCGGAACAGGCAGTGGCGATCGCCCTCCCATTCGGACTCATCGCTAGGCCGTTAGCCATAACCCCCGATAGGTTGAGGGCAAACCGCTGCTCCCAGGCCGGTGTAGCATTCAACGATTTAGTTAAGACCTGAGGCAATTTTGAGTCTTGGGCACCCAGAGCCAAACCGCTCCAGCGCAGGTCGGCGAGCACCTCTTGGGCATTGCTGTAGCGCTCTTGCAGGCGGCGGTTGACCATGCGATCTAACACGCGCCCCAGGGCGGGGCTGATGGGTGTCGTCACGTAGGGCCGCCACACCCAGGCATCGTCACTGACAGAATAAAGGTCGAAGGGATGCAGCCCGGTAAGCAGGTGTAGGCAGGTCACCCCCAAGCTAAAAATGTCGCTGGCGTAGACCGCCTTGCCTAGGGCCTGCTCAGGGGCGGCATACCCCGCACTGCCGATCACCGTAGCAGTGCGCTGGAGCTGTTCAGAGTCAGCGATCGCCTTGGCCGCCCCAAAATCCACCAGTGCGAAGGGTTGCGGTGCCGGCGGCGCAACAATGTTTGCAGGCTTGATATCGCGATGAATCACGCTGTGGTCGTGAATGTAAGCCAACACGGGCAGCAGCTCGTAGAGCACCCGCTGCACCAGAGCTTCACCACTCGGGTTGGAGGACTGTTGAATCAGCTGGTCGAGGTTAGGGCCAGGAAGGTACTCCTGCACCAAAAACTGCCCCTGGGCACTGTCAATCACATCCAGCAGGGCGGGAATCTGAGAATGCTGGCCCAGGGTAGCCAGACGATCAGCCTCACGGTGAAAGCGCTGGTGGCGATCTGGCCAATTTTCCCCAATTGCCAAGAACATCTGTTTGACGACACAGAGCAAGGGCAGCTCGCCACCTTCGTTCACCGCCAGGTAGGTACGCCCAAAGCCACCCTGCCCCAGATAGCGCTGACAACGGTAGCGATCGGCTACCCATAGAGGTTGACCACAGGCGGTGCAAACCCTTGCCCTATCCTCATTCTTCGGCTGTGAACAAGTGGGATTGACGCAAAGACTGGTCAAAGAATGGCTCTATTCACTATCCAACAATCTGCGATGTTAGAGATTCTATGCCGCTGGGCATTGCCCACCCTTACCGTGGACATGAATAGGGAGGCTCACCCGCCTACCCATCTACCTCTAAGTCGGTACCAACTCACCGGGCCGCAGCTTCGCCCACTTACCCTGTTCTGCGACAAAGCTGTCGCAGCCGACTACGTCAAACTCCTGTTCAACCCCGTCATCGAGCATACGAATGTTGGCGTTGACCGTGGGATTCACTGCCTCGAAGCTGGGGGAATCAGTCAAATGAGGTTGTCTGTGCAGCTCTTCCACCGCGTGGTAAGTGGTGCAGCGATCGACGTAGTGGCAGTTTACACAAATGCACATAGCACGCCCCCGGCAGGAACACAGCAAGGTCAAAGCTGACATCTCCAGTCTAGCCAGCCCTCGGCTAAATGGCCGTCATTCTCAAGGCAGTAAAGGGCTTTTACCGTAAAGGGGATGCGTTTTCTGGTAGTCTAGCTCAAGTTTTTTGAATGTCCCGGGTGGCCCAGCCCAGAAGTTGCAAAATGAAAACCTAGCTTGGGTTTTCAGCTGTGCTCTGCGGGGTCAGGGTGTCAAGACTAAAAAACCCTGTTGTAATGAAAGAAATGAGGGTTCATTGAATCCAACGCTATCACCCTTCTCCCTTGCAGTGGCTTCTGAAAAATCGGCGCTTTCGCCAAAAACCTGGCCCTTCAGTGTGTCGCTACTGCCACAGCAAGCCTACCTGGTGGGGGGAAGTGTCAGAGATGCTCTGCTGCATCGTCAGGCCGACTATTTAGACCTCGACTTTGTGCTGCCCGAAAGGGCGATCGCCACCGCAAAGTCTATTGCTCAGCACTACAGCGCCGGTTTTGTGGTGCTCGACACCGAGCACCAGATCGCGCGGGTGGTGTTTCCCCATGCCACCGTTGACTTTGCCCAGCAGGTGGGGCCAACGATTTACTCCGACCTGCATCGGCGCGACTTTACGATCAATGCGATCGCCTATAGCCCCCACAGCGAAACTCTGCTCGACCCCCTCGATGGCTGCGCCGATCTGGCCCGCAAAACCCTCTGCATGGTCGCCGCCGAAAATCTTAAAGACGATCCCCTGCGGCTGCTGCGGGCTTACCGCCAGGCCGCTCAGCTAGGCTTTAGCCTCGACCCCACAACTCAGCAAACCATTCGCGGCCTGGCCCCGGCCCTGGGGCGCATGGCAGCCGAACGGGTGCGCGGTGAGCTAGACTGCTTGCTCAGCCAGCCCGAGGGATCTGTCCTGCTGAGTCTGGCCTGGCAGGACGGCCTGCTGCAAGCCTGGCTGCCCGAGGTCGATCGCCTCCATCTAGACCGCCTGGCCACCATCGATCAACTGGCTGCCCAGTACCACGAGCGCTGGCCCGATTTTTCGTACCTGCTGCACAGCTGGGTCAAAGAACAGACTACCCCCGGCCTGCACCGCAGCTGGCTCAAGGCGGTCAAGCTCAGTCAGCTGCTGCCGCCCGACCTGGCCAGTGCCGAGACGACCTTGGCAAAACTCAAATACAGCCGAGCCGAGCAGCAGGCGGTGCTGAGCATTCTCAGGGGCTGGCAGTACCTACATCAGCACCAGAGCGACACCCTCCTACTTCCTGGCCAGCAATATCAGTTGTTCAAAACTGCCGGGGCGGGCTTTGGAGGCGTTGCTCTGCTGAGTCTCGCTTACGGTATGCCCGAGGCCTTTATTTTGCCGCTGGTGGAGCGATACCTCACTCCCAACGACCCCGTTGCTCATCCCCAACCCCTAGTTACAGGCAAAGACCTGGTGCAAGGGCTTGCCCTCAAACCAGGTCCTAAAATTGGTGAACTGTTAGAGGCCGTTCATCTAGCCCAGGCTGAGGGGCTAGTGAGCAGCCGCGAAGAGGCCCTGGAGTGGGTCAAGCGGCAGCTCTAGCCCCAAGCGTTTAGCTACCCGAGGTAGCGTCAGAGGCAGGCTCAGCCGCTTCTTCGACGCTGGTTTTGGCTTCAGAGGCGTCAACTGCATCGGGGGTCTCCTCAACAGTTACTTCGGGATCGGCCTCTTCAACAGCAGCTTCGGCGTCAACCTCTTCGCCGGTGGCTTCGACGTCAGCAGGAGCTTCTGCCTCGGCGTCAACGGTGTCAGTGGTCTCTTCGGCGGCCGCTTCAGGGGCAATATCTTCGGCGCTAGGCTCTTCGGTCACCGCTTCAGAGTCGGCTTCTTCAACGGCAGTTTCTTCGGTCGCTGCTTCGGAGTCAACTTCTTCAGCGGTGGTTTCTTCAGTCGCCGTTTCAGCGTCAGATTCTTCGGTCAGAATGTCAGGGGTGGCGGCTTCGATCGCAGCCTCACGCTCGGCATCAAGCTCAGCCTCGATCGCCTCAACATCAACTACGGGAGCACCATCAGGGGTTGCGGCTTCGATCCCAGCTTCGCGCTCGGCATCGAGTTCAGCTTCGATTGCTTCGACGTCAACCGTGGGGGCGGCGGCTTCAGTCTCGGGGGCAACGGCTTCAGTGCCTTCAGTTACAGTTTCGGCCTTGGGGTCTTCGGCTTGGACGGGCAGACCTAGGGCCAGGCCAGCGAGGGTGAGGCTACCGGCAGCGAGGGCAAGCTTACGGTAAATCGTCATCATGTCTCTCCTGAAAAAGCGTCTTCCAATGCAATTGGGAAGTTGATGCTACAAATGTGCTACAAAAACTACTCCCAACGCTTGGTGAACTTATCACAGGGTTTGGGGCACAGCCAAAGGTGTTAAGGAAGAAGTATAAAGTTTTGATTAAGCGATTGGAATAACTTTGGTCAATGCTCTAACCGGGAACTTTTGCCGCAGCCGAGCTATCTAAGGGTGATCGATCGCCGCCACTTTAGTTAAGAAACATTGAAAAAGGCTACATTACCCAAGGAGGCAGTCTACGCCGCAGCCGCATTTTTTTGGGAATGCTAAGCGTTGGTAAAGCTGGTCTCACCCGCTCTGTAATCAGCCTGAACTGATCCTGTCTACCCCATTTCTTGCTGCCCATGACTATCGCTTCAACTTCGACCTCTCAATACGGCGATCGCGCCATTCTCCAAACCAGCGTGGACCCGCTGGAGAAATGGCCGAATCCTTCAGAGAATGTCTATACCATTCACCTAGAGCACCCAGAATTTACGGCGCTGTGCCCGCGATCGGGTTACCCAGACTTTGGCACCATTGTGGTGGACTATTGCCCAGGGCCTTGGGTGGTGGAACTCAAAGCGTTTAAGCTTTACATCAACAGCTTTCGCGATCAGCGAATCAGCCATGAGAACGTAGCCAACCAGATTGCCGATCGCCTGTGGAATGAGCTACAGCCCCAGGGGTTGCGGGTAATCGGCGATTACACCCGCCGCGGCGGCGTAAAGACAGTGATTACGGTCAAAAAAGGCAGCTGTGAGGAATTTGGGCCTTATACACCCAATGTGCTCTAAAGCTCGATCGGGCCGAGGCTAGGATTTTGAAGGCCGAAGCGTTCTGGGGGTATAGAGCGACAATTAGCTCAGATTGCTCAAGTCATCGAGATCGTCGAGCAAGTCGTCAGAGTTGGATTTTGGTGCAGGCGTGTTGAGCAGGGCGTCAAGATCGAGATCGTTGGCGTTAAAGTCGTCGTCCAGGCTAAATTCGTCGACTTGGCTGCTGTCTGCTTCACCTTCTAATAGGGCAGCCAAGCCAAATTCCTCCTCATCTAACCCAGACGAGGCCGTCTCAGGAGCAAACTCATCTAAAGCAAACTCCGGGCTGGGTCCTGAAACAGGTTCGTTGAGTAGGGCGTTGAGATCGAGACTGTCAGCGCTAAAATCTTCGCCTAGGTTAAATTCATTGATTTGACCGCTATCGGTTTCATTTTCGAGCAGACCAGCTAAACCAAAGTTACTTTCGTCTGATGTTGGTGCTGCATTGGGAGCCAGTTCGTCTTCAACGAACTCGGTGCTAGGTTCTGAGACAGGTTCATTGAGTAGGGCATTTAGATCGAGAGTGTCGGCGTTAAAGTCGGTGTCTAGACCTAGATCAGCGGTTTGACCACCGTATGTTTCATCTTCGAGCAGGCTAGCCAAGCCAAAATCGCTTTGATCCGATGACGGTGCTGCCTCAGGCGTAAGCTCATCTACAGCAAATTCGGAACTAGGTTCTGAGACAGGTTCGTTGAGCAGGGTATTGAGATCGAGACTGTCGGCGTTAAAGTCGGTGTCTAGACCTAGATCAGCGGCCTGACCACCGTATGTTTCATCTTCGAGCAGGTTAGCCAGGCCAAAATCGCTTTGATCCGATGACGGTGCCGCCTCAGTTGCAAGCTCGTCTACAGCAAACTCGGAACTGGGTTCTGAGACAGGTTCGTTGAGCAGGGTATTGAAATCGAGACTGTCGGCGCTAAAGTCGGTGTCTAGATCCAGCTCACCGGCTTGACCACTGTATGTTTCATCTTCAAGCAGACCAGCTAGGCCAAAGTCGTTGGCATCTGGCGTCGGTGCTGCCTCGGGAGCCAGCTCGTCCACAACAAACTCGGAACTGGGCTCTGAAGCAGAATTGTTGAGTAGGGCATTGAAATCGAGACTGTCAGCGTCAACCTCAGGCTCTAGGCCAAAATTGTCGATTTGGCTGCTGTCTGCTTCGCTCTCTTCGAGGCTGGCTAAGCCAAAGTCGCCCGCTGCTGACCCTGGCGAGGTCGGCTCGGAGGAAAATTCGTCAGCGTCATCAAAATTCAGCTCAGATAGATCAGAGATGGTGTCTGGCTCTGATGTATTGAATGCATCTACGTTGAGCTCATCGCTGTCGATGTCAGCGCTTAGGCCCCAATCATCAACTTGGCCACTAGGTATCTCACTCTCCAGCATTACAGCAAGGTCTGGGTCTTCCTCATCTACTGCCGGTGAGGGCACTGCTGAGGAAAACTCGTTCATATCTAGGCTGATCTCGCTGTCAGCTATCAAAGCAGCTTCGTCGGCGATCGCAGCTTCCGGCGGCATAGCCTCCTCGAGCATGGCCATGTCTAAATCAACCGCTGGCTCAGCAGCCATAGGGGCAGTTAGCTCTGGAAAAGGTGCGACTTGTAGTTGCAGACGGGCTTCGTAGGCCTGCTCAAGCTCTTGGGTGCGCTGGGTCAGCTCATCCTGGTAGTGCTCGATTTTCTCGGCTAGCTTTTGCTCGTACTCGACTCTGAGACTTTCTTCTAGCTCTCGGCGCAAATTGAGTTCTAGCTCTGCAGTGGAGGGGGCTAGGTCAGCGGGCACTGAGTCACCGGGCACTGAGTTACCGGCCTGGACCATCTGAAGCCGGGCCTCGTACTCTTGCTCCAATTGGGCCAGGCGTTGGGCTATGTCATCTTCGTATTCGGCTAGACGCTGGTCGTACTCAGCCTGAAGCCGAGCTTCGATCTCAGCGGTGTCAGGGGGACTCACGCTAGCTACGGCTGTCGGCTCTGGCACCAGGGCACCCAGGGGAAGAGCCCCAGGGGCCTGGGTCTGGCGAGTCTGCTCTTGATCTTGGTAGTGGGCGATCGCCTCTGCTAGCCGCTGGTCATAGTCTTGCTGGGCCTGCGATCGCGCCTCCACCAGCTTGTCTTGTAGGTGCTGTTCGTAGGCTTGCTGAATCTTGGTAGCCGCTTCTTTGAGGCGGGTCTCGTACTGTTTGCGAATGCGCTGTTCAGTGGTGCTATCGGCATCGACGGAGGCACCGCCCATCACGCTCTGGCGGGTGCGGTACTCAGACTCTAGCTGGCCACGGCGCTCCTCAAACTGATCCTGATACTGCTCCATTTTCTCAGCAAGCTGAGCTTCGTAATCTTTTTGCAGCTGCTGAGTGGCGTTGCGTAGCCGCTGCTCGTGGGCTTTTTCTAACTCTTCTTGGCGCTTTTGGCTCTGCTGCAAGGCCTCGGTCAACTCATTTACCTGACTCTGGCGCAGGTAATACCCCACGATGATCGCCAGCAGCAGGCCGATTAAAGCAGCAACGATGAGCCCTTGCGTAAGTTGAGGCATGGTGTATCTTCCCCTGTAGAGTTCAAAGACGAGCCGTAGAGTATCCACGCCTGAGGGGCAGAAAACCAGCCGCCACCCCGCCTTTGCAGCCACTTTTCAGCCGCTAAATATTGACGATCAATGATATACGCTGCGCCCCGTTTGGGATCTCAGACTTTGCCCCACCGCGTGCAGGGCTAGGACTTTCCATAACAGATTATGACCGTGGAGAGAGCCACTCTGCGACCCCCGAGAGTCATCCTCTAGAATGAAGCTACGGTGTGTCGGTGGCGCAGTAAATCTGAGCCACAGCTACCGTAATTGTCCCATTACGTCTTTGCGTATGACCCAGTCTTCCCACCGCCCGCCTGCTGCTACCGATACCCCTGCGCCAAATCAAACTGAGGACGACGCCCTCAAGCTGGCCTACGCCATTGCGGCCGCCGCCGATGAGCGTAAAGCAGGCAACATCACGATTCTCCAGGTGGGAGATGTGTCGTACTTAGCTGATTATTTTGTGGTGGCCACCGGCTTTTCGGCTGTTCAAGTGCGCGCTATTACCCGCTCCATTGAGGCTACTCTCGAAAGCGACCACAACCGCCGTCCCCTGCGGGTCGAAGGTCAGGGTGAGGGCAGCTGGATCGTGATGGATTATGGTGAAGTCATTGCCCATATCTTCATGCCCGAAGCCCGAGACTACTACGATCTAGAGGCGTTTTGGGGTCATGCCAACCAAATTCTCTACCAGCCCTCAGGCCAACACTTTAGCCCAGCCCAGTTTTAAAACCGAGTTGGGATTACCTCTTCGCCCTCGCGGCCATTGTTCGTTGAGACACAAATTCCCGATCAGCGATTCCTATTGGTAGGCAATTCGTTTAGGCTATAGCTAGATTTGCGTGTTGTCGGTGGTCATGCCTCAACGATGTCCAGTACCGGCTGAGCAACAGCCCATCAACGAATATCAGGACGTGCGCGAGTCCTGGTTTTACGGCTGGGGCAGCCGAGATCTAACAAGCTACCTCAAACCCGTTGCGATTCTTTGGCTTGTAGGCTGGGTTGTGGCTGGGCCTATGGCTGCCGCCAGCTTTGCTCCAGCAAAACATCCCCTTTCCTTTGGTCTCAGTGGAGCCTTGGGGGCTATGGTACTGCCTGTGCTGGCCCTTCTTCAGCTCTATGTGGGGTGGGCCCACGTAGGCGGACGCCTGCGGGAGACCACCGTACCCTACGAAGAGTCGGGCTGGTACGACGGTCAGCTCTGGGTCAAGCCTGAAGAGGTCTCAAACCGCGATCGCCTGATCGTAGATTATGAGGTACAGCCCGTCCTCCAACGCATTCGCCGCACGCTGGGAGTCATGGCCCTACTGCTTGCCCTGGGGCTAATTGCCTGGCCCCTGGTATAGTTGTCATCGCCGCTACATCATCGTTGTACACCACCGCAGAGCGTCCCTATGACCAGCAGTCGGGTTAATCGCCACCAAACCAAAGAGCTAGAAATTCAGCTGCTGCGGGAGGGCATTGTAGAGGCTACCCACCTGGCCCACGTAGCAGTATGCGACGATCGAGGGCGCACCCTATCGGTGGCGGGCAATGGCGAGCTAGGTACCTTTATTCGCTCTGCCCTCAAACCATTTCAGGCCCTGGCGGTGACCGCAGCCGGAGCGCTAGAGCGCTACAGC
The DNA here is from genome assembly GCF_014696135.1 of Nodosilinea sp. FACHB-141. Classification (NCBI taxonomy): domain Bacteria; kingdom Bacillati; phylum Cyanobacteriota; class Cyanophyceae; order Nodosilineales; family Nodosilineaceae; genus Nodosilinea; species Nodosilinea sp. FACHB-141. The sequence continues at coordinate 66,912 of NZ_JACJPP010000022.1, read as the reverse complement.
CTTGGCGATCGCGACCTAGCCATCATGTGCGGCTCTCACCAGGGCACCATCGAGCAGGCGCGTCAGGCCTTCCACATTCTCTGGCAGGCCGATCTCGACCCCACGGCCCTGCGCTGTCCTACTCCGGCAGGCAAGAAAAGCCCCCTTGAGCACAACTGCTCAGGCAAGCACGCCGGTATGCTAGCCGTCTGTCAGCAGCGCAACTGGCCCCTAGCGACCTATCTCGATCGCAGCCATCCAGTACAAAAGCTGATTTTGACCCGCATTTCAGAGCTGCTGGGCATGCCCTCTGACGAGTTTATCTGCGCCCACGACGACTGCGGTGCTCCGACCTACTTTATGCAGCTGAGCCAGATGGCCTCCCTGTTTGCCATGCTCTCCTCGGGCAACAACCTCGACATGGAGCGCATCGTCCGGGCCATGATTAGCCATCCCGACATGGTGGGCGGCCCCGGCAGCTTCGACACCACGCTGATGAATCTCACCCATGGAGCCCTGGTTAGCAAATCGGGGGCCGAAGGCATTCAGTGCATTGGGCGGGTGGGTGAAGGTCTAGGCCTGTCGATCAAGGTGATCGACGGGGCCAAGCGGGCTAAGTACGCTACCGCGATCTTTACCCTGCGGCAGCTCGGCTGGATCACCCCCACAGTGGCCGACACCCTGGCCGAAACCTATATGAAAGTTGGCGATTTTACGCGGCTTGATGTTGTCGGCGATCTGCCTATGATGTACTAGCTATCCGCAGTCATGTCCTTTCGCCTCTGGGGACATTACCTAGTAGGCCAGCTTACCTGTGAGGACAGACGACTGCACTCAGGAAACGACTCTGTGCCGCTATTCAACCGATTCAGCATGCCTTGGAGAACAGACACGCAGGCAATTTCTGAAGAAATTTGATTGAAAAAGAAAATTAGATTGTTATCTGAGAACATTTAGCGCTATATTGAATAAACCGACGCGGGGTAGAGCAGTCTGGTAGCTCGTCGGGCTCATAACCCGAAGGTCCATGGTTCAAATCCATGCCCCGCCACCAAAACAAAAATAGGGTTCCTAGCCATGGCTAGGAACCCTATTTTTTTGAGTCACCTTGGCCAACGCGTCCTCAATGGGCGATAGTGATTTTTGTTCATCCCGTCGAGGCCGGCACCGATGGCTCAGCCCAAGATCATTGTTTTAGACGACGACCCTACCGGTTCTCAAACGGTGCACAGCTGCCTACTGCTGATGCAGTGGGACGTAGACACGCTGCGCCAGGGGCTGCGCGACGCCTCGCCAATTTTCTTTGTGCTGACCAACACCCGCGCGCTCACCGCCGCTGACGCTGAGCAGGTGACCCGAGAGGTTTGCCAGCATCTCAAGCAGGCGATCGCCCTTGAAGGCATCCAGGATTTTCTCGTTGTCAGTCGCTCCGACTCAACCCTGCGGGGCCACTATCCGGTGGAGACCGATGCGATCGCCCAAGAACTCGGCCCCTTTGACGCCCACTTCTTGGTGCCCGCCTTTTTTGAAGGAGGCCGCATCACTCGCGACAGCGTTCACTACCTGATGGTGGATGGTGTGCCTACTCCCGTGCACGAGACCGAGTTCGCCAAAGATTCGGTGTTTGGCTACAGCACCAGCTATCTACCCGACTACGTCGCCGAAAAAACCGCTGGGCGCATCCCGGCTGCATCTGTAGAACGCTTTACCCTTGGGAATATTCGGGCGGGTTCGCTAGGTCAGCTGATGACCCTAGAGCACAACGTCTGCTGTGCTGTGGATGGCGAAACCCAAGCTGACCTAAACCAGTTCGCCCAGGATTTGCTCGCGGCGGCCGCTCAAGGCAAAAAGTTTCTGTTTCGCAGCGCTGCCAGCATTCTCACGGCCCTAGCCGCTCTGCCACCCCAGCCCATCGACGCCAGCCACATGCGTACCTACGTGCGCGGTGGTAAACCTGGAGCCATCATTGTCGGCTCTCATGTGAAGAAAACTACCCAGCAGCTTGAGCAGCTCTTACAGGAACCTGGGGTGACCGGCATCGAAGTGGACGTGGCACAGCTCCGAGACGGAGAGCCAGGCAATCACAAAGCGGTGCTATCAAATATTCTTGACCAGGTAAACGAAGCCCACAACGTCGGCCAGGTGCCTGTGGTCTACACTAGTCGCCAGGAACTTGCCTTTGACACCGTTCAGGCCCGGCTCGACTTTGGTGTCGAAGTCTCTTCCCTACTAATGGACGTAATTAAAGGATTACCCGACGATATCGGGTTCCTGATCAGCAAGGGCGGCATCACCTCCAACGACACCCTCAGCACTGGGCTAGCGCTGCGTACCGCCCGGCTACTTGGCCAAATTCTACCTGGCGTCTCTGCCGTGCGCACCCCCGCCGATCACCCCCAGTTTCCTGATCTGCCAGTGGTGCTTTTCCCCGGCAATGTGGGAGACGAGGGGGCTCTGACGCTAGCCTATCAGCGATTGATGGACTAGTAGGAAAAACGAGGAGATGCTGCGATCAGGAGCAGTTAAACCCTATAGGGAGCAATCTGACAACAGAATTTCCAATCTTTCTCATCTCCATAAGCCCTCAACGCCCCGCCTCCTGGCGCTCTTCCCGTAGATCAACGATTAGCTGCGCTAGCTGATCGCTGTCGGTGTGGTAGACCTCATTGCAAAAATGACAGACGGCTTCGGCCCCATCATCTGTTTCAATCATGTCTTGCAGCTCATCTTCGCCCAGCATCTTGAGCGCCCTCAGCATGCGATCGAACGAGCAGGGGCAGGAAAACTGCACCATTTGAGTTTCGGGCAAAATTTCTAGGCCCAGATCGCCCACCAGCTCATCAAAAATCTGAGGTAGCGTCTTGTTGGCCCGCAGCAGGGGGGTAAAGCCGGTCAATCCGGCCAGGCGACTTTCAATTAGAGCCACCATTTCGGTATCTTCGGCAGCACGAGGCAAAATTTGCAGCAGCAGGCCCCCAGCTGCCTCAACCCCATTGGCGCCTACAAATACACCTAATATCAAGGCCGAGGGGGTTTGCTCAGAACTCACTAGGTAGTGAGTGAGGTCATCGCCAATTTCCCCTGAGACTAGCTCAACGGTACTGGAGTAGGGGTAGCCGTAGCCCATATCACGCACTACATAAACATAGCCGTTGCGGCCTACGGCCCCGCCGACATCGAGTTTGCCCTGGGCATTGGGAGGCAACTCCACAGCAGGGTTATCCACATAGCCACGGGCAGTGCCATCCATACCGGCATCTACCAGAACGCCGCCTAGGGGGCCATCTCCCCGCACGCGAATGTTTACCCGGCCTTGGGGTTGTTTCATGCTGGAGGCCAACAGCAGGCCCGCCGAAAGGGTACGACCCAGGGCAGCGGTCGCTACGTAGGAGAGGTTGTGGCGCTGCCGGGCCACCTCAGTGAGTTTAGTCGTGATAACGCCTACCACCCGTACACCGCCATCGGCGGCGGTAGCCCGAATCAGTTGATCTACCATGCGCTGCCCCAGTTTTCACTTAATATTGCTTATTAATTATTGTAAGAGGTTTGGGAGGGCGGGTTTAGGGCAGTTTACCCACCTCTAGGAGAGAGCTTGTTTGCCGCCTCTGTGCCCACATCCCATCGGGTTTCTTTTGGCATACTGAGAGGTGTTGTTTGCGGGCCACCGTCACTCTATGCTAGGCACATTTCAGCACAGCCACCTCCGCATCGAAGTCAATGCCAACCACGAGCATATTCAGGCGAGCTTGGTGCAGCCCAGTCAGTTTCGCCGATGGCTTTGGCCCCAGCAGTTTAGCCAGGGATTGCCCGGCAAGATCCACAGTGGGCTGAGCTTTAACAGTTACCTTGGCCCAGTCGAAATTCACCACGACGTCAAACAGGTAGACGACCACAGCCTTTACATGGTGCTATCTGGCGGAATTGATGGTTTCCATGAATGGTACTGGGGTGATCAGTGGGTGCAGTCGCGACTGGAGGGTGTGTCGGCTCTGCCTTTGAATCTCGGTCAAAGTCTGGCGATGGCGCGGCTGCGGCAGTTTTTGCAGCAATCTGACCTTTGAAGCGTGCCAAGCACCTAAAAGCACTCACGCTAAGGGCACCTGCCCTAGCACTTGCACTAGTTCGTCTAAAAACTGGCCTTGGGCTTTAATAATGCGTCTCTTGGCCTCTTCTAGTTCAAACCAGGCAGCTTGGTCCACCTCGGGAAACTCCCGTAGCACGCCAGAGTTGGGTGGCCATTCTAAAAAGAAAGTATTGCTGTGCAGATTTGCAGGGTTGAAGTTGCCCTCAAAGGCCCAAGCAAAGACTAGCTTGCCTCCTGCCTGGCGCACCGGCTGTAGGGGACGAAAGCTGCCGGTCGGAACCTGCCCAGTTTCTTCTAAAAATTCGCGCTTGGCGGCTTCAAAGGTGTCTTCCCCAGGGTCAATTTCGCCCTTGGGAATTGTCCAGGCTTGCCAACGGCGATTAGCCCAGTAAGGCCCACCTGAGTGCACCAACAGCACCTCCAGCTGGGAATCCTGGGTTCTATACATGAGTAGCCCTGCGCTTTTTTTAGCCATGGCAGCGATCGCGCCACACCTCAGCCCACCTAGCCAGACTTGGGCATATCTTCCTTAAATGATTAGCAGTTACAACCTTAGATAAGGAACTCATTGGACTATCCGATTTTAGCTGGCGAGTCCAAAAACACTTATTTTGGCCCGTCATTAGTTTTCCCAAAGTGCCCTGGGGCAGCCTTAAACCAGCTCCAAACCGAGTCAATGAACCAAAAACATTTTGGAAAACCGGCTAGAGGTCAGTGGCTCGCCCTAGCATATTTATAGCCCAGGTCCAACGAATTAAAACGGTTTTAGGTTATCAACAGAATTAGCAACGTTAACTATGCCTTATCACTGCGATCTTAGCCCTGGCCAAAAGATATATCTTGACAACCCCGGTTCCATCACCCTCATTACCCTAGCCAGCGCTGGTGCTGGCCAACAGCAGCAGTCCAACACTCAGGTGCATACGGGTCCATGGACGGAGATACCTCAAATAATCAGGGTAGATAACGGGGCTCTCCTGCGCTGTGTTACGGCCCAGGGCACGTTTTTCTGGCAAATCCAGGGTATGCAGATTGGAGTCGCATCCGCCACAGCCTGGGACACCAACCAGGCCACTCCCATGCAGGTGACCGAGGTTGGTCCTTCTCCAATCGCCTCAATGCCGCCCATGCCGCCTATGCCACCCATGGCTCCAATGCAGATGGGCGACATGCAGATGTCACTCAACCCTATGACCCTGCGCATGGGCAAGATGACCCTCGGGTTGAACACGCCGACGGTTAATAACCAGAAATTCTGCACCCAGTGCGGGGCTGCGATCGCCCAGGGCGATCGCTTTTGTGGCAGTTGTGGCTATCAGCTGCCTTAGCCTTTAACACCACTAAAAACTGGGCGAATGCTTCCTCCATCCGCGTCAACAATCCCGATGATGGAGTACAGGCTCTAAACCGCTAGGGCAAGCTAGCGGTTTAGAGCCTGGGGTTTTGCGCTAGACGACTATCTTGGCGCTTTCAACCTGAGCTGCGGGCTCTCTATTGACGGAAAAGAAGGTGGCATAAAACCACCCTGCTAGCAGCGCTCCTAGAATAGGTGCCACCCAGAATAGCCACAGCTGGGCAAACAGCGGGCCACCAACAAATAGAGCCGGACCTGTGCTGCGAGCAGGGTTCACAGAGGTATTGGTCACTGGAATGCTAATTAGGTGAATTAGCGTCAGCGCCAGACCAATCGCCACTGGGGCTAGGCCTACTGGAGCACGAAGGTCAGTGGCCCCCAAAATGATCATCAAGAAAAAGAAGGTCATTACCACTTCACACACGAAGCAGGCCAATAGGCTAAAGCCACCGGGCGAGTGAGCCCCAAAACCATTAGTCGCCAAAGGATTGCCCACAGAGGGGTCAATGGCAAATCCCGGCTGGCCAGTAGCAATAATGTAGATAATGCCAGCCCCTAAAATGCCTCCCAACACCTGGGACACAATGTAGGGCAGCAGTTCGCTACTGGGAAACCGCCCCCCGGCCCATAGCCCAAAGGACACTGCCGGATTGAGATGACAGCCTGAGATGTGGCCAATTGCGTAGGCCATAGTCAGCACCGTCAGGCCAAACGCCAGCGAAACGCCCAAAAAGCCGATGCCTAGGTTAAAGGCACCGCTGCTGTCTAAAAACTTACCTGCCAGCACGGCACTGCCACAACCGCCCAGCACCAACCAAAACGTACCAAAAAATTCAGCTACACAACGCTTTACGAGAGGCATTGCTTACCACTCCTACCAGTGAAGTTTACCAAGCCGATTGGTATTGTTCGATACAGATCGCAATCGGCAATCCAATCTTTCCCGGCAAGACTACCGCAAGACTATAAAAGTTTGATAAGGCCAAGGAGCACCAAACCCCTCTTGCCATTGCCACGCCCATTCCCGTAGCCTGTTACCCTAGGATAGGCACGACGCCTTGGCGCCGCAGAATGTTTTCAATGGGGGCTCCCCAATGGGTCACCGGTCTTAGCGTCGTTAACCCTCAGGATCGTTAAGCAAGACAGCACTCGCTATGGGAATGCAAGTTTGGCCAGGTCGTCCCCATCCCTTGGGTGCCACTTGGGATGGCACGGGCACCAACTTCGCCCTATTTTCAGAAAATGCCACAGGAGTTGACCTCTGTCTATTTGATGCGGCTGATCAGGAAACCCGCATTCCTTTGACTGAGGTTGATAACTACGTATGGCACAGCTATTTAGTTGGGGTGGGGCCTGGGCAGCGCTATGGCTTTCGGGTCCAGGGACCCCATCATCCTAAAGGGGGGCAGCGGTTCAACCCCTACAAGCTGCTGATTGATCCCTACGCCAAGGCCGTAGATGGTGATGTACAGTTTGACCCTGCTATTTTTGGCTATGACCTAGATGCAACCAACGATCTCGAAAACCTCGATTTGTCGTTTTCTGAGGTCGATAGCGCCCCGTTTATGCCTAAGGCTGTGGTGATTGATCCCAGCTTTGATTGGGAGGGCGATCGCCCCCTCGACACCCCCTGGCATCGCACTATCATCTATGAAACCCACGTTAAAGGGCTTACCCAGCGCCATCCAGACATCCCAGAACCACTACGAGGCACCTACGCTGGGCTGGCTCATCCAGCCATGATTGATCACCTCAGTGGCTTGGGCATTACCGCCGTAGAGCTGCTGCCTGTCCACCACTTCCATGCTTATCCAGGGCATCTAGCTAACACAGGGCTGCTCAACTACTGGGGCTACGACTCACTCAGCTATCTGGCTCCCTACGGCGGCTATAGCAGCGCTGGACAGACCGGTGGGCAGGTCAACGAGTTTAAGCAGATGGTTAAAGCGCTACATCAAGCCGGCATTGAAGTCATTTTAGACGTGGTCTACAACCACACCGGCGAGGGCAGCCACCTAGGGCCAACCATCAGTCTGCGAGGCATCGACAACGCCGCCTACTATCGCCTCGTCGAAGATGCTCCCCGCTACTACATGGACTTCACCGGCTGCGGCAACTCCCTTAACGTGCGCCATCCTCAAGTGCTCAAGCTGATTATGGATAGCTTGCGCTATTGGGTGCTAGAGATGCACGTCGATGGTTTTCGCTTTGACCTCGCCTCGGCACTGGCTCGCGAACTGTACGAAGTAGATAGTCTGGCGGCGTTCTTCGACATCATTCATCAGGATCCGGTGCTGTCCACTATTAAGCTAATCGCCGAACCTTGGGATTTGGGGGAGGGAGGCTATCAGGTGGGCAACTTTCCGCTGCTGTGGTCGGAGTGGAATGGCAAATACCGCGATTCCATGCGCGACTTTTGGCGCGACCATGACTGTCGCCTGGGCGAGTTTGCCTTCCGGGTTACCGGCAGCTCTGACCTGTACAAAGCCAATGGCAAACGTCCCCACGCCAGCGTTAACTTCATCACCTGTCACGACGGCTTTACCCTACGGGATTTGGTGAGCTACAACGAGAAGCACAACCTGGCCAACCACGAAAACAATCGCGACGGCGAGAGCTATAACCGCTCTTGGAACTGTGGGGCTGAGGGCGAAACTGACGACCCATCCATTTTGGCCCTGCGACACAAGCAGCAGCGCAACTTGCTGGCTACGCTGCTGCTCTCCCAAGGGGTTCCCATGCTGCTCGGTGGTGATGAGCTCGGCCGTACACAGCAGGGCAACAATAATACCTACTGCCAAGACAGCGAGTTGTCCTGGTTCGACTGGAACCTGAGCCCCTTAGGACATGAGCTGCTGTCGTTTACCAGCCAGCTGATTCAGCTGCGCCAAACCCACCCATCCTTTGCCCGGCGTCACTGGTTTCAGGGGCGGGCGATTCACGGGTCAGGGGTTCACGACATCGGTTGGTACAATCCTGACGGCAGCGAAATTACAGACAACCAGTGGTACGGCGGCTCGGCCAAGGCAATTACGGTATTCCTCAATGGTGAAGAGCTGATGGGCTTTGAGGCCCAGGGGCAGCGGCTGGAGGACGATAGCTTCTTGCTATTCTTTAATGCCCAAGCGGATGCTCAAGATTTTTGTGTGCCACCCCTGCTTAAAAACCAGTCCTGGTCAATGGTAATCAATACTGAACAGCCTACTAGCTTCGTGAACGACGGGCAGATTTACAAACCCGGAGAAGCGATCGCCGTGGCTGACTTCTCGCTAGTCGTACTCACTAGCCCCAAACCCACGTTGGGTTAAGACTATGCTGACCTACGAACGCATCTACGCTGTGGTCCGCCAAATTCCTCCGGGTCAGGTGGCCACCTATGGCCAGGTGGCTGAGCTAGCAGGGCTCATTGGCAAACCCCGACTGGTAGGCTACGCCCTTTACCGGGTTGATATGACCACCGACGACGTGCCCTGGCAACGGGTGATCAACGCCAAGGGAGAAGTCTCTGAGTCGCCGCTGCGCCACGGCAGCGACTACCTTCAGCGGGCCATGCTAGAGGACGAAGGCATTGAGTTTGACCACCGGGGCCGCATTGATCTGGGCAAATATAAATGGCGCCCGCCCGATAGTGTTATCGAGCAGGCGCTGGCAGCATTTGGAGAGAACTTAGGCTAGACAAAGAGTCTAGTCAACAGCCACGGCCACTTCTTCCTCTTCATACAGCTCTTCAGGTTCGTCAATGACCTCACCGGCTTGCTCAGCAGCCTGACGACGCATGGCTTCGCGGTACTTAGCGGCCATTTCCTCGGCCTTGTCGTAGACCAGGTCAGGGTTCTTGACCATGTCACCCGGCTCGGGCTCTAGCTGCTTGGTCGAAAGGGAAATTCGGCCTCGCTCAGCATCAAGGTCAATAATCATGACCTTGATTTCGTCATTGACGTTGAGCACGCTGTGAGGCGTGTCAATGTGGTCGTGGGAAATTTCAGAGATGTGCAGCAGACCGCTAACGCCGCCAATATCGATGAAGGCGCCGTAGGGTTTGAGGCCACGCACTGCGCCCAGCACCACTTCGCCCACTTGCAGACCGTTCATCTTACGCTCAACCAGAGCACGACGATGGCTGAGCACAAGACGGTTGCGCTCTTCGTCGACTTCCAGAAACTTGAGCGGCAGGTCTTCGCCCACCAGATCTTCCTTCGGCTTGCGGGTGCTGATGTGAGAGCCGGGGATGAAGCCGCGTAAGCCCTCAATGCGCACCAAAGCGCCACCTCGGTTGGTAGCAAACACGCCGGAACGGACAGTGGCGTCTTCCTGCTGGAGTTGGCGCACCCGTTCCCAAGCGCGCATGTACTCAATGCGACGAATGGAAAGAGTCAGCTGACCGTCCTCATTCTCGTCGGTGAGAATAAAGAACTCGCGGGTTTCATTGGAGCGCAGCACCTCTTCAGGATGATCAACCCGGTTGATAGACATCTCCTGAATAGGGAGATAAGCGGCGGTTTTAGCACCGATATCAATCAGGGCGCCCCTGGGCTCAAGGCTAAACACGGTACCAGAAACCGTATCGCCTGGGTTGAAGTGATAGTCGTACTTATCTAAAAGTGCGGCAAAGTCTTCATGTGTAAACCCGATGTCAGCGTCCTTTACGTCCTGATTGAGCATGCTAGTGTTGTCCTATTATTTCTCCGTAATACTGCGGTTTCCGTGTAGACGTACAAAACAATCAACTCAGATATGTGACAGTCAGCCCCCACGCAACAGCGTGCCGACGTAGACAGCCCGATAAACCCACAGGATTAAAATTATAGCTGAATAGGCGGTGTTGTTGATCTACACCGACAGGATTGGTTTGGGTTTGGCGTCAACTTCACTGCAACTACTGGCTTACAGAGATTGGGCGGAAACCACGTAGGTTGAGGACTGGCCGTTTTCCGTACCATCCTCATGGCGATCGCCTCGATCACCTTGAAGCTGGCTCAGGGTTTCGGCAAAATCGCGAATGCCTTGAAACTGACGATATACCGAGGCAAATCGCACAAAGGCTACTTCGTTCATGGCCTGGAGCTTAGCCAATACCATTTCGCCGATTTCAGCGCTGGTCACCTCTCGAGTAGCCCGCTGCTGAAGTTCAGCCTCAATGTCGTCGACGATCGCCTCCATTGCTAGAGACGACACTGGAGTTTTTTCGCAGGCCCGCACTATACCCCGCAGCACCTTAGAACGCTCAAATAGCTCTCGGTCGCCGCTACGCTTGATTACCGTAACGGGCACATACTCAATGCGCTCGTAGGTAGTGAATCGGCGCTCGCATCTCAGGCATTCCCGGCGCCGGCGAATGCTGCGCCCCGCCTCCGCCGATCGCGACTCTAAGACTCGGTTGTTCAGATGCTGACAGAACGGGCAATGCATAGACACACTCCCAATGGGAGAAAAAGGACCAGGTCAGAATGCCTTAAGGTCATCGCAACCTAGCAAAAATAAAGGCAAACCTTCCCATGGATGGAAAGGCTTGCCTCTATATTAATTAAATTGTGAGAAAACAATCGAAATGAGTCGAAAGTCCTGCCAAATTTGCGTAAACCTCAAACCATCATCGGTCTAAGTGACTAAGTCGTTGGGATTAGTCCTTAGAAATGCGAGGGGGTTCGCGAAAGGCGATCGCAAAGAACAGGGTACCAATGATGCAGGCAAAAATGAAGATGTAAGCGACAGCTTCCATGGTGAAAAAGGCTCCTATCTCAACCGGGTTATCTTTAGTTTACAAGGATTAGATATAACGTGCCCGACGGGTGACGTTCTAAAATCAACCGCCGGGCACCTTAACTCACGGGAAACTAAACAGTCTCTTCTTTACGAGTGGAGGTATCTCCCACCTTGGCGAAGAAACCCCATTCCACCTGCTCGGGAGACAGGTCGGGGTCCACACCCGCAAACACATCGCGGAACAGGGTACGAGACCCGTGCCAGATATGACCAAAGAAGAACAGCAGCGCAAACACCGCGTGACCGTAGGTAAACCAGCCGCGAGTGCTGGTGCGGAATACCCCGTCAGAGCCGAGGGTTTCGCGATCGAACTCGAAGGGTTCACCTAGCTGCGCCTTACGGGCGTAGCGCTTGACCAGGGCAGGCTCAGAGATCGTTTGACCACCGAGTTCACCGCCGTAGAAGGTCGCGGTTACGCCAGTCTGCTCAAAGCTGTACTTAGATTCAGCCCGACGGAAGGGAATGTCAGCGCGAACAACGCCGTCTTTGTCGACCAGCACCACAGGGAAGGTCTCAAAGAAGTTGGGCAGGCGGCGGACAAACAGCTCGCGGCCTTCCTTGTCTTTGAAGACGGGGTGACCTAGCCAGCCCTCAGCGATACCATCGCCTTGGACCATGGGGCCAACCCGGAACAAACCACCCTTAGCAGGGCTGTTGCCGACGTAGTCGTAGAAGGCCAGTTTCTCAGGAATACTGGCGTAGGCCTCATCCAGGGATGACCCAGAGTTGACATCGGCCTGAACCCGGCGCTGAATCTCTTGCTTAAAGTAGTCGCCATCCCACTGGTAGCGGGTAGGGCCAAACAGCTCAATGGGGGTAGCGGCACTGCCGTACCACATGGTGCCTGCCACCACAAAGGCCGCAAAGAACACCGCTGCAATACTGCTGGACAGTACCGTCTCAATGTTACCCATGCGCAGAGCCTTGTATAGGCGCTGGGGTGGGCGCACCGTCAGGTGGAACAAGCCAGCGATAATGCCCACAATCCCCGCGGCGATGTGGTGAGCCACAATACCGCCAGGATTAAAGGGGTTAAAGCCTGCGGATCCCCATTCGGGAGCAACCCCCTGCACGTGGCCGGTGAGGCCGTAGGGGTCAGATACCCACATGCCAGGTCCCCAGAGACCAGTCAGGTGGAAGGCCCCAAAGCCGAAGCAGAGAAGGCCGGATAGGAACAGGTGAATACCAAACATTTTGGGCAAATCCAGCGCCGGCTCTCCGGTGCGAGGATCGCGGAACAGATCTAGATCCCAATAGACCCAGTGCCAGCAGGCGGCTAAAAATAGCAGACCTGACAGGACGATGTGAGCCGCAGCCACACCCTCAAAGGACCAAAAGCCGGGGTTAACGGCGGATGCGCCAGTCACACTCCAGCCGCCCCACGACTGGGTTACACCCAGACGAGACATGAAGGGTAGGACAAACATGCCCTGCCGCCACATGGGGTTGAGCACAGGGTCACTGGGATCAAAGGTGGACAGTTCAAAGAGAGCCATCGAGCCGGCCCAGCCAGCTACCAGGGCCGTATGCATTAGGTGTACAGCAATCAGTCGCCCGGGATCGTTAACGACGACCGTGTGTACCCGGTACCAGGGTAGTCCCATTGACTACGCTCCTCCTCTAGGTAAAACAATGTTGTTTTGGGAATTGTCTTAAGCATGCCAGTACTGATTAGCCTATCAGAATCAGGCTCTCAGTAATGCCCCAATTGCCCCGTCATCCCGCCATTGCCTGAGGGGGCGATGTCATTGTTGGATGCGGGATCATTTGGTACAGATGAGATGTAACAATGAAATTACTTAACGAAGTGTAACCAGTCCCAAATTCCCTCGCAACCAGCTTGAGCCTCGACTGAGGGCGATCGCCGGGGGTTGTGGCTTAAAAACACCTCAGCCCAGCGGCCAAAGGCTTGATTTATCGCCGCTAACGACGCAGAACGCTAAGGAGATTCCCGCAATGGCTAATGTTAAGTTTGTTAACGAAGACACTGAGATTGTCGTTGCCGACGGGGCCAACCTGCGTTTTAAGGCCTTAGAAAACCGGATTGACATCTATACCTTTAGCGGCAAGCTGATGAACTGCGGCGGCTACGGCCAGTGCGGCACCTGCGTAGTCGATGTAGTGGCAGGGGGCGAAAACCTGTCGCCCCGCACCCAGGTAGAAGAGCGCAAACTGAAGAAGTGGCCTGAGAGCTGCCGCCTGTCTTGCCAAACCACGGTGCATGGGCCAGTTTCGGTAGTTACAAAGCCCAACCGCAAGGCGCTGGTTCAGGCTAAGACTTCGAAGAGCGCCTAGCCCTGATTGTTTGGTATCGGCTCAGGGGCTTTGACGCAGCGCTGCATTCTCACCGAGTAGAGTGATATTCTGAAAGCGTCGGGTTTTTAGCGCAGCCAGTCTTTGGTGAGTCGAGCTAAAGCAGGTTTGACAAGGATAGAGACGGTTAGCGTTGAAAGCTTGATGCGACGTTGTTGGGTTGAGAGTAGTAGAGGCAAGCACTGATGGAAGTCAATAAGCTTGGTTTTGTAGCCAGCATTCTTTTTGTTCTGGTACCGACGGTTTTTCTGCTAATTCTGTACATTCAGACCTCTAGCAAACAAACGGGATCGTAAGATCGCGGTTGGGGACTGCTGCGCCGGATGCCGTTGCGCCGGCTAGAGGAGCAGCGGATCGGGCTATGGGAATTAGGTGTATTCTTAGGGCGCTGGGTTAACCGGCGCTTTTTTGCGGTTTTATGGGTTGCGGTGCCTGCCCCATGGGCTATGCGGCCGCCATGACGTACCGTGGGAAACCAATGACCTACTGTTTGGGCATTTTGGTGAAAGAGGGGTTGGTGCTAGCCGCCGATTCTAGAACCAATGCTGGGGTTGACTATATTTCGTCGTACCGCAAGCTGTTTGATTTCTCTAAACCGGGCGATCGCGTCCTTTTGTTGTGCACCTCGGGCAACCTGTCGATTACCCAGGCGGTGGTGCATCAGCTTGGTCAAGACATTAAGCACGATCGCGAGCCCAATTTGCACAGTCTGCACAGCCTCTACGACGTGGCCCGCTACCTGGGGGAGCAAATTCGCACTCTACAGGAGGCCGATCGCGCCTGGCTGGCCCAGGACAAAATTGATTTTAAGTGCAGTTTTTTGCTGGGCGGTCAGGTGCAGGGAGAGGTGCCCGAGCTGTTTTTGATCTATAGCCAGGGCAACTGCATCAAGGCTACCCCCGAAACACCGTTTTTGCAGATTGGCGAAACCAAGTACGGCAAGCCCATACTCGATCGCACTCTAGGATTTGACATGCCCCTCGATGCGGTGGCCAAGTGCGCGCTGCTGTCGATTGATTCGACGATGCGATCGAACCTGTCGGTGGGGCCACCAATTCACATGACTATGTATCAGACCAATAGCTTTGAGATTCGCCATCAAGCCCAGTTTCAGGCGGGGGATCCTTACCTAGTTAAAATGCGCAAACACTGGGAAGTGGCCCTGAGGGAAGCCTCAAACAGCATGCCGGATATTTCTTGGAACCAGGGCGATACCCTGTCGCCCCTAGGGATTCCCGATCTGGGCAACAGCTAAACATTTTGGCGAACGCCTAGGCAGTAACTGGGCTCACCGATGCGGGCTAAGAACCGGTGAGGTTAAGCATCAGCTAGTAGGGCAGCGGGGGTCGTTTGCCAAAAGCGCAGCCGCTCTGGCTCTAGGAAAGAAATTTGCACGGCGATCGCACCCATGTAGCCTGGCTCTGGGTGCCACTGATAGAGCTGCCCTGGATGGTCTAACCTCGTTGCCGTCACCGCCTTCACCGAGGTCGGCAACGAGGTGAGATCTGGAATCTCTAAGCGCAACTCTAGGGCCTGCATGGAGTCGACTATGCCAATGCCGAGGGATTTGAGGCAGGCTTCTTTACCTGTCCAGTAGCGCAAAAAACGGTGGTCGGCCTGGGGATGTGGCAGAGCCAGCACGGTTTCAGCCTCAGCAGCGGTGAGGTAGCGACGACACAGACCCGCCAGAGATTTTACCGGGCGCAGAGCTTCAATATCCACACCGATCGCATTTACATCATCGGCGGTGCTGATGGCTACGAGCAACCGCTGCCCGCTGTGGGACAGGTTGAATTGTGGCACCACGCAAAATTTACTGTCATGGGGGCTGAGGGCTGGCTTGCCCTTAGGTCCGTAGACAAAGGTGAGCGCGGCGGGCGCTTGGCCGGTGTAGCGGCTCAGCAGGTGGCGCAGGCAGCCTCGACTGGCTAGGAACTGCCCCTGGACGGCAGGTCGAAGGCGCTGTAGCTGAGCTTGTTCTGCCGACGATAAACAGGCTTTGAAGGTCTGCTGGGTGGTCGGATCAAGGATCTCGGTAGAGAGCAGCCAGAGATCAACAGCGGGTGAGGCATAGCCCTGGCAAAACTCAGACATAGAGTTAGGGATAACGGGTTTAGAGCAGCACGGGCAGCCTAGCGCTATTGTGCAGTAAGCTGGGCACCCTTGGCACAGCCCCCGCATTTCTTCCCTATGCCTTCGAAGCGTTCTCTCTCTGCTAACTCAGAACCTGCGACTGGCGCTGTGCGAGTCTGCATTTTGGGCGGCGGATTTGGGGGACTGTACTGTGCCCTATCCCTGCACCAGCGATCGCGGCGATCGCCGCGCCCCATCCACATTACCCTGGTCGAGCCGCGCGATCGCTTCAACTTTACCCCGCTGCTCTACGAACTGCTTACCCAGGAACTCGCTCCCTGGGAGATTGCCCCCGCCTACCGAGAGTTGCTCAAGCACACCACCGTTGATCTGCGTCAGGACTGGGCCGAGCACATCGACCTGGCCCGGCAACGCGTCACTTTGCGCCATGGCGAACCGATCGCCTACGACTACCTGGTGGTCGCGCTGGGTAGCCGAATGCGGCCCCCCGCCACCCCCGGCAACCAGGCTCACAGCCTGCCGTTTAACACCTTGCAGGATGCCGAACAGTTGGAGCGGCGGTTAAACGATCTTGAAGAATCGCCCCAGGTACGGGTGGTGGTAGCCGGGGCTGGCCCTAGCGGCGTGGAGCTAGCCTGCAAACTAAGCGATCGCCTCGGTAGCCGGGGCCACGTCACCGTGGTTGACCGCCGAGGCGAAATTTTACGCTCCTATCCCCAACGCATTCAGCGGGCGGCGGCACGGGCCATGGCAAAACGAGGGATAGAGGTCTATCTCGATGCTGCGATCGAGGCGGTAGATGCCAGCGGGCTGACCTTAGGCTACGAGGGCCAAACCCGCCACTGCCTAGCCAACATTATCCTGTGGACGGTGGGTACAGTGCCCCAAGTTTGGTTGGGGGATGATCTCAAACCGACCATTTTTGGCCAGTACCAGGTGCTGCCTACCCTACAGCTGCTGGATCACAAACATGTTTTTGCATTGGGGGATATGGCCGCCATGCCTGCCCCGGGTCGTGACCGGGCTCCCACTACGGCCCAAGCTGCCTACCAGGCCGGTCCTGTGGTTGCCTCTAATCTGCTGGCGCTGATCGCTGATCGCCCCCTCAAACCGTTTATCTACAACCATCTGGGTGACATGCTTACCCTGGGTCAAGGGGAGGCCGTGGTCTGTGGTTTTGGGCTGTGCATCACCGGATGGCTGGGAGGTCTGTCGCGTCGCTGGGCCTACTGGCTGCGGCTGCCCACCTCCGCCCACCGCTGGCGGGTGCTCAAGCACTGGCTGAGCTTCAAGCCTTAGACTCTGCTTAGGACAGTAAGGCACGTTCAATGCGGCGATCGGGTATGAGCCACATCACCGCAACGAGGACATACAGCCCCAGAGATAGCCACGAACTTAGGAAAGCGAGGGGAATGGCGATCGCATAGATCACCACTGAAATCTTGCCTTTCCAGTCGCGCCCGACAGCAATCGCCAGAGCCGAGTCGCGGCCCTCATAAGCAATTAGCACTTGGGTGAGGATGTAGTAGGCGATCGCCGCAAACAGCAGGACACCCCCATAAAACGCCACCGGCAGCGCCGCAGAGTGATTCTCCCCCGTCCACCCAGTGACGAAGGGAATCAGCGACAGCCAAAACAGCAAGTGCAGGTTAGCCCACAGTACATTGCCATTCACCTGGCGCACCGCCTGTAGCAGGTGGTGATGATTGTTCCAGTAAATGCCGATGTAGACAAAACTGAGCAGGTAGCTCAAAAACACCGGAATCAGCGGTTGCAGCGCCGTCAGCTCAGCCTCGTGGGGTATCTTCAGCTCTAGCACCATAATTGTGATGATGATAGCGAGCACGCCGTCGCTAAAGGCTTCTATTCTGCCCTTGCCCATGGTGTCAACGCTCCGTTGCGCCGGTATGGCGATCGTTTACTACAGCAAACTGCTTAGACATGCTGAAGTTTACCCTGAGTAGACCAGCAGCGGGGTGTAGCCATCGCAACAGGGGTAACTTAGACCTAAAAAGCCGGCGTTGCTATGCTTTGCGAAAAGCTGGATTTTCCATCGTGTAGACTAAGCCATCAACCGTTTAGGCTCCTGGTATGACTCGCTCCCCTGAGCCGCCTACCCCAAAGCACTGTGAGAAGATTGCTCGTTTTCTACACGCCGCGCTTTTGAGAACGCAGCAGCAGCGGCCTGACCTACTCACAGAGGCCGGTGGAGTCTGGTTGCAGGCAACCTCTGCAGAGGCGCAGGTTGCCAAGCTGACAGCACTGCTTGAGCAACAGCCTGACTTGCCGATGCCGATCGTCGAGCGTATTCTAGCTAAGCTTTTGATCCCAGATTTCCAGGGATCTAAGCCCTACAGCCAGATTTTGCAGCGGGTGCAGCAGTTGGCGATCGCAGCCCTCCCTAGCGAACCCATCCAGCCCGAGTCAGCTCACATTCCCTACGTCGGGCTGTTGCTGGTGGATGCCGAAAACATGAACCCGCCCGAGGCCTTAGAGGCGTTTCTGCAAACCGTGGGTCGATACCCCATCCGCCACCGTCTGGCCTTTGGCAACTGGCGCAGACTGGGCCGCCGCGATCGCGATCTGTATCGGCGGGGCTATCAAATGGTGCATGTGCCCTCAGGCAAAAACAGTGCCGACATCAAGATGGCTGTGGACACGTCCCTAATTACCTTCCAAACCCCATCGATCCGCGAGGTATTTATCTGTTCTACGGATACCGATCTGCTTCACCTGGGCTACGCTCTGCTCAACCTGGGGGTCAGCGTTCACTGTGTTAGACACCGCGACGACGGCTGGTTCGAGGTGCTCAATCTGGCGCAGCAAACCACTCAGAAGGTCTACTTCGACGCTAGTGAGGGGGCTGATTCGGCACTCGAGTTAGCCCACCAGGTGACGAAGGTGCCCACCCTAGCAGAAACGGCGCGATCGCTCAAACAGCTGCTGACTCAAGCCCACGAGGATGATCCCGATCAGCCAATCACTATGGACCGGCTGGGCAAGCTATTTCGCGATCGCCACCACCTTTCCGCCAACGAAGCACTCCAGGCCAACTCGGGATACAAAACCTTGGGACAATTTCTCAAATTCCACACCGCTTTTGTCCTTTCCCCGTTACCCAACAGCAAACAGATTGCTGTCACCCTCAAGACCGTCGCCAACGACACCCCACCTCCAGAACCAGCAGTCGCGATCGCTATTCCCCAGCCAGAAGGATTCCTCGGATCCGAGGGGGCAATGGAGGCAGTAGCTATGCCACCACCCATCACTGACGCCCACAGCCTAGAGCAAGCGCTGATCACTCTCTTATGGCGGCTATCCTCGGGTCAGGCAGATAGCCAAATTCAGCTCTCAGTGCTGGCAGCTTACTTTGCCCACATCTACCAAGAATCCATGAGCGCCGCACTAAAGCGCATCGGCGAACCCAAGGGTCTGCCGAAATTTTTGGCCAAATGCCGCTCTCTAAAAGTGCAACAGCAGGGCCAAGACTGGCGTATAGCCTTGGCCTGCGTCAGCTAGGGCAACGCTCTAGGTTGCCACTGGTTCTTTGGCCTCAAACTTGAGCTTGGCCCGCTTAAAGGGTTCAGGAATTTCTACTGGATAGTTGCCCGTAAAGCAGGCGGAGCAGAAGCTGCCTGGCTCCTGGTTCGTCGCGGCCAGCATGCCCTCCCAGCTCAAATAGGCCAGGGAATCGACGTTGATTTGGTCGGCAATCTCTTCTAAAGACTTTGTGGCTGCGATTAGCTGATCCTGGTTGTCGGTGTCGATGCCGTAAAAACAGGGGTGGGTGACCGGCGGCGACGAAATCCGCATGTGCACCTCGGTCGCCCCTGCATCGCGCAATGCCTGCACAATCTTACGGCTGGTGGTGCCTCGCACAATCGAGTCATCCACGATCAAAATTCGCTTGCCCTCCAGCACATCCTTGAGGGGATTCAGCTTCATGCGAATGCCCACCTCCCGCATCGACTGGGTGGGTTGAATAAAGGTGCGCCCCACGTAGCGGTTCTTGATCAGCCCCTCCGCGTATGGAATTTGGGACTGCTGCGAAAAGCCGATCGCCGCTGGCACCCCAGAGTCAGGCACCGCCATAATCAAATCGACATCGGCGGGGGCTTCTTTAGCTAGCTGATGGCCCAAGCGGCGGCGGTAGCTGTAGAGGCTCTCGCCGTTGACAATGCTATCGGGTCGCGAAAAATAGATCATCTCAAACACGCAGAGCTTGCGTTGGGTCGCCTCTGCCCACTGGCGAGAAATAATTCCCTCGGGGGTAATCCACACCAGCTCACCTGGCTCAATATCACGGACGTAGGTTGCCCCAATGATGTCGAGGGCACAGGTTTCCGAAGCCAGCACATAGTGAGCCGGTTGCCCCACTTCAGGAATGTCATTGCCCAGTACCCCCAGCACCAGGGGCCGAATACCCTGCTGGTCGCGGGCACCCAAAATGCCGTTGGGGGTGCCAATCACCAAGCTAAAAGCTCCGTAACAGCGATTGAAGGCTTGCTCGGCAGCGCTGACCCAGTCGGCCCCATCGTTAACGGCCTCGGCCAAGGCAAAGGCAATCATTTCTGAATCGGTGGTAGTCACCAAGTCATGGTGGCGGTCTAGCAGTTCTTCGCGCAGGTCGGCGGCGTTGACCAAATTGCCGTTGTGGGCCAGGGCCAGATCCCCCAGGCGGGTGGGCACCACAGCGGGCTGGGCATTGCACACATGACTGGAGCCAGTGGTGGAGTAGCGGGTGTGACCAACGGCAATGTGGCCAGTGAGATCTTTGAGAATTTGGTCATCAAACACCTGTGACACCAAGCCCATGTGCTTGTAGCAGTGGCTACCCGATGCGTTGAAGGTGGCAATGCCCGCCGACTCTTGGCCTCGGTGTTGTAGGGCAAATAGGCCAAAGTAGGCTAGCCGAGCTACCTCTTCGTCGGGAGCATAAAGCCCGAAGATGCCACAGGCCTCTTCGGGCTTATCGGGACGTTCGAGCAACGACTCGGAACGAGTATCCGCAACATGATCCTGAGGGGAATCGTAGGACTCGTCTAGGAAAGATTTAGAAGGGAACGTCATTGGTGGTGCAGGGTGGCTTAAGAACGCAATTGGCAAAGGAGCAAGACTTCTCAACACATTCGGCTGCCGCATTTTGCCCTCAATGCGAGCCCAGCTTCATCATAGGGTCAGGAATTTCGAAGTGGTATTAGAAACTACCGAACTCCCCTAACCTATTTAATAGTTCCTTAACATATGCCCGATCATAACACCTGCCGTATTCTCCGCAGGCGACGCCCTAAACCCGATGTAGAAAGGATTATCGGGCTGTCATGTGGATGATAAGGAAAGTTCCAAGCCCGCCCTAGCTCTCCCCAGCTAACCGCTGCTCGATCGCGGTGTTCCAAGTGGAAGCCAAAGATTTAACCGCATCGGCAATCAACGTTTGACCATCCCGAGTAGCAAGGGTCAAGGTGTCGCCCTGCACGGTGCCCAACCATTGCCACTCACTCGCCAGGTGTTGATTCAGGTAAGCCTCCCAAGCGGACTGATGCTCGCGGCT
Source organism: Nodosilinea sp. FACHB-141 (assembly GCF_014696135.1). Classification (NCBI taxonomy): domain Bacteria; kingdom Bacillati; phylum Cyanobacteriota; class Cyanophyceae; order Nodosilineales; family Nodosilineaceae; genus Nodosilinea; species Nodosilinea sp. FACHB-141. The sequence continues at coordinate 45,774 of NZ_JACJPP010000022.1, read as the reverse complement.
CACCGAGACGACAATTCTTGCGCCCCCTTCCCCAAACAGCAGCCGATCCCACCGCTGACTAGGTTGATCGGCCTCCAGGGAAAGATGCACCATAGCCCCAAGCTGGCCGCTAATGCACGATTCTGCCAAGGCCACAGCCAATCCACCCTCGGCACTATCGTGGGCCGATCGCACCCAACCCTGGCCAATACCGTGGCGGCAGGCGGCCTGCACTCGCTTCTCAAGCGCCATATCGATCGCCGGGGGTTGTCCAGTCGCCTGACCGTGGACCGCTGCCAGGTACTCCGAGCCGCCCAGGGTAACTAGGGGCTTGCCATCAGCGATCGCTGTCCCGGTCTGCTCCACCGGCACACCCAGCAGGTAGATCAAGTCACCCTCTTGCTGCCAGCCCTGGCCGCAGGTGCGGCTCAAATTGTCAATCAGCCCCACCATGCCAACCACAGGGGTGGGGTAAATGGGCTGAGGGATGCCCTGGCTATCCACCGTCTCGTTGTAGAGCGAGACATTGCCCCCGGTGACCGGGGTCTCAAACTCGCGACAGGCGTCGGCCAGGCCCCGGCAGGCGTTGGCTAATTGCCAGTAGCCAATAGGCTTTTCGGGGCTGCCAAAGTTGAGGTTGTCGGTCACCGCCAGGGGCAAAGCCCCAACACAGCTAAGGTTGCGGGCGGCCTCGGCCACGGCGGCTTTGGCGCCTTCGTAGGGGTTGAGGTAGACGTAGCGGGCGTTGCAGTCTACCGTAGCCGCCAGCCCTCGGGTGGTACCGCCTGGTTGATACCCAGGGACCGCTTCCTGGGGACGTAGACGAATGACGGCGGCGTCGCCCTGGCCAGGGCGACGTACGGTATTGTTTTGCACCTGGTGGTCGTACTGGCGGTAGACCCAGTTTTTAGAGGCGATCGTCGGCTGGCCTAGCAGCTTGTGAAGTACCTCAGTCCAGGAGGTATTCTCTGAACCGGAAAGCGCAATGCCGGACCCAGAGCAGGCTGGCAGGCTGTCTTCGCTCCAAGCCCAGGCTTTTTGGGCGTAGTCTGGCGGTTCGGCCAACAGCTCACGGTGGTAGATCGGTGTATTTTCCGACAAAGCCAGGGCAGGAATTTCGGCGGCAACATCACCCTGGAACAGAATCCGCACAATTGGATCTGCAATCACTGTTCCGGCCACCACGGCGTGCAGCCCCCAGCGCTCGAAGATCTCGATCACCTCGGCTTCACGGCCCTTGGCAACCACAAACAGCATCCGCTCTTGGGATTCCGACAGCAGATACTCATAGGGCACCATGCCGGTTTCCCGCACAGGGATGAGGTCGAGATCTAGCTCGATGCCGACGCCCCCCTTGGCCGCCATCTCGGCGGTGGAACAGGTCAGGCCCGCCGCCCCCATGTCTTGAGCGGCGACGATCGCCCCCGTCTTAAATGCCTCCAAACAGGCCTCCACCAAGGACTTTTCGAGAAAAGGGTCGCCCACCTGCACGGCAGGGCGGTCTTGCTCAGACTCGTCGGTCAATTCCGCGCTGGCGAAGCTGGCCCCGCCCATGCCATCGCGCCCAGTGGTAGAGCCCACGTACACCACTGGGTTACCCAGGCCCGCCGCCCCAGATTTGACGATGTCGTCGGTTTCCATGATGCCGATCGCCATCGCATTCACCAGCGGATTGCCATTGTAGGCAGCGTCAAAATACACTTCGCCACCCACAGTAGGCACCCCAAAGCAGTTGCCGTAGTGGGCAATGCCCGACACCACCCCCTGGCACAGGCGACGAGTGCGGCTATCGGCCAGATCCCCAAACCGCAGGGAGTTGAGCACGGCGATCGGTCGCGCCCCCATGGTAAAGATGTCGCGCAGAATGCCGCCGACTCCGGTGGCGGCCCCCTGGAACGGCTCGACGGCAGAAGGATGGTTGTGGGACTCGATCTTGAAGGCCACCCGCAGCCCATCCCCGGCGTCGATAACGCCTGCGTTCTCCCCTGGTCCCACCAGCACCCGGGGCCCTTCGGTGGGGAACTGTTTGAGCAGGGGGCGCGAGTTTTTGTAGCAACAGTGCTCTGACCACATCACCCCAAACATGCCCAGCTCAGCGCGGTTGGGGTGGCGGCCCAAGCGCTGCACAATATCGTCGTACTCCTCGGGCTTAATGCCTTCAGAGGCGATTTCTGCGGGGCTGAAAGGGGCGGTAGAAAAGGCTGTCATGCTGGCAGGGGGGAAGTTGCCTACCGATCTTAGCCCTAAGTTGTCTCTTGGAGCGGGGAAAGGGGGTTAGATGGGTGAATGGGTGCGGGAGTAGGGCGTTGGGGAAGTTGATGCGATCGCATCAGTAACAATCCACGAATTACAGCATCTTCTGATTGCCAGCTTGGTGGCGGCTTAGCGACGGGTTGATTGAGATTAGCAGGTGAGCCTTGATCAAATTCAATGGGGCTCTCTCGGCTTTCCCTCTGTAGAACCCGAGTGGTGTGCGGATTTGGTCTCTCCTCACTTCCTACTCGCAGTCAGCAAACTCCGGGCAATACCGCACCAGTCCCCAGCAGTTCTCCAAGGCCCCTGGCTTCAGCTCCAGCACCCGAAACGCACCCTCGGGAACAGTGTATTCGCACCGCAGCGCCCTCTCTTCGGCAGGAATAAAACCAAACCGGGCATAAAACCGTGGGTCGCCCAGCACAACAACTGCCCCGCTGCCGATCTGACGGCACTGCTCTATCCCCTGGCGAATGAGTTGTGTCCCAATGCCCTGGTGCTGGTGGTCTGGCAGCACAGCCACCGGCCCCAGGCCCAAAACCATTGAGTTCTGCGTATCAACGTCCTCAAAGGTGACTGGGCTGAAAAAGATGTGGCCCACGATCGCATCCCTCACCACCGCCACCAGAGACAACGTATGGAGCAACCCCCGCAGCCGAGCGACCAGCTTGGCCTCATGCTCGCGACCAAAGGCGATCGCATTGACTTGATAAACCGACTCAAGATCCGCTAGATGCTCAGCTCGAATCATCATTTCGCAGCGCGTGAAACGGGCTAGTGACTAGGGAATTAAGAGTATGCAGCTAAAAACTTGTTCAAATCGACAAAGGTGCCAGCACGGGTGGTGATGGGCCCTTCGTAGCCTTTCAGCTCTACGGTGAAGTGCTTAAAGCAGGGGTCATCTACCCCAGATTGCAAGTATTTGTAGGTAGTTTCGCCAATGGCGATATCTAGGCCTAGGGATTTAGTCGCAGACTCTAAGCGAAAAGCTGCGTTGACGGTGTCGCCTAGGGCGGTGTAGTCGGGGCGATCGCCGCTGCCGGTGTTGCCAACCATGGCGTGGCCCGTGTTAATGCCAGCCCCAATGCGCAGGGGGAACGGCAGCGGAAACTGCTCGTGGAGCTGACTCGTCATTTCGGCCAGGGTGCTGACAGCCTGCAAAATCTTGATCATGCTGGCTTGGTCGGCCCCCTCGGGGCCATGAACCCATACCGTCATCACAGCATCACCAATGTATTTGTCGACCCAGCTGCCATATTGACCAATAATTTCTCCAGCGCGACGAAACCAGGTGCCAATGGCTTCGGAGAGAATCTTTTCGTCAATCTGGCGGGTCAGTACGGTGAAGTCGCGAATGTCGACCACCATGACCGAAATTAGCTGGCGCACGTGGAGCATGGCCGTAGCAGTAGCATCCCCATGGACTCCAGCCAAGGGCGCCTCTAACGCCACAGCGGCATCTTGAGGTGAGAAAAACCGCAGTTCAGTCTGACCAAAGGTGAGCAGATCGCCGTCGTGGAGAATGACCGGCACGCTGACCCGACGCCCGTTGACAAAGGTACCGTTGCGACTGCCCAGGTCGATTAGGTAAAACCGGCCGCTATCAGCATCCTGAAGCATGGCGTGGTTGCGCGATATCCACCGGTCAGGCAGCACAAAATTATTGTCGTCGCCCCGCCCTACTGTCCAATAACTGCCACCTGCCAAGGAAAGCTGGCGATCGCCGGAGCCTGTTTTAAGCGCAAGGTAGGGGCCAGATGAAGTCACAGCGGTAAAGTTAGGGCACAAACTTAAAGACGATTGAGCGCGACTGCGCCAAAACTCAATCTGCGATCGCGGCAAACAATCTCAAACCATCCCTGAGCTCACCCTATTATGCCAGAGATGCAAACCCAGTACCCGTTCTAGGCTAGCGACGCCGTCAGAAAAAACAACCCATCAACCACAAGCGTGCTAAACACGGCTCCCCCAAAGGCCCACCAAGCCAGCTGACGCGAGGTGCTGAGGGCGATCGCCGTCGCCACGAGCAAAAACAACACCAAAATCACGGCTCGACAGGCTGCCACATCTGTTTGCAGAGTAGCGCTCGCCGCCCGCAGCACCAAGGGTGCCGCGTCTGGGCTAGTCAGCATCAGCTGCCGCCAGGTGGGGAACAAATGCATCCAGTTGATGTAGAGGTCTGTGACTGCCGTGCCTAACAGAGACCCCAAAAAGAAATAGCTACCCACTCGACCCCAGCCTTGACACAGGCAAACCAGGGCGATCGGCAAGCCCAAAGCCTCAATTGGCAAATGAATCACCGGATCCCATCGAAACCAACCCCAGTACAGCGAGCCGGTTAGCCAAATCCATCCAAAGCCCACAATTAAGTCACCCCAGAGGCTCCAGCGAGGACGCCGCATCAGCCACGCTCCCAGCACCAGCCACAGAGGGGTAATTGCCAGGCTCACCCAGGGAAAGTAGCGCACCAGGGGGGCCTGCACAAACACCGGCAAAATCACCAGGCTCAGCGCTGCCCCAAAGACCTTGATTTGAAGACCTGATCGTGCTACCCAGCCCTGAACCAGGGCCAGCCACGGCAACGTCTTATCGGAAGCAGAACTGTAGGAAAGGCTCAAAATAGGCTCAACGTAATTCTGAGTGTTTAATTAATCATTGTTAACATAACATGCCCCAGGGGGGGATAGGGAAGCTAGGCCAGAGATCAGACCAGTATTAAGGTTGTCTTCAGATTAAGGCTGCTCTCAAATTCACACTTAATCCAACCAGGGGTTAAGCCTAGACGAAGAATCTAAATACCTCGGTCCCGGATACTTTGTTCGCTCCGTAGAATAGTCAACGTAAAGATAGTTGATGGAGATTACCTAAAACTAGGCAGCTGCCCATGAAAACAGTGTACTTATTTTAAGATTCTAGGGAAGTCTCCTAGGGAGGGGTCAGAGCAATGCAGAGCTCATCCCTATGGTCAGTAACCTGGCCATGGTAGAGACCGCCTAGGCCTCCCTGTCACCTTTAGCAGGTGCCTCTGGCTTGCAAAGCTATATCCATTACTATGGTTACCCCTTATGAATAGTGTGTTCCTTGGTCTAGTAGCTACGGTAGTCCAAGCGGGCAGCGGCGCGACCACGCCCCCCACGGAGACGATGAACCTGTTTCAAGCCATTGTGATTGGCATTGTGCAGGGGCTAACAGAATTTTTACCGATCAGCAGCACAGCCCACGTCAAGATGGTGCCCGTGGTGCTGGGATGGGGAGACCCAGGGGTGGCATTCACCGCAGTCATTCAGCTGGGCAGCATTGCAGCCATTCTTTACTACTTTTGGGATGACCTCCGCCAGGTGACGATGGGCATGGTCAAGGCCACAATGACCCGACAGTTTGATTCTTCAGAATTTCGCCTGGGGTTGGGTATCTTGCTGGGCACAATTCCCATCGTGGTGGGTGGACTCTTAATCAAAGCCTTCATCCCAGATTTCGATAATTCGCCCTTGCGCAGTGCCTCCACCATCGCCATGGTGTCTATTTTGATGGCCCTGGTCCTGGCTGCTGCCGAGATTGTGGGCCGCCGCAAGCGCACCTTTGAGGCGCTCACCTTAAAGGATGGCGTGACTATGGGCTTTGCCCAGGCTCTAGCGCTAGTTCCCGGCGTATCGCGATCGGGGTCTACCCTAATGGCTGGCCTGTTTATGGGATTAGAGCGATCGACAGCGGCGCGGTTCTCCTTTTTGCTGGGGGTACCTGCTATTACGCTATCGGGGCTAGTAGAGCTGAAGGGGTTTCTAGACACTGGATTTGGGGCGGCTGGCCCATTGCCGCTGCTCGGCGGTATCGTAGCGGCGGTGGTGTCGTCTTATCTAGCAATTTTCTGGCTGATTCGCTTTTTGAAGCAGCACAGCACCTGGGTATTTGTGTGGTACCGTCTGGCCTTCGGAGCAGCCATTCTGCTAGCGTTGGCTACCGGAAAAATGCAAAACATCTAATATAGGAAGGCACATTTTGCTTCTCCAAGGCTTTCCTTCGCTATGGCTGCCTCGGCTATTCACCCTGCTCGCATCACCCGGGTGATGCCCGATTCGATCGCAGACGAGATTGGTTTTGAGCCCGGCGATGCCCTAGTAGCCATCAATGGCCAAAAACCTCGCGACTTGATCGACTATCGCTTTCTCTGCGCTGACGAGGACCTCACCTTGGAGGTGCTAGACACCCGGGGCAAAACCCACCACGTTGACATCGAAAAAGAAATTGATGACGATCTGGGCCTAGAGTTTGACACAGCCCTCTTTGATGGGCTGATGCAGTGCAACAATGCCTGCCCCTTCTGCTTCATCGATCAGCAGCCTCCTGGCAAGCGCGGTACGCTTTACCTCAAAGATGACGACTACCGCCTCAGCTTTCTCTACGGCAGCTACCTGACCCTGACTAACCTGCTGCCCCAGGAGTGGGAGCGCATTGCCCAGATGAGGCTATCGCCCCTGTATGTGTCAGTGCATGCTACCGAAGCGGAGGTGCGATCGCGCCTGCTTAAAAACCAACGAGCAGGCCAAATTCTCGATCAGCTGGCCTGGTTCCGCGACCAGCGATTGCAGATTCATGCTCAGGTAGTGGTCTGTCCCGGCATCAACGATGGTGACCACTTGGACACCACCCTGCGAGATTTAGCCCAGTTTCACGAGGGTGAAGTGCCTGCGGTAGCTTCGACAGCCGTGGTACCCGTGGGTCTCACCCGGTTTCGCCCTGCCGACGATGAGCTGACTCCGGTAACTCAGGCCCAGGCCCAGCAGGTGATTGCTCAGGTGCAAGCCTTCCAGCAGGATTGCCAGCGGCGGTTTGGCACAAATTTTGTCTGGCTAGCCGACGAGTGGTTTTTAATTGCCCAGCAAGAGGTGCCCGAGGAAAGCCACTATGAAGACTATCCCCAACTGGGCAATGGAGTGGGGTCAATTCGTCAGTTTCTCAAAGATTTTCAGCAGTCAGCTGAGGACTACTTGCCAGAGGCCGTCAGCCCACCGCGCACTTTGACTTGGGTAGTGGGCAATGCGGTGGAGCATGCCTTTCAACCCATCGTCGATCGCCTCAACACCGTTCAAGGTTTGACGGTTCGCCTAGCCGCCCTAGCTAGCGACTACTGGGGACGCGATATGACGGTAACAGGCCTGCTGACCGGCCACGATCTGCTGCTGGGGTTGCAAGATTCGCCCGACCAACCACCGCGACGGAACGAGCCTTCCAACCATAGCCCCCTAGGCGATGCCCTACTGCTGCCGACGGTTATGCTGAAGCCCAGCGATTCGGGCCAAGCCAAAGACACTCTGTTTTTAGACGACCTCAGCGTAGCTGAAATCAGCCAGCGCCTTGGTTGCCCAGTCATCCCTGTAGACGACACCGATGCTTTGGTGCAGGCCTGCTGCGGCGAGCTACCCGCCCACAGCTTCGCTGATTTGCAACCCGCCGTTGGCTATTGGACACCGTCGTGATTGTACTAAACCGTTTAGTTTGCTAAGCTGGTGACTGAAAATTTGTGGCTGATCTTCTCCCACGAGAGGATAGATCGGGCTTCGGCGGGTCTAACTTTGGTTAATGCCGATATGCTAAAAAACTGTGGCAGAAATTTTCGTTTTTCCCGTTGGTGACTCAATTTAGGTAGTGATAGCCCATGGTGTCTATGCTTTACTCTTATTGCCGTTGCCTCATACCGCTAAGCCTAGGCATTACCCTATCTAGCTGGTCCGCTGCGGGGTTAGCTAACTCTGAGCCTCGTCCCCTAGCCGACGAGAGCCCAGGAATCAGCATTGCCCAGGCTGAAACCGAAGCCCTAGAGGCATCCCCAGCCGCTATTGAAGAGGATGTGCCTGCCACTGAGGCCGGTGCACCAGGGTTGGAACCCGGCGAAGAGGCTGTGCCTTTGGACGCTGACGAAAATACTACGCCCTCCTCCACGGTGCAGACTGGTCCTTTGATACCCCAGTCCGATCGCCCCACAGAGCAAGGTTTTGAGACCCCACCCGACTACCTAACTCCCAACGCCAATCCTCTGCTGGTGCCGACTCAGCCCGAGGAGGTAGAAATCTTGGGTACCCAGCCGTTGTCATTGGAAACGGCTCTGGAACTGGCCTACCGCAACAGCGAAGAACTGCGGGTGGCGCAGCTGCGCCTGGAGCGCAACCAGGCAGGTTTGAGAGTTCAGCAAGCAGCGCGGCTGCCGACGGTAGATTTGGGAGCCAACGTGCAAACCGCTAACCAGTCGTCATCGGGCTCGGGGGGAACCTTTGACTCTACTAGCACCACCGCTGGCAGCACCCTCAGAACCGACTATGACCTGGGCCTGTCGGGGGAGCGATCGGCCCGCATTCGAGCGGCAGAACGTCAGGTGCGAGTCTCTGAGCTTCAGGTTGAGCAAACCCGTGAAGATTTGCGGCTCAATACCACCACTGACTATTACGCGGTGCAGGAAGCGATCGAGCAAATTCGCATCAACCAAGCCTTTTTAGAGGCTGCCGAGCGTAATCTGCGCGATACCCAGCTGCGGGAAGAAGTCGGTGTAGGCACTCGATTTGACGTTTTGCAGGCGGAGGTGCAGGTGGCCAACGCGCGCCAAACCCTCACCCAGGCCATCAGCCAGCGACAGATTTCCCAGCGACAGCTGGCCCGACGGCTCAACATTCAGCCCTCGGTCGATCTAACGACCCTGGCCGTCAACATTGCCGGAGCCTGGCCGCTCTCACTGGAGGAAAGCATTGTGCTGGCCTTCCAAAACCGATCAGAGCTAGAGCAATTCTTAGTCGAGCGAGAGTTCAACGATGCTCAGCGTCAGGCTAGCCTGGCAGCGGTTCGCCCTAATCTAGGGGTATTTGCCCAGTACGGAGTCCAGAGCTTGCTGAGCTCATCGTCGGGGGCATCATCTAGCATCGACGACGGATTTTCTCTGGGAGCACAGTTCAACTGGCGGCTATTTGACGGCGGGGCTGCTCGAGCCAGCGCCGACCAGAGCGAAATCGACATTGAAACCGATGAGTCGGAGTTCGAGAGCGCCCGCAACGACATTCGGGTGCAGGTGGAAGAGGCCTACTACACCCTGGTGTCTAACCAGTCGAATATTGATACGGCTTCGGTAGCCGTCAACCAGGCTGAGGAAGCGCTAGAGCTGGCCAATCTGCGGTTCAATGCTGGGGTGGGCACGCAGCTAGAGGTGATCAATGCTATTCGAGATCTGACCGAAGCCCAGGGCAACTTGGTGACCGCAGTGCTCGAATACAACCGCGCTTTAGCCCGCCTAGAGCGAGCCGTAAGCAACCTAGACACCCCGGCCGACGATACTCCAGAAACTGTTCAAGAGTAGGTACTGGGTGATGTTGGCGATGATCTTTTGCTATGGCTAATCTTTACCTTGATGCTGACTGCTACCAAGCCATAGTTGAGGCGGCCGTCGCTGGCTACCCCAAGGAATGCTGTGGGCTGCTAGTGGGCCGGCGTGGATCTGGGGAAGAGCTGCCCGGCGAGGTCGCTCGCACTGTGGTTGAGGTTGTCACCTTAAACAATGCCTGGGATCCGTCGCTGCTGGACTATACCGACCCCGCAGGCGATGGAGCCCACAGTCTGCGCGATCGCTACTGGATCGACCCCGCCGATATGTTGGCCGTACAGCGATCGGCGCGGGAACGAGGGCTAGAGATTATTGGCGTGTTTCACTCTCACCCCGACCATGTAGCGGTGCCGTCGGAGTGCGATCGCACCCTCGCCTGGCCCGTCTATTCCTACATCATTGTTTCGGTGATGGCAGGGCAAGTTGCCGACTTCAAAAGCTGGCAGCTCAATGACCAAGACCAGTTCGAGCCCGAGCCTGTGAAAATGATTGGATCATCTGCCAACAAAGCTTCATTCTTGTCCTAAGCTTAAATGATGTAAAAAACGGTCGTGCCCCAGACCGTTTTTTGTTTTTACCGCCACAGTTTCTCTGCCGAGGCCATGCTCAACCCAAACCTGGACGACATTCAGCTCACCAAAGAGGAGTACGAGCGCTACTCCCGCCACATCATTCTGCCGGAGGTGGGTCTCGATGGGCAGAAGAAGCTCAAGGCCGCCAGCGTGCTCTGCGTGGGCACTGGAGGCTTGGGTTCACCCTTGCTGCTGTATCTGGCCGCCGCTGGCATTGGCCGCATCGGCATTGTCGACTTTGACACCGTCGATCAGTCGAACCTCCACCGCCAGGTGATTCACAGCGAGTCGTGGGTGGGCAAACCCAAAATTGAGTCGGCCAAAAGCCGCATTCTTGAAATCAATCCTCACTGCCAGGTTGACCTCTACGAAACCCGTCTCAGCGCCGAGAATGCCTTAGGCATCTTTGAACCCTACGACGTGGTGGTTGACGGCACCGACAACTTTCCCACCCGCTACCTAGTCAACGACGCCTGCGTACTGCTGGGCAAGCCCAACGTCTACGGCTCCATTTTTCGCTTTGAGGGCCAGGCCACAGTTTTTAACTACCAAGATGGTCCCAACTATCGCGACTTATATCCCGAACCGCCACCGCCGGGGCTAGTGCCCTCCTGTGCGGAGGGTGGCGTGCTGGGCGTGCTGCCCGGCATCATTGGCGTCATTCAGGCCAACGAAACCATCAAGGTGATTTTGGGCACGGGCAAAACGCTCAGCGGCCGCCTGCTGCTCTACAATGCCCTCGAGATGACCTTTAGAGAGCTGAAGCTGCGGCCCAATCCCGTCCGCCCAGTGATCGACAAGTTGATCGACTACGAAGAGTTCTGCGGCATTCCCCAAGCGCGCATGGAGGCAGAGAAAGAGTTGGCTGAAATCTCCGAAATGACCGTTACTGAGCTGAAGCAAGTGCTCGACAGCGGGGCCGACGACGTAGTGCTGCTTGACGTGCGCAACCCCAACGAGTACGAAATTGCCCGCATCCCTGGCTCGGTGCTGGTGCCTCTGCCCGATATCGAGAACGGTGAGGGGGTTGATAAGGTCAAAAGCCTAGTCAACGGCCATCGCCTGATTGTGCACTGCAAAATGGGCGGGCGATCGGCCAAAGCTCTAGGCATTCTCAAGCAGCACGGCATTGAGGGCACCAATGTGAAAGGCGGCATCACCGCCTGGAGTAAAGAGGTAGACGCCTCAGTTCCCGAATACTAAGCTCTCAGCGATAGCCAAATGCCCCGGTGGAATCTTTACCACTGGGGCATTTCTGTTGATTCGTTCTATTCCAGAGTTGTTATCATCGGGAACGGGTTCCTTGGGAGGTAGGGCAGATGATGCGGTTTAAACGTAGTCTTGGGGGTGCGATCGCCCCGAAAATCGGGTCTTCGGCGATCGCCATAAAGAGCGGATCTCTAGCTCTCGCTGCCCTCGTCCTCACCGCCCATCCCGGCTGGGCACTGCCAGGGCAAACGGTGAACCTAACCGAGTCGTGGATTCGCAACAACCCTACCCTCAAGCCTGCCCCCAGCGATCGCTTAGCTATCAATCGCCTGGTTGCCCCTGGGCAGCGATTCACCTTCCAGGCGTCTGTGTTTCCGATCAGTGGCGTATCGCCCAATCAAGACCCTCGCCAGATTCGCTCTGAGCGCTTTAGTCTGTCCGACCACGCCAACCCTATTACCGTCGATCGGCTCGATGAGTCGTTGCGGGCTATCTACGGGCAGGAGATTTTCAACGACTATCGCCAAGCAACGGTGCTGCTACGCTACCCGGCTCGAGGCAGCAGGACCAATTCTACTGACAACCCCAACCTGGTACTGCGGGGTGAAGTGCGGCAGGGAGAGCGCTTTGCCTACTGGCAGGAAATTGCCTACGATCGCGCCGGCACTGCCTATCTAGGCCGCATGGCTGTTTTTGTCAAAGAAGACCTGCCCACTTTACAAACTCAGCTGGCTCCCTACGGGGAATGAGCTTACGTGTGCAGCCAGGTGACCGCCAAGGGCAGCATCGCAACCATCAGCCAAGCCAATTTGACCTGACGTTGTTCAGAAATTTTTACCCCGGTGTCTGGTGCAACTAAAGCGTTGACCCGCTGCTCCAAGCGAGTGAGCGACAAAGCCTGATTGAAGCCCACTCCGGTCTCAAGCCAGTGCTCTGAGGACTGTGAATGGGTGGTCAGGGCCATCTGTCGAGCAAGTTTCACTAGCAGCTCTGCCAGCACAAGGGGGTCACTGGTGTTGGCAGCCTGGCGATCGGCGCGCAGCTCTCGCAGCAGCAGCAGTTCTTCCCACAGCGCTTCGGTGTTGGGTAGCCAGCTGGTGAAGCACCGTACAACACCTAACCAGAAAAACCAGAACGGGTCACGATGATCAGCATGGGCCTGTTCGTGGGCCAGCATGGCCTGCTGTTCGATCGCCGTCAGTTGCTCTAGCCAACCCCGACTAACCAGCAATGACGATCGCCACAGCCCGACCTGAGCTGCCAGCGGTAGGTCGATGGGCAAGCAGCGGGCCTGCTCTCCCTGAGGAAGCGAGACCACGGCGTATTGGCGCAGCCCCCAGGTGGTGCGCACCGTTTGGCCCAGTGCGCAAGCTAGAACACCGACGGCAAAAGACAATATCCCGAGACTAACCCAGCACCCTACCGGACTGACTATCTGGCCGATCATGGTGCCGTGGTGGCCCATAGAGAGCACCGCCGCAGCGGCCAGCACAATCATCAGCGGCGGCAGACAAAAGGCACTGAGGGCAGACTCCCAGCGGACTAGCCAAGGGCCATCGCACTGTCGCCATCGCCATCGCCAAACTGCAGCCACCACAATTGTGAGCACCATTAAACTGCTGTGCATTACGCATCCTCCCTTTGGGTCTGAGTATGGCGCAGGGCGCGCAGACGGGCGGCGATCGCGTCTATCTTGTCCAGCTCAGCGACATCTAGGCTATCGGCAAAGGCGGCCACTAGATCGGGGCTACCCACTGCCAAGAAGCTCTGGAGCTGCTGGTGGGCAGTCAGCAGCTCAGCCTCTTGCTGCGAGATTATGGGCTGCCAACGGAAGGCACGACGGGGTTTTTCTGGCTGCACGGCCTCGCGCCGCAGCCAGCCTTTCTTAGCTAAGCGTTGAAGCACCGTCGTCACCGAAGCCTGGGTCAAGTCGCGATCGGGGTCGGACAGAATATGGTCGTGGATGTCTTTAACGGTAGCTCCGTTTTTTTCCCAAACGATGGCCAGGATCTCGGCCTCTAGGGGGCCTAGGGAGAGGTGGCGAGGGCGATGGCGGGGAAGGGGAGACATTGGGTGGATAGCTGGGGGGATACCCCAGTTTAGGGGAAGCGGGAGGCACCAACCAAAGCGCGGGTTTGTATTCTGTAATAAGTTGATCGGCTATCTATCGACTACGCCTAGTCCTAAGGCGAATCTCATTTGCACTACTACATCTTGACCCTGCTCAACAGGTGGCCAGTTCTCGCTCTGCCCTGGGGATAAACGCGAGACAGGCACAAGTTCACGCTCCTTCAATCACCGTCTTTAACACCCATTCTCGCAGCAGGCTATTCACCTGGTCGGGAACCTCGTCGTGGGGGCAGTGACCGGCCTGTAAGTAGTGTTCCGTCAGGGTGGGGTAGTGCTGACGAAACTGCGCCCCCTTCACACGACAGTTCATCCAAGGGTCGCCTTCGCCCCAGAGCATCAGTAGGGGGCAGCTCATTTTTTGCAGCAGCACGTCTACATTCTCGCCCTGGCGAGACTTAAAGACTGAGGCAAACACTCTGGGAGCACCAGGATCGAGGGCGGGGCGGCGAATGTCTTCGACTAGTTGGTCGGTAATAACCGATTTATCGAGATAGACCTGCTGCAGGGTGCGTCGAATGATGGCAGGCTGGCGCACATACTGAAACAGCACCCAACTCGGCAGCGGCTGCAGCATGAGCGATTGAATCAGCTTTGCGATCGGGTTGGGCGCTGGGGGAGGGGTTTGAGCGGGAGAAGAAAATGGGCCAGCGCTGTTCAACAGCACCAGTCCAACAGCCGACTCAGGATGGTTTGCCGCCACGCAAAGCGACGCATATCCACCAAGGGAATTGCCCGCCAGTACCGCCGGACGACCGATTACTTCAATGATGAAATCGTGGAGCTGCGCCTGCCATAGGTCACCGCTGTACTGCCAGTCGGGCTTAGCCGATCGCCCAAACCCCAGCAGATCGATCGCCCAAACCTGAAAGTCGGCCTGCAGGCCCTGAATATTCTTGCGCCAGTGGTCGGTAGACGCACCAAAACCATGCACCAATAGCAGGGGAGGGCGGTCGCTGTGAGCTTCTCCGGCTACCACGTAGTGAATGGCCTGGTCACGCCAGGTCCAGTAGGTGCTGGGGGGATTGTTGAGGGGCTGAGGGGCAAAGACGGTAGCGGTCATGGCGGCTTCAGGGAATCAGCTTGTAAACATATATTAATTATGATGGTAGCGAATCTGAGCCGCCCCAACCCTAATGGTGACAAACGGGCGAATACCAGGCATTGTTGCAGAGGTATGCGTTTAAGCCTGGTGCCATGGCTGCCCTATCTCGCCCCCGCCGATCGACCAACGGCCGCGAATTTTCTAAACACGATGCCCGTCGCCTAAGGCGACGCTGGTTCGAGCGGATTATGGCGACGATGGCTCTGCTCAACCTGGTGCTGGTGATTGGCGACTTGAGCTACATTCCCCTGCGGGATCTGTACTTGCGATTGCTGCCGGGCTTGACAACCTGGTATGGCGAAACCTTTAAAGGCATTGAGCCCCACCGCTTCACGGCCAACTACCTCGACACGGTTGACGCCCTTGAGGAGCAGGTATCCCAGACCGGGCTGACCTCAGCTCAAGCGCAGTCGATCTTGAGCGATTTGCAACAGCAGAGCAGAGCGATGATCTCTGAGAATCCGTTTCAAATTGCCAATCGCTCGGGCAATCTGGAGCAAATCAAAAACGAGATGCGCGATCGCATCGGGTTAGAATCCGCCACCGAATCCATGACCGAGTTTTGGAGCGTCGACCACCTCAGCGAAGCTGGATTTTCTGCCGAGATGGCCTTCTTTAGAAGCGAAGTGCAGCCTTTGGTCGAAACCAACTTTTTTCGGCGCATTGCTGTCCACGGCGGCTTTGTAAACCAGTTTTGGCTTATCGACATCTGGTTCAACCTGCTGTTTGGCCTAGAGCTACTGGCTCGCAGCGTTTATCTCGATCGCCGCTACAAAAATTTCACCTGGCGCGATGCCATCCTGTGGCGCTGGTACGACATTCTGCTGCTCATTCCTTTCAGCGCTCTGCGATTGCCCTGGCTGGCCCTAGCGCGCCTAATTCCAGTCACCATTCGCATCAACCAGTCAAACTTAATCAACTTAGAGCCCATTCAAAGCCGCATTAGCCGCTTTGTCATCAGCCAGGTTGCCGTCGAAATTACCGAAATTGTGGTGCTGCGCATTATTGACCAAATGCAGTCGCTGGTCCGCGATGGCAGCGTGGCCAAAACGCTACTAGCCCCTAAACCACAGCGCTACATCGATGTCGGTGGCGTCAATGAGCTAGAGGTGATTTCCCAGAGGCTAGCTGCGCTCACGGTCTACAACGTGCTGCCCCAGGTCAAGCCCGAAGTAGACGCCCTGCTCAAGCACACTGTTACCCAGGCCTTCGATCGCACCCCCGGCTACCAGGGATTTCGCCAACTGCCAGGCATCGGCGATCTGCCCGATCAACTGACCGAACAGGTTGTTTCTCAGCTTTCGGCCAACCTCTACGATGCGGTAAAAGGGGCTTTAGAAGACAAATCTGGCGGCGATCTGACCCAAGCCCTCGTGCAAAAGCTCGGCGAAACCTTCAGAGCTCAGCTCAAAGAGAACGAGAATATCGAAGAGATCGAAGCTCTAGTCGTAGATTTTCTCGAAGAATTCAAGCTCAACTACGTTAAACGCCTAGCCACTGCGGATGTCGATCGCTTAATCGAAGAGCGCTACCAGCTCTACAACGTTTCCCAGGGCAACCTCAAGGGCGATCGCTAATACAGCCTCTTTAACCCACTTCATCTACCCAAAGCCTATCTTCCTTAGGGTAGATGGTCCAAGCGCCTATCTATTCCTCTTACCTCTCCACCTGGGTAGAGGGAGATGCACTGTGGCCATTGTTACATTTGACACAGCTAAAAGGGCATCTACAGATAAGAACACCTATCTAAATCGTCTATTAACTTGGAGTTCAATACTATTATGGCTACTCGCAACACCAATCCCCGCAACCGAGATTTCGACACGTCAATCAACGCTCGACCAGCAACGCCGGACGAAGTTGCCTACCGCGATGGCTACGTCAGTGGTAAGTCGACCGAGCAGCTAGAGCAAGAGCGCCGCCGGGCCGAGGAAGCCAGAATTTATGAAGAAAACGCCAGGCTACGGGCCGACAACGGAATCTCTACCGGTCTCATTCTAGGTATGGTACTAGCCGCTGTAGCCGCTATAGTTGGTGCGGTCGCCTACGTCTACAGTGACGCCAACGACGGCAGAATAATTCCTGTCCCTCAGGCTCCGGCACCCGAAGCCCCAGCTCAAGAACCGACTAATGAGACCACCATCATCGAGCGCACCATTGAGCGCACCCAAGAAGCTGTGCCTGTCCCTACCGCCCCTGCTCCTAGCGCCCCCGCTCCCACCGTCCAGCCCCCCGACATTAACGTTGAGCTGAATAATCCTGTCGCGCCGGCTCCTAGCGAAGCCCCCGAGGCTCCTAGCGCGGCTCCCGAAGGCCAAGCCCAGCCTGAAGCTGAGTCCAATCAGCCGGCGACCCAAGATACTCAGCCTCAATAGCTGCACTAAACTTGGCCTCTTGACCGGCCAAGCCTAGGCCATTCGAAGAGAAGTCACTATTAGCTGCGACTTGCACAAACTGAGGAGAACTGTCTATGACGGTTCTCCTTTTTGCTGTGGTGAGAATTTCAAGGCTGCGGCTATGGCGGGGTGAAATTTGTTTAGACCGTTGCCCCTGAGTTTCTAGAACCAGAACCCCAGGGCGAACAGCTATAGACTCCGACGTGATCTAGGCATTAAGAGTCAGCGAATACATAGCGAGTCAGCACCCGCATTGATTCCCGCTGGCGATCGGTGGGAATAGGTTTGCTCCACTCGATTGAGTCGGAGAAACCCACGTGGCTCATTTCTGAAATCACTCGATTTACGGCGGTGGGGCGGCCAATCACAAGAATGCGAACTTTGTCGCGATGGTCGGAAGCCGGCCCTTTGAGCGGCTCATCTCCCGAAGAAGACGTAGCCTCATGCTCTGACGAGGCGCTGGCATACAAAAAAGTTTTAGGCATAGTGGGTTATGGGATAGGGAGTTCAACATACATCTGCGGTGACGACTCAGGCAGCGATCAAGACGTTGAATACCCAGTTAGGAAATGGCTAAAGCCGTCTTCCTAAGGCATGGAGGTACACCTATCCCCAGCGTATCCACAGTAATAGCTAACGGTATTTCTCATCAGTGAATTTACGGAGACTTTAAAATTGGTGAAGGCAGCTTTCGGGTCGAATTAGGCCGATAACTCTTTCTAAAGATGAAATCTGCTCTAAAGCTGGCAGTGGCTCTGAGCTTGTGGCCTCATCAGAGCTTTGCAAGAGCTGGCGGAGTAGGGCGTTTACCTGCCTGGCGTCAATCTTTCGACTTATCTGCTAGGATGTAGCTTCGTCCAGCCATCCGGTCTGCGCTGGCCAACAGAATTTGCTTAGCAGCCGTTCTTTTGATTAAATTCACTGCTCTTATGACTGGGCCCAGGTAGTTGATTTGGGATAGGGGCACCATTCGGAGCAAAAAACTAAATGACATTTGAGCAACTCGGTCTTGCGGCCGGTCTACTGCGCGCGGTTGCCGATCAGGGTTACACAGAACCCACGCCGATTCAGCTAAAGGCAATCCCCGCGATTTTAGACGGGCAAGACATTTTAGCCAGCGCCCAAACGGGTACAGGCAAAACCGCAGGCTTTACTCTGCCTATGTTGCAGCGGTTAGCCGAAAACAAGAGCACAGGGCGACGCTTGCCCCGCGCGCTAATTCTCACTCCTACCCGTGAGCTGGCCGCTCAGGTGGGCGACAGTGTGACGACCTACGGTAAGCACCTGCCCTTTAGAGCAGCCATGATCTACGGCGGCGTTAGCTTTGGCGGCCAAATTCGCCAGTTGCGCCAGGGCGTCGATATTTTGATTGCCACCCCGGGTCGTCTGCTTGACCACGTCAGCCAGGGCACCATTGACCTCAGCGCAGTGGAGATTTTGGTGCTGGATGAGTGCGATCGCATGCTCGACATGGGCTTCATCCACGACATTCGCAAAATCATGGGCCGCCTGCCCGACGAGCGTCAGACGCTGATGTTCTCGGCCACCTTCTCTAAGCCTATTCAGCAGCTAGCTCACACCCTGCTGAAATCACCGGTGCAGATCGAGGTTGCCCAGCGCAACACCACCGCCGAGCGGGTCGAACAGGTC
This sequence comes from Nodosilinea sp. FACHB-141, assembly GCF_014696135.1. NCBI lineage: Bacteria > Bacillati > Cyanobacteriota > Cyanophyceae > Nodosilineales > Nodosilineaceae > Nodosilinea > Nodosilinea sp. FACHB-141. The sequence continues at coordinate 27,123 of NZ_JACJPP010000022.1, read as the reverse complement.
GTTCATCCCGTCGATCGCCACCGCAAGCGGGAATTGCTGTCCCACATCATTGGCTTTCACAACTGGCAACAGGTGTTGGTGTTTACCCGCACCAAGCACGGTGCCAACCGCCTAGCTGAGCAGCTAGCCAAAGACGGCCTTAAAACTGCCGCCATCCACGGCAACAAGACTCAAGCGGCCCGCGCCCGTGCTTTGAAAGATTTCAAACAGGGTCGAGTGCGGGTGCTGGTGGCTACCGATGTAGCCTCCCGCGGTATTGACATCGATCAGCTGCCCTACGTGGTCAACTTTGAGATGCCCAACGTGCCCGAAGACTATGTGCACCGCATCGGCCGCACCGGCCGGGCAGGCAACGAGGGTCGTGCCGTATCGCTCATTAGCGATGACGAGCTACCTCTGCTGATCAGCATCGAGCGCATGCTCAAGCAGACAATCACCCAAGACATAGTGGCCGGCTACGAGCCGTCCTTTTCCTCTGATACGACTAGGGTTAAAGCTGCCGCGGCTCCGGCTAGCCCTCGCCGCCAGCGTCCCCGCCGCCGCAGTGGCGGCAGCAGCCCCAGTGCTCCCCGCCGAGCTGGCGCTGGTGCCAGAGGCTAATTGACCTTGCCGAGGACCAAATTAAACCTTCCCCGGCAAGCTAAACCGCACTGACCAAAATCCCCTTTGCCTTTTCATTAAGAAAGTAGAGGGGATTTTTGATGACAAGCAGATTGGAGGACGGACGAGGCGATCGCATCTTTTCCCCAAGCCAAGTTCGAACCCAATCGGGCGTTGCTGAATCGAGGAATGAACCTAAACTCCTACGTTGTGCTGTCGCGCTTTAGGGCGTAAGCCATAAGCGTGGCGTGGGTGCCGCGTTCCTCCTTATCGAGGGGGCGGCGCTGGGTATACGTCCCGTCAGAGGACATCTCCCAGGCCTGGCGGTTATCGGCTTGTAAAACATCGAGGATGTTTTGCAGCTCCTTGATTAACTTCGGGTCTTCAATCGGTACGACCGCCTCCACGCGGCGATCGAGGTTACGGGTCATCCAGTCGGCGCTACCGATGTAATACTCGGGCTGTCCACTGTTGTGGAAGCAGAAAATGCGGGAGTGCTCCAAAAACCGACCAATGACGCTAATCACGCGAATGTTCTCGCTGACGCCAGGCATACCGGGCCGCAAACAGCAGGTACCGCGCACAATTAAGTCCATTTCGACCCCCGCCTGGGAAGCTTCGTACAGCAGCCTAATAATGCGACCATCGACTAGGGAATTCATCTTGGCAATAATTTTGCCCTGGCCGCCGCTCTGGGCATGATCGATCTCGCGGCGAATTAGGTCTTCCATGCGATCGCGCAGGGTCAGCGGTGCCACCAGCAGCTTGCGATAAGCTTTTTGGCGCGAGTAGCCGGTGAGAAAGTTGAACAAATCGCTGAGGTCAGCCCCCAACTCCTCCTGACCGCTAAACAAACCCAGGTCCGTATAGAGCTTCGAGGTTTTGGGGTTGTAGTTGCCGGTGCCAATATGCACATAGCGGCGAATGTTGTCGCCCTCTTCGCGCACGACCAGGGTAGTTTTAGTGTGGGTTTTAAGCCCCACAATGCCATAGACCACATGCACTCCGGCGTCTTCCAGCTTCTTGGCCCACTCAATATTGTTGGCCTCGTCGAAGCGGGCCTTGAGTTCGACCAGGGCAACCACCTGCTTGCGGTTTTCTGCTGCTGTGATCAGCGCCTTGACGATGGGTGAGTCACCGGATGTGCGGTAGAGCGTTATTTTAATAGTCAACACCTTGGGGTCGACGGCCGCCTGAGTAATGAACTCCTGCACCGAGGCCTGAAACGATTCGTAGGGGTGGTGCACCAAGATATCGCCATCGCGCAGGGCGGCGAAGAAATTGGGCGGGTGCTCAGAATAGTTCCGGTTGCCCTCGTCGTCGAGCATCATCACCGGCTTGAGCCGCGGGGGGACTAGGGGCGTCCAAGGTTTATCTTTAAGCTCCGGCAAGGGCAGCGATAGAAAAAAGAATAGATCTCTCAGATTCAATAGGCCGTCAATCTCATAGATGCGATCGCTGCCTACCCCTAGCTCGCGCATTAACCCTTCTTTTAGATCAGCGGGCATAGTGCTTTCGATCTCAACCCGACAGATAAAACCCTCCAGTCGCCGCTTGCTGATTTCTTTTGCGATCGCCAGCAGCAGGTCATCGGCTTCATCCTCCAGCACCGGGAAGTCGGCATCACGGGTAATTCTAAATAAGTGATGGCTGACGATTGTCATGCCCGGAAACAGATAGCCCAGATTTTCGGCAATTACCTGCTCCAGGGGCACCCCAATCCAAACGCAGGGTTTGCCTTTGTAGGTGCACAGCGGCTCGGGCATCCCCACAAAACGAGGCAGGTTGCTGGGCACTTTGACACGGGCAAAGCGCTCTACCCCGGTTTCAGGATCGGTGACCTTGACCGCCAAGTTTAAGCTCAGGTTCGACATGCGCGGAAACGGGTGCGACGGGTCGACGCTAAGCGGCGTCAGCACCGGAAAGATCCGCTTCTCAAAGTAGTCCTTCAGGAAAAAGAGCTGCTCCTGGGTGAGGTCGTGATAGTTTTGCAGATAAACCCCGTGCTTGGTCAGCTCTGGTCGCAGCTCGTGCTCAAAGGTTTGGTTCTGCAGCGCGATCTTTTCAAGCAGGTGCGATCGCATAATCTCTAGCTGCTTAACCGGCGTTACCTTGTCCGGCGTCTCAGGATGCACACCCGCCCCAGCCTGCTCCATCACGCCTGAGATGCGCACCATAAAAAACTCGTCTAAATTGTCGCTGTAGATCGCCAAAAGCTTTAGCCGCTCCAGCAGCGGAGTGCGAGGGTCAAGGGCCTCGTGAAGTACCCTCTCGTTAAACCCTAGCCAGCTGACCTCGCGGTTGATGTAGTACTGCGGGGCACTCAAATCAGCGCTCTGGTCGGCCACCTTCACTTTAGCCATGGCTTTCCTTAACCCCCCAAGATTGTTGTCAGGGCATTTTAGCGATGCAACCTAATGGTTTGGTTAAGGCGCAGCGCTGCACCAGCCCTAGAAATCTCCTAGCAACCCAGCCGTGTCTTAACCAACCAACCCAAGGTTCAGATAAAGTCAGTGCGATCGTCGTAGGCGGTAACGCTCTAGTGATACTCTGAATGATGGCGCTTTAGAATGTAACAGTTAATTAAAAGCGACCGAAACAGCTGATCATACGGAATAGGCGCAAGCATGGTCACCACAGCAGAACAAACCAACGTTGGCTACATTACTCAAGTTATTGGCCCAGTTGTAGACATTAAGTTTACGGCTGGTGAAATGCCAAAGATCTACAACGCTCTCAAAATTCAGGGCACAAACCCCGCTGGCAACGAAGTTGCCGTTACCTGCGAAGTGCAGCAGCTCCTGGGCGATTCCCAGGTGCGGGCCGTTTCGATGAGCACCACCGACGGTCTAGTGCGGGGCATGAAAGTTGTCGATACTGGCCTTCCCATCAGCGTGCCCGTAGGCGCTGCTACCCTGGGCCGAATTTTCAACGTGCTGGGTGAGCCCGTAGACGAAAAAGGGCCTGTCAATGTTGACACCACTTCCCCTATTCACCGCTCTGCTCCTAAATTCACCGAGCTAGAGACTCAGCCCACGGTGTTTGAGACCGGCATTAAGGTGATTGACCTGCTGGCTCCCTACCGTCGCGGCGGCAAAGTCGGTCTGTTTGGCGGTGCGGGCGTGGGCAAAACCGTATTGATTCAAGAACTGATCAACAACATCGCCAAAGAGCACGGTGGTGTTTCAGTGTTTGGCGGCGTCGGCGAGCGCACTCGCGAAGGCAACGACCTCTACAACGAATTCATCGAGTCTGGTGTGATCAACGCCGACGACCTGGGCAAGTCTAAGGTAGCCCTAGTTTACGGCCAGATGAATGAGCCCCCTGGGGCACGTATGCGGGTAGCACTGTCGGCCCTGACCATGGCCGAGTACTTCCGCGACGTCAACAAGCAGGACGTGCTGCTGTTCATCGACAACATCTTCCGGTTTGTGCAAGCTGGTTCTGAAGTATCTGCACTGCTGGGCCGCATGCCCTCTGCTGTGGGCTACCAGCCCACCTTGGGCACCGACATGGGTGACCTGCAAGAGCGGATTACTTCTACTCTAGAAGGCTCCATTACCTCCATTCAGGCTGTGTACGTGCCGGCGGACGACCTCACCGACCCCGCTCCGGCAACCACCTTTGCCCACCTCGACGCTACCACCGTGCTGTCTCGGGCCTTGGCTTCCAAGGGTATCTACCCGGCTGTGGATCCCCTCGACTCTGCTTCCACCATGCTGCAGCCCAGCGTTGTGGGCGAAGAGCACTACAGAACCGCTCGTGCCGTGCAGTCCACCCTACAGCGCTATAAAGAGCTTCAGGACATCATCGCCATTCTTGGTCTAGATGAACTCTCTGAAGATGACCGTCTGGTGGTAGCCCGCGCCCGCAAGATCGAGCGCTTCCTTTCCCAGCCCTTCTTTGTGGCTGAAGTGTTTACCGGTGCTCCTGGTAAGTACGTTTCTCTGGAAGACAACATCAAAGCCTTCAACCAGATTCTTTCTGGCGAGCTAGATGATATTCCTGAGCAGTGCTTCTACCTCAAGGGCGGTATCGAAGAAGTGCTCGAAGCTGCCGAAAAGATCAAGGCTGAGAAATAGCTTCTGCTGTTGGGGGCTTGGAATAGTTCTAGCCCCCAACATCCTGTCACAATCCCTATTGCATTCTTGCTATGGCATTAACCGTTCGTGTAATTGCTCCAGACAAAACCGTCTGGGACTCTGAGGCAGAAGAGGTCATTCTGCCCAGCACCACTGGTCAGCTGGGCATTTTAGCTGGCCACGCGCCCCTCCTCACCGCCCTCGACATCGGGGTGATGCGGGTGAGAGCTGATAAAGAGTGGGTGCCCATCGCGCTGATGGGTGGCTTTGCTGAAGTTGACAGCAACGAAGTCATTATTCTGGTTAACGGGGCCGAGCGGGGCGATGCCATCGATCTCGCCCAGGCCCAAACCGCTTATCAGGAAGCTGAGACTCGTCTGAACGAGGTTAACTCAGAAGATAAGTCGGCCACGATTCAGGCTCGTCAGGGCCTCAAGCGCGCCAGAGCTAAGCTTCAAGCAGCTGGCGGTCTCAAGTAGCCCGCTGGCAATAAGCACTCATTCACATTCAAAAGCCCACCGGTTGAGCAACTGGTGGGCTTTTGAATGAGTTCATAACTTCAGTGGAGGTTTAGCAGCGAGGGATGTTCTAAACCGAAGCTCCTAGCCAGAATTTGATTCCTAGCTAAACGCTGATCAAACCATCACGAACTACCGGTAAAGGTAATTTCGGGAAAGCGATCCTGGGCTTCAGTCAGGGGTTTGCCCTTACCTTCTTCCTGCCAATAGTTGATGATTTCGGTAGCTTGGTTGAGAATTTCAACCCGCTCCTCTTCTTCAATCCAGGGCTTGCTCTCAAGCTCTGTTTTCATTTGTTCCCAGGCATCGTTACGGGGCCAGAAGAAATAAGAGGTGAGCGGGCTGGTGCCCTTGCCTACCACCTGATCAACCGCCAGCGCAACGTCGCCTTCTAGCCAGAGTACTTTTAGGACAAATCTGGACAAGTAAACCTCCGCTGCAATTCCAAAAATACTACAGTCTATAATTCTATCACCTTGCTTCCCTGCTCTCTACCCTAAGTCTGCATTCTATGACCTCTTTGGCTGCCCCTCGGGCGATCGCGGTGTTTGATATTGACGGCGTACTGCGGGATGTGAGCAATTCCTATCGCCGCGCCCTGGCCGATACTGTAGAAAAGTTTACCGGTGGTCAATACCGACCCACGTCGGAGGACATTGACGAATTGAAAGGCGAGGGACAGTGGAATAACGACTGGGAAGGCTCTCAAGAGCTGGTCTATCGCTATTTTGAGCGTCGCGGAAAGGGCCGAGATGCGATCGCTCTTGACTACGAGCAGATCGTCGAGTTCTTTCAGCAGCGTTACCGGGGGCCTAACCTCGAAGATCCCAACGAATGGACGGGGTACATTACCCAGGAGCCGCTGCTGGTGGATGCGGCTTACTTTGATGAGCTGACGCGCGATCGCATTCCCTGGGGATTTTTTAGCGGGGCTACCCAGGGGTCGGCTCGCTTTGTGCTAGAGCGGCGTCTGGGACTGAGCAATCTGGTGCTCGTAGCTATGGAAGATGCCCCTGGTAAGCCTGACCCCACCGGGCTGCTAGCCGTGGCAGAGCACCTGACCGAGCTGCACGGGCTCCCCGCTGACCTGCCGGTGATCTACGCTGGCGATACCGTCGCCGATATGCAGACCGTTGTGCAGGCCCAGGCCAACTATGCCCAGCGGCAGTGGCTAGGGGTAGGGATTCTGCCGCCCCATGTGGTAGCGGGGGCCGCCTCCTACCGCGATGCCTACCGCGATGCCCTTAAGAAAGCTGGGGCTAACGAAGTGGTTAGCAGCATCACAGAGCTAACGGCCAGCGTTATTCATGCACTGGAGTGCTAAAGAAAAAGGGAGGTGAGATGTCTCACCTCCCGACTACCATCAGGGTGTATGCCAAAAACTACCCAGCGGTTCTATTCACCGGGGCCAGCCAAACTACGCGGCGGTGGCCTTGCGGCGGCGCAGGGTGGTAAACCCACCGATACCTAGGGCCGCGATGCCGAGCAGGGCAGAGGGCTCGGGAACGTCCTCAGCGGGGGGTGCTCCATGCTGGATACCGCGCACTGCGAAGATCACATCGTTGTAGTCGCGATCGCCGCCGCCGACAATATCCTCAAATCCCAGGATGATCCAGTCTTGGTGCTGGAAGGCAACCACGTGCTGTAGCCCGTTGGGGTTGGCTGCAGCGTCGGTGCCTAGCATCGTGTTGCCGCCGTTTTTGCCGTTCGATTTAATCATAAAGTCGAGCTGAGTAGCACCGACGAACGCCCCGAGGCTAGCACCTTGGCCTAGGGCCAGAGGACCATTGCTCTCGCTCAGTTTGCTATCGCGAGACGAAATGTCATCGAAGATTTTGCCACTGCCGGTCAGGCCGCCGTTGGCATCGGTAGCGGTGTAGAAGAGCTGGTTGCGGTAGCCCGCGCCTTCGTTGATGAAGTAGACCTCAACCGGGTCAACCCCATTCCAAAACAGCTTGCTGGTATCGAGCTCATACTGGGCCAGAAAGCCTTGAGATAGGGCGTTGGCCTCGTTATTGATGAGTTTTTTGAGCTCCTCTAGGCTGGTAGAGGGCTTGGTAATGTTGAGGCTCTTAAGGTTGTCAAACCCGAGGTCAGTGGAAAACTGATCGGGGGTGAGGCCGGCAGCAGGTAGCTGAGCCTGGGCCGGAGCTGTGGCCATGACGCTGACACACACTGCGGCCGCCGCGAGTCCGGCTTCTAAAAGGTGACGGTTGATGAACATCTCCTGGTACCTGGCTAAAAGGTGGATGGGTTACATAGAACACCTGCCCCTAAGGGAGGATCTGGGGGCAAGCAGACTACATCGCGGTGGCGAGTTAGGCTGCCCTAGGGCCAGTGATAGTTGCACGGCTTGGGTCTAATCTATCTGGCCACTGTGGAAAGAGCCTGAGTAGATCCCCTGGGCGTCAGATAAAGCTTCAGTAATTCGAGTGGGATCAGGTCATAAAAATTGCCAAAAATACTGAGGCCACTGCCCCAGAGGTCTTACTGCCGTGGCAGTGGCTAAAACACGTTATGGGCCAGGCAGACTAGAGAACCGCAGAAATTGCAGGGGGTCTCTTTCGCTTAGCGGCAATCAAGGGTTAGTGTCTAGCTTATCCACGTCGAGTAGGACAGCCCCATGGCTAAAGCTGACCCCCATCGCCTAAAGCTCTCTCAACTGCGAGCGCTAGTGGCTATTGCCGACCGGGGTTCGTTTAGTGACGCCGCTTTGCACATGGAGCTTTCCCAATCGGCAGTGAGCCACGCCATTGCCACTTTGGAAGAAGAGCTGGGAGTATCATTGCTCAGCCGAGGCCGCCAGGGGGCGGTACTGACGCCGGTGGGTGAACAAATCACTGAGGAAGCCCGGCAGGTGTTGCGATCGCTCTACATCCTATGCAATCGAGCTAACGAAGCGAGAGGGCTACAAACAGGTGAAGTGCGGATTGCGGCCTTTCGCAGCGTGGCGACCCACATTTTACCGGAGGTAATCCGCCAGTTTCGGCAGCAGTATCCTGGGGTAGCCATTGCTATTGATGAAAAATCTCACTATGAGATGGTGGAAAGCGATCTGCGCCAGGGGCGGGCCGATGTGGGGTTTACCTATTTGCCCAGCCGCGATGAGTTTGAGCAGTGGGAACTACTGCGCGACCGCTACATCATCATCCTGCCGCCTAGCTCCCAACCCCATGCTCCCCTTCCCCAGCCCTTCACCTGGCAGGACCTGGAGGCTTATCCACTGATTTTGACTCCAACTGACGATGGCGATCGCCAGTACCTCGATCGCCTGTTGCACAGCTGGGATCAGCAGTTGCAGCCCGCCTACGCCGTCCGCGAAGACTCGACTATTCTCAGCATGGTGGAGCGAGGGTTGGGGGCCACAATCATGGCATCTTTGGCAGCGGAGCCTATCCCCCCAGGGCTACGGGTAGCGGAGTTGCCCCAGCCCCTAGAGCGCGTGATTGGGGTAATTGTGCTGCGGGATGCGCTCTTGCCACCGCCGGTCTATGCCTTTTTGGAGCGACTTAAGGCGGTTTGGCTCCAGTCCCAGGCGGCTCAGTCTGCCTCTGATCTGGCCTCAGGAAGCCGATAATCCGACATCCCACTGACACAAAAAATGCCTCGGCGCTAGGCCGAGGCAAACAGGTCGTTGTTGCTCTGGAAGGACGTTGAACGCGGTTCACATTCTCCAGATATTGCTACAGCAGCACGTCTACCGATTTCGGACGGCAGCAAATATTAACCGGCATTAAAAGCCCATGGCCTTGGCTAAGATATCAGGGTCTGGATTCAGCCCCCCTTTGACCTGGTTGTTGCTGTGGGCGATCGCGGTGTCAGGGTCTTTCAAGCCGTTGCCGGTCAACACACAGACGATATTGATCCCGGCGGGCACCTGGTCTTTGACCTTTAGCAGCCCTGCTACCGAAGCGGCGCTAGCGGGTTCGCAAAACACCCCCTCTAGGGCTAGCAGGCGGTAGGCGTCCAAAATTTCTGCATCGGTAACGGCGTTAAACTCACCCTGGCTGGCATCGCGCACCGCTTCGGCCTTGGTCCAGCTAGCGGGGTTACCGATGCGAATAGCGGTAGCGAGGGTTTGTGGGTCGCGCACCACGTGACCATTCACTAGGGGGGCAGCCCCAGCGGCCTGAAAGCCCATCATGCGGGGTAGGCGACTGCATTTGCGCTGCTGATGGTACTCACAAAATCCCATCCAATAAGCGGTAATGTTGCCCGCGTTGCCCACTGGAATACACAGCCAGTGGGGGGCATCGCCCATAGCGTCGATAATTTCAAAGGCCCCGGTCTTCTGCCCCTCTAGGCGGTAGGGATTGACTGAGTTGACCAGGGTAATGGGGTAATCCTTCGCCAACTCCTGCACCATGGTAAGCGCATCGTCAAAGTTGCCGTTGATGGCTAGCACTTCGGCCCCGTAGAGCAAGGCTTGAGCCAGCTTACCGAGCGCCACATAGCCATCGGGAATCAGCACAAAGGCCCGCATCCCGCCTCGGCGGGCGTAGGCGGCAGCAGCGGCCGAGGTGTTGCCCGTGCTGGCGCAGATTACCGCTTCGGCCCCGGCCTCTTTGGCCTTGGAGATAGCCATGGTCATGCCCCGATCCTTAAAGCTGCCAGTGGGGTTGAGACCGTCGTACTTGACCCACACCTTTACATCTTTACCGATGTGTTGAGCCAGGACTGGCATGGGAATCAGCGGCGTGTTGCCCTCGCACAGGGTAACCACCGGGGTCTGATCGGAAACAGGTAGATAGGATCGATAGGCCTCAATCAAACCTGGCCAGGGCTGGAGCCCGGCGGTGAGAGAGCGGGAAACGGCGGTGGCGGCTGGGTTTACGCTTAGGGTCACGGTAGGTTGACGATAGGGATAGAAGGCTAAAGACCTAGGGAGTGAGACCTAGCCCAAGGCTCAGCCTTTGTTTTCTAGTTTACCGTGAGCCTTGACCCCAACCGCTCAAGAGCGGTGTTTTTAGTACCAATGGAGCTGAGATTTGTATTCCGAGGAGGATTTCCAGTTCACGAACTGCCCTAAGTCGACGCTGCGGTTTGCGATCGCCTGGTTTAAGATTGGTTGCTGGACAGGATGGTTAAAATGTCTTAACTTTCTGACTGAGTACAATTCTCTACCCAACTTCGCCCATGAACGCCTCCGTAGACCGCGCTAACGTTCAGGCAACGGCTCTATCCAATGGAGCAGACCTAGAACCAGCGGCAGCCCCCCAGGAAGCTCTAGGAGCTGTAGCCCCAGTTGCCCGTGAAACAGCCCCCGCTGCCAACGATAAAATTTGCTGGATTGAAGTGCGCCAGGCTCCCTACCACCCCAATCAGCAGGTGGAGCTGCTGCACTTGCAGGCCGAGGCCGAGGCTTTGCTATTGCAGCTGCAGGCTAAGCACCAGCGGCGCCAGAGCACCCCTAGCGGGGCTGTAGAGTCTCTCGTCTAACACAAATGGCGCTGTTGCCCTGCGATTTTCGCCGGGATGCTCGTTCCGAGCCGGCTCCCGTTTCTGGGATGCCGTAGGCTTTACGCTCCGCAAATTGCCCCCAATCCCTAGCGGAAATGCGCCACTTTCTGAGAAATTCGCTATGGTTAGGGGGATTTTGTGGGGAGATGCCGTGATGACCTACTCTGCCAAGCCAAGGCAAGCTAGAGAGCCCAAGCTAAAAAGCCTAGCCAACCGGAAGCTGTACTCTGCGATCGCAGGGGGCTTGCTGCTGGCGATCGCGGCTGGGGCTACCATAAAACTCACCACAGCCGACTCCCGCACCAATGAGGTCACCGAGGTCGCTCCGGTTTCCGACCAAGCCGCCGATAGCGCTCTGACCCCCGCTACTGGGGAAGCGGCTACTCCCTTTCAATCAAAACCTTTCCATGCGGCATCGCCACCGCTGAGGCTGGCCGACCCGAGCCTGCTGCGCTCTACCTCTCCTCAGGCTCGCGTAGAAGCGATCGCGGCTGGTCGTTCTGATCCGTTTGCCTCAGTAGTGTTGCCAGGCCCGAAAGTATCGCGTTCCAGACCGGCCGCAGCCGTGTTGACGCCAGCCCCTGCTGTGGCCAGAGGTCAGGCGCTACCGACGGTGCCAGTGTCGGCAACCCAGAGTTTGCCCCCTCTGCCCCAAGTGACCCAGTCTGTGGCCCTGCCTAACCTACCGGCCCCCTTCCTACCCGGTAGCGTGCCGCCTACTCCCACAGACCTTGCTGTTGCACCCACCGGCAGCCCGGCCTTTCAAAATCTGGTCGACCAAGTGGTGGTGAGCGGCGTAGTTCAAGTAGGCAGCGGCATTAGCGTGATTATCACCGAGCCTGGTAGCACCGTCAGCCGTCGTGTTGCCCAGGGCGACATGCTAGCTGGTGGTCGCATCAGACTTAAATCAGTGGACATGTCTGGGCAAGAGCCCATGGTAGTGCTGACCTATGACGGTAAGGACTACACTCGTACTGTTGGGGCTCCCATGGTGAGTGCTCTTTAGCGGTTTGGCACTCCCAACCATAGCTGTAACGCTGGCAAAGCAAAGTTTTGCTTAAGTTTAGCGGCTCACCCAACTTAAGATTGATATACAGAAGGGGTTAGCTAGGTGGCTAGGAGCAGATAGCGCTAGTCCAATCAATCAGTGGCGCTTGATACCTTAGCGGTCAGTCAGTCAGCTTGGGGGAGTTACCCATGGGCGGTAGTCAGACATCTTTTGGTAAAAGAGGGGCACCGCGATCGCTGGGGCTTGAAGGGGACGCCTACGAGTGCCCAGTCTGCCGCCATGGGCAAATTCAATCAATGACATTGATGGATACCTACGCCTGTAGCTTTTGCCGCCATATTTTTGAAGTCAACCTCGACCAGCAAACGGTGCATGTGGTAGACAGCGTACAGCCCATGGGCTGGCGCTGGCAGGGTTGGCGTTGGCAACCGCTTTACCAAAGCCGGAGAGACCTCACTCTAATTCTCTGGCTAGTAGGGTTGACCCTGGTCATTCTCCCAGCCGGTCTAGTTGCCTTGGGGGGCTACGTGTTCCCACCCCTAGAAGCTACGGGAGTGAACTGGTCTTTGGTTTGGGCGATCGGTACGTTAGCCGCCCACGGCGCCATGGTGGGCTGGTTGATCGCCGAGCATTACCAATTTCCGCTCTACGTGATGGCCAAAATTCGTTTGCAAAGATTGCTAGAACGCCTGCCAGACTAACCGACACAGCTGGCCACGAGGACAATTCTTGTCTCTATTGGCAGTCGGTCGATGAAAACCAAATCAGAGGAATCTTGGCGTCGCTGCGCCAGCGGACCCAGCCCTCTGAGATGCTAGAGCCAGGCAGGGCGGTACACCCTTGGGCCGGTTGAGTAACCCGCACCCGCAGCCAGTCGCCTTCGAGATCGAGAGGTTGAATGATGCTGTTAGAGCCTACCAGGGCCTGGAGCGGGGCGGTACCGCTGGGTGCCAATCGCATAGGTTGAGCCAGACCCGGTCGCCGGAACTCAATCCGAGAGGCATCTTGCATAGATGACTCCCAAGTTTCAACAGTGAGAGGCACGGTACCTAGCTCCAGGTGAGAGATGTGGGCCCAGGCGGCTCCGGCAGGAGTGTATTGGAAACGAAACCAACCATCGGAGCGAATTTCTAAAACTGGAAAGGTGTAAACCTGCTGCTCAGTTTGCACCATAGAAAAAGCAGCATCGCGGCCAATGGCTAGAGGGGTCCCGCCGTTGGGCACAAGCCAGCCGTTGATCAGCCATCCCCAGTGGGCACTGTCTGGACTGGGGTAAATGGGTAGGGCTACATCTCGAAGCCAGCTAGCGCCCGAGAGGCCCTCCGTAGTATCGGTTGACAGGTTGACGGGACGCAGGTGTCCGACCCCGATGTCGTCGTTGGCGGCTGGGGTAAGGCCAATGATGCCCGTTACGTCTGGGATAATGGGGTCGGGAAGAGGCGTCGGTAAGGGCGGCAGACTAGGAGTCGAAGCGTCTTGTTTGCCCCTAAGGTCTTGGGTAATGGAGGGCAGTTCTGGTGCAGCCCAAAGAGAGTTGACTGTAGCCGTTCCTAACCAGGTGGTGGCTAAAAACCCGATCGCAAAGGTGAGCAACCGGTCTGAATGGCCTAGTCTGTTTTGTTCTGAAGTATGGCCCAAGGGCCGTGGCAGCTGAGACAGAGGAGGACGCATAGCCATCACAACTGGGAAGGACAAAGGTCAGAACTTGGTAGCAGTACGGCTGCGATCGCCGTTTGGATGCCCTAGACCGACTCGATTATGGTTTAGTCTGCCCACCGTAAGCCGCTTGCCGGGCTCGCTTAATCAACACTTAACTCCATTGTGACCAATGCAACATCGTTGCCCATAAAACATTCTGTAATTGCCGCTAGCGCCGATCCACTCAACCCCATCGCCCCAGGCCATTGTCTGGCTAAACCGACCGGCTCCTGAGCACGGTCAACAACTTGAGAAAGTGCTCAGGTAGGGGGGCGATCGCCACTACTGTCTCCCCCGTCATTGGATGGCGCAGCTCTAGCCGCTCGGCATGGAGCGCCTGACCGGGCAGCTTCACCCCCACATCGCGCCCAGTACCGTAGGTAGGGTCACCAACGATGGGATGGCCCATGTGAGTACTGTGGACGCGAATCTGGTGGGTGCGCCCGGTTTCTAAGCGAAAGCGCAGCAGCGAGAAGTTGCCCAAGCGTTCTTCCACCTGCCAGTGGGTAACGGCGGTGCGGCCTTTCTCTAAGGGAACGACGGCATGCTTTTTGCGATCGATGGGGTGACGGCCCAGGGGCGCATCAATCGTGCCGGAGGTGGTTTTGGGCGCACCGTAGACTAAGCCCAGGTATTCGCGGCGGGCGGTTTTGGCCTTCATCTGGGCTTGCAGGTCACTGTGGGCCAGGTCGGTTTTGGCCACCACAATCGCCCCAGTTGTGTTTTTGTCGAGCCGGTGCACAATGCCGGGGCGCTGCACGCCGCCAATGCCCAACAGCTGGTCGCCGCAGTGGGCCAGTATGGCGTTGACCAGGGTGCCGCTCATGTTGCCAGGGGCAGGATGCACCACCAGTCCAGCGGGCTTATTGAGAATGATTAAATGCTCGTCTTCGTAAAGAACATCGAGGGAAATGGCCTCAGCGATGAGTTCCAGCGGGCTGGGTGCAGGAATGGTGAGACGAATGCGATCGCCCACCTGCACTGCCTCTTTTTTATTAGTGCAGAGCTGGCCGTTGAGCTGCACATACTGACAATCGATCAGCTTTTGAACGCGGTTACGGGAAAGTTCGTCCACGTTGGCGGTCAGCCAGCGATCGAGCCGGTCGGGGTCGGGGACAGTGACGGTGAGTTCGAGGGTTTGATCGGCGATGGCTAAGGGACTGAGCGCAGTAGGAGTTCTATAATCCATCATAATTCGCTCTTTTCTCGGACGCGTTCTATGAGCACCAGCCCTGCAACGTTAACCGCTCTGCTACCCGGTCAACTGCGCCGCATCCACCACCTGGCGTTGAACGTGAAGGATATGGCTGCCTCACGGCGCTTCTATGGCGGATTGCTAGGCCTCAAGGAGTTAACCGGAGATGAGGTAGATGACACGCTTAAAGAACTGGTAGCCACGGGCAAGGTCGCTAACTTTGTTACCCCCGACGGCCTGATTCTCGATTTATTTGGTGCTCCCGATCTGGAACCACCCGATCCTGATCCCGAAAAATCCTTTACCCGCGCTTACCACCTGGCCTTTGACATTGACCCCGCGCAGTTCGATCAGGCCTTGGCAGTACTGGAGGCGAATGGGGTTGCGATCGCCCACGGCCCCGTCACCCGACCCACCGGGCGCGGCGTCTACTTTTACGACCCCGACGGCTTTATGGTAGAAATTCGCTGCAACCCAGTTGAGGCTTAGAGCACGGAACTATCAAAGGACGACCTGCCAGGCGGTTGGTATCGCTACCTTCGTTTTGTCCAGTTTCCCCATGATGAGGCGGTTAAAAAGTGCGATCGCATAACTACTCTCTGACATTCCAGTCGCTGGCCAAGCGTGAATAGACGAGTTCTTGAGTCAGCTAAAGGGTTGCTATGATTAAGCGGTCAGGATTGGAGTTCGCTTGACTCATCTACTCTTCTAGTAACGCCTGAAGGACATTCCATGCGATTTAAGGCTCAATCTGACAAGCGTGATTTGCCCGAGATCAACCTCGTGCCTATGATGGACGTCTTAATGACGATCCTGGTGTTTTTCATCATCATTTCAATGACGGCTGAGTTTAATCAGCAGGCAGTCGATGTTCAGCTGCCCTCGACCGAATCGGGCGGTAGTGCTGTTGGCCAGCCAGACCCGCTGATCGTTGAGCTAGATCAACAAGAGCAGCTTTACTTGGCAGGGCAGCCCGTTGATTCAGCCACGATGGCTCAGCAAATTCAGCAGTATCTCGCTGAAGATCCGAAGGGCGTAATTGTCTTAAAAGCCGATTATCAGCTGAGCTATCAGCAAATTGTCGAAGTGCTCGGGCCAATGCGAGCCGTGGGCGGTGCCCAGGTTTCTCTAGCGATTGAATAATAAATCAGCAAAAAACAAAGTCCCCCAGTGAGTAACTCATTGGGGGACTTTGTTGTGCAGGTTATCGAACCAGAGCGGGTTTTTCGACCTGGTAGGTGGCGAGAATGCGCTCAGCCATCTGGGGCGGAGTTAGGCCCAGAGAGGCCTTCGACTGGTCGGGGGAGGCATGATCCACCAGCACATCGGGCACACCGATACGCAGCACTGAAGCCTGCACCTGAGCATCCATGATCGATTCCACCACGGCGGAGCCAAAGCCGCCCATTAGGCAGCCCTCTTCGAAGGTGACCACCTTGCCGATTTCCCGAGCCAGGGGCAAAATCAGCGCCTCGTCGAGGGGTTTGGCGAAGCGGGCGTTGACCACAGTGGCCTCAATGCCGTGCTCACTGAGAATTTCGGCGGTTTGCATGGCGGGGTAAACCATCGAGCCATAGCCCAACAGCAGCACGTCGTCGCCCTGGCGCAGCACTTCCGCTTCACCAATGGGCAGAGGCTCCCAGCCCTCTTCCATTAGCGGGGCACCGTAGCCGCTACCTCGGGGGTAGCGCATGGCGATCGCACCCGCTTTGTAGTCAATCCCAGTTACCATCATCCGCTGCATCTCGGCCTCGTCCTTGGGGGCCATCAGCACGATATTGGGAATGCAGCGCAGGTAGGCGATGTCGTAGAGCCCCTGGTGGGTTGGCCCATCGGCCCCGACGATGCCCGCCCGGTCAAGGCAGAAGAACACCGGCAGCTTTTGAATGCACACGTCGTGGACAATCTGGTCAAAGCCGCGCTGCAAGAAGGTGGAATAGATGGCAGCGACGGGGCGCATGCCTTCGCAAGCCAAGCCAGCGGCCAGGGTAATAGCGTGCTGCTCGGCAATGCCCACATCGATGTACTGCTTGGGCAGCGCCTGCTGGAGCTTGTCTAGCCCGGTGCCCGTGGCCATGGCCGCGGTGATGCCGACAATTTTGGGGTTGTCTTCAGCTAATTTGATCAGGGTTTCGGCAAACACCTTCGAGTAGCTGGGGGGCTTGGGCTTAGTCGAAGGAATACCCTTGCCGGTGGAGAGGTTAAAAGGTGACTGGGCGTGGTAGCCGACCTGGTCTTTTTCGGCGATCGCATAGCCCTTGCCCTTGGTAGTCGCCACATGCACCAGCACGGGACCGGTGTGCTTGTGAGCTTCTTTGAAGGTGGTGATCAGCTCTTGCAGGTTGTGGCCATCCACCGGCCCCATGTAGGTAAAGCCCAGCTCCTCAAACACGGCCCCCACCTTGGGCACCGCCAGGCGCTTCATGCCTTCCTTGACTCGGTCGAGCTCAGGAGACAACGACTCACCTAAGAAGGGCAGGTGCTTGAATTGCTCTTCAAGGTTGTCGGTGAGAAACTGCACCGGCGGGCTGAGGCGCATTTTGTTGAGATAGCGCGGAATTGCGCCCACGTTGGGTGAGATCGACATTTCGTTGTCGTTGAGCACCACCAGCAGGTTGGTGTGGGGCAGGTGACCGGCGTGGTTGATGGCCTCTAGAGCCATACCGCCAGTGAGCGCACCGTCGCCGATAATGGCGGCCACCTTGTAGTTGTCGCCGCTGAGATCGCGAGCCAAAGCCATGCCCAAAGCCGCTGAAATACTGGTGGAGGCGTGGCCAGCGCCAAAGTGGTCAAACTTGCTCTCGCTGCGCTTGAGATAGCCCGCCACCCCATCCTTTTGGCGCAGGGTGTGAAAGTCGTGATAGCGGCCGGTGATCAGCTTGTGGGGATAGGCTTGGTGGCCCACATCCCAGGTGACTTTGTCGCGATCGAGGTCGAGGGTTTGATATAGGGCCAGGGTCAGCTCCACTACCCCTAGCCCAGGGCCCAAGTGCCCACCGCTGGCCGCCACGGTTTCCAGATGCTTTTCGCGAATCTGGCGGGCCACGTCTTCGAGCTGGCGAATAGATAGACCGTGGAGTTGATTGGGGTGAGTTATGTCACTCAGGTGCATACTGCCTTAACCTCTGCGTCACGAAATTGAGTTTTTCCTGCTACTCTTCACTGTAGAAGATTCAACGACCAGAAACATTGAGGAGGGCAAGCATTGGTTAAAGCCAATGGAGCCCAGGCTAATCTAGAGGACTAATCCTCTGTAATCAATTGACCAACAGACTGTAACCGCTAATTACGCCCGTTAACCAAGCGATATAACCTTTAACGTTCTGTTATGGTTCACTTTCTAACTTCTGTCACCCATCGCCAGTGCCTTGCAATACCGTTTGCCCTAATCACAGGGCTGACAACCTCCATGGTGATTCTCTCTGCCCCTCAAGCGATCGCCAATGATTTTGAATCCTGCGCTAGCCGCCTAATCGGAGCTGGCATTGCTGGGCCGGATGCCGCTGGGGCCTGTGGCCAAGCCCTATACCCCATCGATCTGGCCAGCTGCACCGTTGACGTCATCGGTGTCGCCGAAGTCGATGCCGAGCAGGCTCTAGTGGCCTGCCAGAGCGATCGTCGTCCCCAGGAGCTAGCCACCTGCGTCAGCGACATTCACCAGGGTCTAGAGGTCGCCAACTCTACCGCCGTGCTAAACAACTGCCGCAGCAGCGTGCTGCCCGTGCGGTTTTCTGACTGCGTCGTAGGCGTGGCTACCGCAGCTAGCTTAGCTGTGGCCGACTCCATGAGCCAATGCATTGCCGCCGGCTACCGCCCAGAGGATGTCGCTCCCACCTTCATTTTTTCTCGTTAACCCTGGCGCTGATGCTCTAGAACAGTGATGTAATCGGGGACATCTTCTTGACCCACTTGGCAGGCTGTTCTGTCTACCGCTAGCAGGTCATCACCGTAGATCACCTGGCCAATGGGAACACCGTCGCCGCGATCGGGCTGCCAGTCACGGCTGATGAACTTTTCGGTGCAATCCACCACTCCCTCCGCGAAGAAGTGCTCTAGGGTGTAGTAAACATCCTGCAAGACTAGGGACACCGACGGGCGATGTAGCTGTCCACGTGAACTGGCGCTACGGGCTTTGTATTTCTCTCTAGGAAAGAGGCCGTAGAGGTTTTTCAGGGACGCTGAAATCAGCGGTGCGCCTTTCTAGCTAAGTGCGCTTAAAGGCGCTAACTGAGAGGCAGCAATCGACCTTTTGCAGCAGCTTAGGTGCCCACATGGTTTTGAACCGCACCGGGCTGGGAGAGCGGTTAGGGTATTCGACCAGCTCTAGCTCATCGGCATTGAGCAGCTGAACCTTTGTTGATAAAAGCTGCTGGACACCAAGCTTAGCCATCATGGTGTCGAAGGAGACTTTAGAGCAAACCCCTTCAACGATAAAGATTTCAGCGCTAGGGCTGTATTCCTGAAGCCCTCGTATGACTGCTTGCAGCACCGCCATGCTGACGGTAACAGGTGGCCCGACGGGGTAGCCCAGATTGGGCTTGACCAGAATGCGTTAAGCCGATTGGACAGCAGCGGGGGGGTGTAGTGGAAGCGATCGCTAGAAGTAGCCACCACCGAGGCTGAAACGGATATAGGGCTGCACTGAAGTACGGGTACTAACTGCTAACTAATGAACTGCACCACAATAATGCCAATAGCCCAGGCAAAGAAAATCCAGGTGATTAAGCTTGTCATCGTTACTCCTGCCAAACAATTCTTTCGGCAATAAAAAACCTCTCGTTCTAATGTAGTTGGCTATTTCAGCCATTTAGAGGGCAGAAAACCGAACCCATTTTATAGGTGGAGTCATCCATGAGATAGTCCCACCTGGGCCACCGAGAGGGGACCCAGAAAAAACCTGGGTGCCGGGGTTTACTCTCCTGGGTTGAGTCGCGTATAGTAGTAGACTGTGTCTGTGATAAAAAGGTCTTACGGCTAGAGAAACCAAATGGCTAAGAAAAGCATGATTGCGCGGGAGCGCAAGCGGGAAAAGATGGTAGCGCAGTACGCTAAGAAGCGTGAGGCCCTGCTAGAAGAGTTTGACAAAGCTGCCAACCAGCAAGAGAAGGTGGCAGTCCACCGCAAAATTCAGCAACTTCCCCGCAACAGCGCGCCGACTCGCCTGCACAATCGCTGCTGGATGACCGGTCGCCCCCGGGGCTACTATCGCGACTTTGGTCTGTGCCGCAACAAGCTGCGCGAAATGGCTCACCAGGGTATGCTGCCCGGAGTCGTCAAGTCGAGCTGGTAAGGCAGACTTTCGCCTTTTGAACCAACCTAGGGCTTCTGTAAAAGTCTTTAGGGTTTGCTTATCAAAAGGGTCTTGAGCAATACTCAAGACCCTTTTGTTTGGGAATTTACAGAAATCACGTAACTATCTATCCCCAAATCTCGGCCATCACCAGCACAAAACCGGGCAGAACCTCTTCTCCAGAGAGCTGTTCCGGCTGGCTCAAATACTCTGGAGGTCGCCCCAAACGGTAGATTTCTACTCGTTTTTCCTTGGGATCGATTAGCCAACCTAGCCGCACGCCACAGTCACGATATTCAGCCATCTTGTGCTGAAGGGTAGCCAGCTTGTCCGTCGCCGATCGCAGCTCAATCACAAAATCGGGGGCTAGGGATAAAAACTTAGCTGGGTCTGGGGCCAAGGCTTCAATACGCAATTTTGCTACCCAGGCGACATCGGGCGAGCGATCGGCTCCATTTGGGAGAGAGAACCCGGTGGAAGAGTCAAACACGAAGCCTGTGCCATCTTGTTCGGCCCAGGCCCCTACCCGCAAGTTGAGCTTGGAATTTTGACGACCAGACTCCCAGCCGGTGGGTGGCATGAGAATTAAATCTCCTGTGCTGCTGCGTTCGAGGCGAATGTCGTGGTTAACTTTGCACAGCTCATAGAACTGTTCGCGGGTGAGCCGCACCACCGGGTCGAGGGTTAGGGTCAGTGAAGTCATAGCCCTAGGATAACGACTGATCGCTTTGGGTTAGGTAATCTCGCTCTCGGCATCGCCGCCATCGGATAGCTTGCCTACGCGGCTGGCCTCCAGGGTGGTGGAGCGGCCGCAGCAGCGATCGATCCCCAAGCTATCAAACAGGAGGTCACCCACGGCGTTGGCGACGGTAAACTCGCCGTAAAAACTCTCAGAAAAATCAAAGGCTTGCAGCTCAGTCAAGATCGCCATCACTAGCGAGCCGACATCGTTTTCGCCCTCCATACGCTGGCGGACAAACACCTGCGAAACGCGCTCGGCGATCTTGCGGTTGGCCGGTTCCGGCAGATACTCTGCATTCAGCCAGGTCAACAACGCTGCCTTGAGCCACTGCCCCTCCTGTTGAGCATCCTCTGGCGGCGGCAGCATAATGGGGCTAAGGGGGTCAGTCATCTTGAGTGGTGAGGAAACCAGGAAAACCTTTTGTACACTCAATACTACCGTCTTAGATTCCTGCCTTAGAGTGAAGGCGGCTAAGCGTCAAAAATCATTACTTGCCCGCACCTTGAGCACCCATCTACTCAAACTATTGTGACCTCCATCAAGTACGACCTAGATGCCATCGTTCGCGGTTACTCCCAAGGGTACTTTTTGATGGCCGATGGCGAGGGCGATGACCTGGGCTGGTACTCTAGCCGCCAGCGTACGTTGATTCCGCTAGACGATCGCTTTCGCTACCCCAAATCGCTGCGGCGATCGCTTAACCAAAACCGCTTTCGGGTCGCCATCAACCAAGCCTTTGAGGAGGTAGTCAGCGGCTGCGCCGATCGCGACACCACCTGGATCTCAGACGAACTCCGACAGGTTTATACCGAACTCCACCAGGCGGGCTGGGCCTACAGCTTTGAGACCTGGCAGGGGGATGAGCTGGCGGGGGGCATTCTCGGCCTGGTGATTGGCGGGGCGTTTATTGGCGAGTCGATGTTTTTTCGCATTTCTGAGGGCTCTAAGGTGGCGATGGTCAAGCTGGTCGAGCACCTGCGGCAGCGACACTTTGCCCTATTCGATGCCCAGATGATGAACCCCCACCTGGAGCGGTTTGGGGCTTATGTCGTCGCCGATCGCGAGTACAAAAGCCAGCTCAAAGTAGCCTTAAAGCAAAACTGTAGCTTTCTCTAGCGCCTCTGGTTGGACCTGGGATGACCCACAGCTAGGCAAGTCGCCGTACCAGCGCTGGGCTAAGCCATTGAGCTGGTCGAGAATGGTCACCAGTTCGCCCGCGCGCTCCGTCAGGCTGTAGGTCACCTGGGGCGGCACAGTGGGCTCGTAGTGGCGGTAGACAATGCCCTCTTGCTCTAGCATCCGCAGGCGCTCA
Source organism: Nodosilinea sp. FACHB-141 (assembly GCF_014696135.1). Lineage (NCBI taxonomy): Bacteria > Bacillati > Cyanobacteriota > Cyanophyceae > Nodosilineales > Nodosilineaceae > Nodosilinea > Nodosilinea sp. FACHB-141. The sequence goes on along the minus strand of NZ_JACJPP010000022.1, from coordinate 5,217 downwards.
GTGAGCATTTTGGTTGAGATTCCTTCCACCTGGCGGCGCAATGCTCCAAACCGCGTGGGGCCACTGGTAGAAAGCATCCAGATGATGTACATAGTCCAGGGCCCCGACAGCAGGTTCATCAAAACGCTGACGGGGCAGGAACTGCGGTCGTTGGTCAATCGGGCCATAGGAGGTTGGGGACGGTTCAAAATGACGTGAGCAGGGCGTGGACAGGTCTTCACCCATTAGCCCGCTCTTCTACCAGAATACTTCCTCCTGCAAGCCACTGGTTACTTTGAGGTTCCTACTTTACTTCAGTAAGTAGTTACTTTTAGTATCTAGACGTAGCTTTCGCCGTACCGCCCTATGTCAACCATCGCAATTGTTTATTTTTCTGGGGGTGGGCACACCCACCTCATGGCCGAAGCGATCGCCACTGGAGTGCACACAGCGGGCCACACCGCCGACCTACTGCGCATTACTGGCGAGCAAATCACGGCTGGTCGCTGGCAAGATGACGGGTTTATGGCTCGCCTGAGCGCTGCTGACGCCATTATGTTTGGCTCCCCCACCTACATGAGCGGCGTAGCGGCCCAGTTCAAAGCGTTTATCGACGGGGCTAGCTCGGCTTGGTTTGTGCAGCAGTGGAAGGACAAAATCGCCGCCGGGTTTACCCACTCCAGTTCTCCCAGCGGCGACAAGCAGGGCACGCTGCTGTATCTATCCATCAACGCGGCCCAACACGGCATGGTGTGGGTGGGAGCAGCCGACATGCCCAGTCAGTATCAGGGCAAAACCGACGGCATCAACCGCTTGGGGTCATTTTTGGGGATTATGGGCCAGAGTCCCATGACGATGGATGGTAGCCCTGCCACCCTCGAATCGGGCGATCGCCTCACCTCGGAGTTGTTTGGCCAGCGCATCGCCGTCGCCGCTGAGCGTTGGACCTCGCAAAAAGTAGCTGTTGCGGCTTAGGCCAAGAATACTTTGGTCAAGAAGGCCGAGACATCACGACAGGTGGTCTTTCAATCCCCAAGAACGCTACCTGTCGCGATCAGGATGGATGGTAAAGAGCCAAATGCACCTCTCCCCACTGGCACAGCGACTGCAACACCGGCACTAAGCTTCGACCGTAGTCGGTGAAAGAATACTCAACCTTGGGCGATTTGCTCAGGTGTGAAACCCGCAGCACAACGCCGTCACCCTCCAACTCTCGCAGCTGCTGAGTCAAAACTTTTTCACTCACTTCGGGCATGAGGCGCTTTAGCTCACTAAACCGCTTTGTTTCATCGCGCAGATGCCAAAGAATCAAAATTTTCCACTTGCCGCCCAGCACATTCAGAGTCGCTTTAACAAACTCTGTTCCTTTAGTAGTTGGCTCTGACATAGTTAAATTTTGGCCGATCGCAGCGGTGATTAGATACTTACGAGAAAGTAAGTACTTTGCAAACCTTGGCACCCAGTATACCGTTGTGAAAATGGGTTAGAAAAAAGGCCGCTGACATGCAGGTAGAGAACGCTGTAGCACTGGTAACTGGAGCGAACGGTGGTATAGGGCAATACTATATCGACAGCCTGCGATCGCTGGGTGCAGCCCGAATCTATGCCGGGGCGCGTCAGCTTAGCAGCTTAGATAATTTGGTGGCTATCGACCCAGACCGCATTATTCCTGTGGCGTTAGATATTACCGATCAAACCACCGTAGAGGCTGTCGCCGCCCAGTGCAGCGACGTCAATTTGCTGATTAATAATGCCGGCATAGGCTTACTCAAAGGCTTTATCTCTGCCCCCGATCTCTCCGCCGCGCGAGCCGAAATGGAGGTGAATTACTTTGGTACGTTGGCGATGTGTCGAGCGTTTGCGCCTGTACTCAAGGCCAATGGTGGCGGTGCGATCGTCAACATGCTGAGCATTTTAGGCCGAGTGAATTTTCCGATGAATGCCTCCTACAGCGCGTCTAAAGGAGCGGGCTATATCTTGACCCAGGGGGTGCGGGCTGAGCTAGCGGCGCAAAACACTCTGGTAGTTGGCGTCATGCCCGCCACGGTAGACACCAAGGGCAGCCAAGATTTTCCGCCGCCTAAGGTAGCCCCAGAGACAGTGGCCCAAGCCGCGCTGCAAGCCGTAATTGATGGCATTGAAGATGTCTACCCCGGTGAACAGGCCCAGGCGATCGCCGCCCAACTGCTCAGTGACCCCAAGGGGGTAGAGAAAGCAATGGCGGCGATGTTGCCCCAGTCAGCGTAGGCCTATCCTGCATGCGCTGGGTCTAGATACCGCTGACGTAGTAGTCACGGGTGCCCTTGGCGTTGAGGGCATCGCCCAGGCGATCGAGGGCGTGCACGTAGGCAGCAGTGCGTGGAGAAATCGCCAGTTCCTGGGCAATTTGCCAGATGCGTTCGCCTTCGGTCACCATCATGGTTTTGAGGCGAGCGTTGACATCCTCAACCGACCAGTAGAGACCGCTGCGGTTTTGCACCCATTCAAAGTAGCTGACGGTGACCCCGCCCGCGTTGACCAAAATATCGGGGAAGACGTAGATGTCTTTGGCCTCTAGGATGCGATCGGCCTCGGAAGTCACGGGGCCGTTGGCCACCTCAAAGATGTAGCGAGCCTGAATGGTGTCAGCATTCTCGGCGGTGATTTGATTTTCCAGCGCCGCCGGAATCAAAATGTCGACATCCAGGGCCAGCAGTTCGTCGTTGGTGAGCACAGAGTGATCGTTCACGATGTTGCACACGGTGCCTTCGCAGTACACCGCCTTGAGGCTACGGGTTGAGGTCTTGAACTGCTGAATGCTAGGGATATCCAACCCTGACGGGGAATAGACGCCGCCCTGGGAGTCGCTAACCGCCACCACTCGATAGCCAGCATCGAACAGCAGCCGGGCGATGACGCTGCCGGCATTGCCGAACCCCTGCACGGCAACGGTGGTGTTTTGCGGCACCTGGCCAAACTTGGCCATCATCGCCTGCAGCACGTAGAAGGCTCCGGTGCCAGTAGCCGTATCGCGCCCCTGGCTGCCGCCCATGCTGAGAGGTTTGCCGGTAATCACCGCCGGGCTCAGTTTGCGACAGATGATGCTGTACTGATCCATCATCCAGCCCATGATCATGGGGTTGGTGTAGACGTCGGGGGCGGGCACGTCGACATCGGGACCGATAAAGTTGGCGATCGCATCAATATATCCCCGGCTCAAGCGCTCTAGCTCAAACTTTGACAGCTCTTTGGGGTTCACTGTGACGCCGCCTTTGGCTCCGCCCAGGGGCAAGTTTAGCGCCGCGCACTTAAAGGTCATCCAAAACGCCAGCGACTGTACCTCGTCAAGATTGACATCGGGGTGAAAGCGAATGCCGCCCTTGGTGGGACCGCGCGTGTCGTCGTAGCGGACTCGGTAGCCCTGAAAGACCTTTAGGGTGCCGTTGTCCATTCGCACCGGAATCGACACGGTAAGGCTGGCCTTGGGATAGCGCAGCCGTTCGGAGGCATCCTCAGAGATCGAAACGTACTTGAGCGCCCGCTCTAGACGGCGGTTAGCATCAGACAAAATAGAGGCCATAGACAAACACCAGGGATGAAGGGATTGGTGAGCAGCGAATTGTGCTGCTGTTACTAAGGTGCCGCCAGGGCGAATCGGCTCCGCCAAATAGCAATATTTTGTATTGTCAGCTACCGTTTTTCTCGCCTGCCCCTTCACAGTGCGGCTAAACAGGTTCCTTCCCGCAGCAGGGTTGTCAAGTTTAGGGCGGTCATGGGTCGGGAGAATAGATAGCCCTGGCCGTAGGCGTAGTTCAGTGACAGCATGAGGTCGCGCTGGCTGGCCTGCTCAATGCCCTCAGCCACCAAGCTAAAGTTGATGCCCTCCGAGAGATTTGCGATCGCCCGACAGATCGCCACTTTCTCCAAATTTTGAGCATTGGTCGGAATGAAATAGCGATCGACTTTGACTTCATCAAAGCGAAACTGCAACAGCTGAGCCAGGCCCGACTGCCCCATACCAAAATCATCGACCTTGAGCCGCAGCGACATATCCCGCAACCCTTGTAGGCTTTGCAGGTAGCGATCGAGGTTGTTGTAGATGCCGCGCTCGGTGATTTCGATGCCAAAGTGGTTGCTGGCAATGCCTGCTCCTGATACCCGCTGCATGATGCGGTCTAAAAAGTCGTCGTCCTCCAGCTCTAGGGGGCTGATGTTAACGGAGAGCGTAAATTGGGGGGCGATCTCCTGCCACTGGGCCAGCTGCTCTAGCGCGTGGCAGAGCACCCAGTCGCTAATGCGGTGCACCAGCCCAGTGGCTTCAGCCACCGGAATAAACTCTGCGGGGGAGACCTTTCCCAGACGAGCCGAATCCCACCGGATGAGGGCTTCAGCTCCGACAATGGCACCGGTGGTCATGTTGCAGATAGGCTGGTAGGCAAGCCAAAACTCGGCTTCGCTGCTGCGCTGCTCTAGGTAGGCTTCGAGGGTGATCTGGCGCAGCCTTCGCCGGGCCAGGTCGCTGTTCCACATCTGAATGCGGTGCTGGGGTAGGTTAGAGCGACGATTGCGCTTAGCCTCTCGTAACGCGGTTTCGGCGGCCTGGAGCAGTCGGTTAATCGAGGTATCTTCCTCAAAGGCGTCGATGGTGCCGCTGGCCACGCCGATGGAGGCACCGACGCTGGCCCCTTCGATTTCGATCGCTAAAATCGCTTCGAGCACGCTGGTGGCGATGGCCACCGGCATCGGGCAGGGCTCAGGGGGGGTCGGGTTGGAGTCGGGCAGCAGCAGCAAAAATTCATCGCCACCGTTGCGCACCGCAATGCCGTTGTAGGTCTGGGCATGGTCTTGCAGCACCGTCGCCACAGCCTTAAGCAGCTCATCGCCCAGGTAGTGACCCCGCTGATCGTTGATCAGCTTGAAGCGATCGAGATCAATAAAGAGGCATACCTCCCAAGCCTCCAGCTCCATCTCCAGCACGCGACGGTTGTAGAGACCGGTGAGCGGGTCGTGGATCACACCGCTCACCTCCGTAAAGGTCATATAGAGCAGGTCGGTGGAGAGCGGCGTAACCAGGGTCATGTACCAGCCAGAGATTTCGCCCTTGTACTGGTATTCAAGCCGCTTCGGTTCACCAGACTCCAGGGCCGCCAGATAAAGGTCGATTAGCGCCACCTGATAGGGGTAAACCTGCTGGCGGTGGGTAGGCATTTTTTCGCAGAGGCGATCGCCCGGCTTCAGCAAACCTTTGGTGATCGCCCT
>NZ_JACJPP010000020.1 GCF_014696135.1 Nodosilinea sp. FACHB-141 | reverse complement strand
CGACAGCTTTATAACGTCTTATGTTCTACCGCTAAGGCGCCGAAGGGGCACAACTTTATGTCGTGCCTTGGGGGTACAACCTTACGTCGGATGACACACTGCAATGCCCCTACAGGTGTCTTCGGCAACCAAAATTTCATTCCTCTCCACTGAGATAGTCATCACCATTTTGATGGGTTGCATGGATGCAGTTGGTCGTCGGCCCAGGATACAGGATTGTTTGTGATGTAGTGACGCATGTGCTGGAGCGATCGCTCGTTCCGAATGATGTGGTCGTAATAGTTGCGCTGCCAAACCGGTGTGCCTGCTGCATCGCGCAGGGTGTTGATGCGTTTGGTCGTGGCAGATTTGTAGGAACGAACAACTGTTGAAATTGAACCGGAGGACATCTTGCCAAATGCAGAGGTGTAGGGGCATTGCAGTGCAATGCCCCCACGGGGATCCTCGGCAAACAAAATTCCATGGACATGATTAGGCATCACAATGTATCCATCAAGTTCGATATGTGGAAAATGCTCGGGAATTGCTTGCCAGCATTCTGTTGCGATAGAACCAAATTCACTGATTTGCATTTCACCATTGACTACCTGTCCAAATAGGCAATGGCGTTGAAAGGTGCAGATCGTGATGAAATACGCCCCTGCGGATGAGTAGTCGTACCCTTTGAGGCGCAAGGAACGACGGTGATGTTTGTCGGGGTTATACTTCATCGGCAGGGTTGACGGTCAGTGCCTTGAGGATGCCCTTGTGAAACCGTGTTGGTTCAAATTTGCCGTTTATTGCAGCGATCGGCGTAGGGGCATTGCACTGCAATGCCCCTACAGGAGGCAATGTCAAATTGAGCCTCCCTCTGATTCCGGTGTTAAAGGACAGTTAAACAGGTGGATCACTCATTCTTTTTAGAATATCTATGGCGGATTACCGTAGGCCCATGAGTACAGATCTTCCCCCTACCCCCGACAGTCGCAGCGAGCTAGTGCAATTTATTTTGCTGGCGCGCGATCGCGGCTCCTCCGACGAATTCATCAGCAGACTGCTGCGCGACTACGGCTGGCCCTCGCGAGAGGTAGAGCGCGCCTTTTTCGAAGTGTACGAAGGGTTGGTGGGTCGCCCACTGCCCACACCGCGCGGCGGATCGGGCGAGCTAGCGCGCGATGCCTTCTTTTACTTATTGGCCTTTGTCACCCTGGGCATTTGGATTCAAGCGCTCGGTGAGATGGCCTTCATCTTCATCAACCACCTGATTCCCGACAGTTTAAACAACTACTACGGCGACCCATCCTGGCAGGTAGCCTTTGCCCTAGCCCGGCTGCTGGTGGCCTACCCGGTGTACCTGGGGCTGATGCGGCAGATCAACCGCGACCTGGCGGCCCACCGCGAAAAGCATTTCTCGGAGGTGCGCAAGGTGCTCACCTATCTAACCTTGCTGATCGCTACCATCATTGCCATTGGCGCAGTGATTGCCTTTTTGACCTCGTTTTTGCGAGGCGAGCTGACGCCGCGCTTTTTGCTCAAGGTGCTGGTAGTGCTGGTGCTCGACGGCGGGGTGCTGTGGTACTACTTCGACTGGATTCGGCGCAAGCCTGCCCCTAAGGTTCTAAATTTGGCCCATGAATAAGACGTTTGATAATCGGACTTTTGATCGGGCATTTGCAGCGGTAGCCACGGCGGCAGTAGGGCTGGCGATCGTTGCAGGCTTCTGGGTGCTGGGTACACCAGGACGGCAGCGTGAAATCGCCGCCGATCGCCAGCGGTTGCAGGATGTGGCATCGATCGCCCAACGCCTCCACGAGCAATATCTGGCCGATGACGACAGCTTTGAGCTGCCCGCCACCCTAGATGCGATCGAACTGCGCAACGACCCGCTGACCAACCAGCCCTACGAATATGAGCGGCTGGGCGATCGCGACTTTAACCTCTGTGCCACCTTCGATACCGACAGCAGCACCCACCGCCTCAGCCCTCAGGAGTCAAACCCCGATGCAGGGCGATGGCAGCACCCTGAGGGGCGGCACTGCTTTGAGTTTGACGTGACGGAGTATCCAACCTTGGTTTACTGATCGACTGGCTAGCGGCAACCATAGGGGCGCAAGGCTCGCGCCCCTATGCAGCATTTGTGGCTGTAGCCAATCAGGGTTAGGGCTGGGCAAATGGCATTTGCCCCTACGGGTGGGTCGATTAGGCCATTGCAGAGACCTCGTGAATCTCTGTCATCACCGCTTTCGGGTCAGGCAGCGTATCGGGATCGCCCACGTAGATGCCCAGCGACCTGGCCACTTTTACCATAGTGCTGTCTGTTTCTACGGGGCTGGGGCAAGTGCCGCGCAGATGGCACTCGCGCACGGTGGCAATCACGTCGCTCAGGTCTTTGGAGCGGACGCGGCCCGCTTCCCAAACCACCAGGCGGTTGTAGCGGCCTTCAGCGATCAGATCGACGGCTTTGCGACCAAAGGCCGAGGCCAGCAGGCGATCGCTGGCGGTGGGGATACCGCTGCGCTGAATGTGGCCCAGCACCATGGCGCGGGTTTCGACTCGGTCCATGTCGCAATAGGCGGTATCGCCGGTTTGGCAAAGGGTGCGGCTGCGATCGGCGATCGCAGTCGCCAAAGATTCACCAATCAGGTGTTTGGGTTTGCCGTCTTCGCCGTGAACGCCCTCGGCCACCACCACCAGAGCAAACTTGCGGCCCCGCTGGCGCAGATCAGCGATGTGCTGACAGATCTGAGTGACCACCAGGGGGCTCAAGTCAGGCACCAGTTCAGGAATGAGAATGACGTCGGCCCCGCCCGCAATGCCGCCGTGAAGCGCCAAATGCCCCGCATCTCGACCCATAACCTCGACTACCATGACGCGATCGTGGCTAGCGGCGGTAAAGGTGAGATCGTAGAGGGCGCTGTTCACCGTCTGCACCGCCGTGTTGAAACCGATGGATTTTTCGGTGAACGGTACGTCGTTGTCGATGGTTTTAGGAATGCCAATCAGGTTCCAGCCGCCGCGCTGAGCTAGGTCATAGATGATGTCAAGGCTGCCGTCGCCGCCGATGGCAATCAGGGCGTCAAGGTTGAGTTTTTCGTAGCCCGCCAAAATTTTGCTGACCTGGTCAGGCCCGTCAAAGCGGCTTTTGCTGAGCGAGCCCAGGATGGTGCCGCTAAGAAATTGCAGCACGTCAAGCCCTTGCAAAATGCCGGGGATATCGTAGCCGTGGTCGGTGAGCAGTAAGTTTTCAGGCTCGTACTGCCCGTCGGCCACCTGCATAAAGCCATCGGTGCTGTAGGGTATGCCAATGACATCCCACCCGCGCCGATTAGCGCATTTAACCACTGCTCGAATGACGGCGTTGAGGCCGGGGCAGTCGCCGCCGCTGGTGAGAATGCCAATGCGCTGAATGGAGGTCATAGAACGGTATCCGAAGGGCTAATCTCATCAATCCTCAAGCCAATCGAGCCTTGGGGATTGCCTTCTTCAACAGTCTTCAACAGTCTTAACGGAGAATAATCTTCGTTAACGATGATGGCTATGCCGACTTCAGCCCAATTGCCGGCGGTGCATCCGCCGCCTGCCGATTTGGTGGAGCACCCAAACAAATTCTTGACCTCACGGTCGAGGCTCTATGAAGCGCTGCCAATTGCAGATTCTCCTAGGACGTGAAGGGTACGCTTACGTTTGATGAGAGATAGTGCTAAATCCTAATGAATTTTTTCAACCCTGCCAAAGCGCTCTCTGACACAGCGGCTGAGGCCGCACATCAGCTTGGCACTCACATTGAGACTGCGGCTTCGGAAGCCAAAATTGCTGTCAGCTCTGTGCAAACTACCCTGGCGGGTGCGGCAACCTCCGGCGCTGCGATCGCTCAAGCATTGCAGGATCTGCCGCGCACCGCTCAGGAGCTAGCCGCAGAAATGCCCAAGCTGGCGCGGCGAGTGCAAACAGCGGGAGTACGACTTGGCGATACGCCTCGGTCTGAAGCCGATGTTATGGCGCTGTTTAACAAAATTCCGGGCACCTCTAAATTGGGGGCGAGCGAGCGCGATATTCGGGTGTTTCTCTCCGACAAGCACGGCAGCCACATTCGACCCCATGCCCGAGGTGGCAGCAACGGCGCTGAGAACATCGTTTGGGAAGTTGGTACGAATAACCTGCGACGCGGTGCCGACATGATGACGGGGCAAGAGCAGGTCTACATTCGGCTCTATAACGCTGTCGACTCGGTGCTCAAAAATTCGTTGACCATTGGCAAACTGGGGTTAGCCGCGACCGGCACTGCTGTGCTAACTCAGGCTGTAGTCACAGCCGTGGCCTACACGCTAGATCTCCACCGTGGAGACATTACAGCAGAGGAATTTCGAGACAAAATCGTGGCAGCGGCTGTCAGTGCGGGTATTGCTACCCCGATTTTCTTTCTAATTTTGATTACTGTAATCGCGCTTTTTCCAGAAATTGCGGTCGTTTTATCAGCGCCCGCTGTGATCGCTGGTTTTAATGCTCTTTTTGGGGTTAGCATTGCGCTGCCGATCGTGCAATCCATTTTGCGCCATGTAGAAGCAGGCGGTTTTGAGAGCAACGGACAGGCCGAAGATCCAGATAATTTCATAGCTTCTAAAGCGTAGACCGCTTACAGACACATGGTGCTCTTGCTGAACGGATATTAGCCAGGCTTACCGACCCAGACCGGTTAACTGGGTCAGGAGGTAAGCGCAAGGAAGGGGTTGACAGCATTAGGGCTGGCTTATTTGCACAAATCGGTGGACCACTCTTGAGAGCCCCGGTCAAGTTGGCAACGCACCTGGCTACCAGCCCAGTCGAGCCGCCACTGGTCGCCCTCGGGCACAAACTCCAGGCGATAGCGCGTGCCGTTGACGGAGTCGTCAGCGAGGCCAGTTTGAGTGAGAATCACTAGGGATTGGTCGTCGGTTTGGTCTACCAGTTCAACCTCTTCTTCAAAGTTGCCTTCCCCCGGTTCGGTGCTGCCAAAGGCGGCAAGGGCAATTTCGGTGGGGTCTTCCCCGACGGCTCCCCCAGGCAAGGGCACTTCGATGTAGTCGGCGCGATCGCCAACAACGGCATCACTGTCTGGTGCCTCCGCGACGGGAGTTTCAGTGGTGGTGTCTCCACTGGTGTCTGGGGTGGTGGCCGTAGGCTGACAGGCCACCAAAGTAATCAACAGCGCACTGGCGGCCAGGGCAGGAATCATAGAGGGTTTAAGCATGCTTTTATCTCGGTAAGGGCTTAGTAATGTATTTATGACAACAAAATACTGAAAATATAGGACGATATCGGCTTTGCGTACGCTGTTGTTAATTACCGAAACTTTTGATTAACGAAAATTTTTGATGGGCAAGAGTTAGGGATTAAGAATTAAATAATGCAGCACAGTTGTCTCGACTGTTCAAGGGTATGCAAGGTGCCCAAATTACAAAGTGCTGGAGTAGAAAGGTGCGATCGCATTCCAAACAACTCAGAGGCCGAAGTCTCACAATGAGACTCATGCATCCCTTAACCAGTCTCATTTAAATATTTCATGGACTTAGAATAAGACAATTGAGACGTAAAGAAATCTCACCTCGGTTTAGGGTCACTCAGAGGATGATTTTTGAGCTAGACCGCTTACTATGGCATGAGTCTAAATCAGCTATCTCATCCAAAAGGGTCTACTTTCCATGACTTTGCCCTTTGACGCTGCCCCAAGCCAGGCGCGAATTGAGCGATTTTGGCAGCTTTCCGCCAGCTTCGGCATGGAGCGCAATGCCTACCACAACTATCTAAACGAGATCGTCAGCGATCGCTACGCGCTGATCAAGGGGCTGCAACTGTTGCGCGACGAGCTGCAATTTGCCGGGGCTAGCCCGACAGATATTCAGGCCTGCGGAGCCGACATGAATTTACCCAGCGCGGTGACGACGCTGGCCTATACCAACTGCGGCGATCGCATTCACCAGGGTGAAGCGACGAAGCGTTACCGCGATGTGGTGGCTTCCCGGTTTGCGACCCTGTCGGAGATTGGCGAACTCAAGCTGGAGGCGTTTTTCCCCGCCGGGGGCGGCACTGACAATGGGGCCACTCTAGCCCATGTAACGGTTGCCCACGAGCTGGATGAGAAGCTCAAGCGGCGGGTTTATGAGGGCAACCCGCAGTCGATTTCGCTGGTGGCGATCGATCTCAAAACCCACGTGGGGCGCATTCAAGAAGATGGCAAGCAGGTCTATGGCAAAACCCGTGAGTCTCCCTGGCGGGAACCTCGGGCGGCCTGTGGTGCGATCGTGGGTGCCCTGACCAACTATCAGTCAGAGAATTTGATTCACCGCCGCATTCGCAATGATTTGGGCGAACGCAATTTTCAGTTTCTATCTACCCAAGAAATTTTGACCGATGAAGGGGTTGATATCACCATGGCGGTGGCGGCGGCGATCGTGGCGATTCGCGGCATTCGCAACACGGCGCTGGCCCTGGGGCAAGAAATGGATGAGCGCGGCCTGGGCCACTTGACCGCCAGTACGACGGTGAATCGCCCTTCTCGGGATGACTTGGTGATTTATCTGGCCCGAGCGACGGTTTTCAACGGTATGGTGCGCATCCAAAGCTTGGGCACCGAGGCCAAACACTACGGGGGCAAGCTAGTGGGATACGCCGGAGAAAAGCGGCTTCAGCTGCGCTACGACGACTGGGACGTTGAAGATGTGCCAGTCGAAGAAATTCCCTACAAGGTGCGCTTGTCGGGGCTATAGATAAGAGTCGGCTGATGGGCGCTAAGACACCAGCCGACTCTTGATCTTATGGTGAGACTCTCTTGATTCTAAAAGAGTCCCAACTTAAATTTTATGAGTCTCGACGTGGGATATCTCATCCTCGATCAGATAGCAACGGCTGAGGGGCGTTAGCCCGATCTAATGTGCTGCCGGCCTCGTATTCCTCAAAGGTGAAGGCATCGACCTGGATAGCATCTTTGCGGGCCTCGGCCGCTGCCATCAGCAGATCCCATTCGAGCTGGGTGAGCAGACCCGCCCGATGGGCTAGGGTCTCCAGGGATTCGGTTTGATTGGGGCTATCGATGGATAGCTGCCCGTTGCGGACGGCGTCTTTGAGGCGATGGTGAATAGCGTCGGCCTGCTGACTGAGGGCATGGGCTTGCTCCAGGCGGCCCAGGGCATCGGTAGGGTCGGCGGGCAGGTAGATGCCAGCGGTGAGGCGATCGCGCATTTCCCCAGTCTTTTGTAGATCCTTGGCGACCTGGTGACCCAAGGCATCGGTGGGCAAAGTCGCTAGGGGATTTAGCCGCAGGCCCAGCCCCATCAACGGTTTCAACAGCGGCCCAACTACGGGGAGAGACAGGTTGCCAACGATGCCCTCAAAGGCGGTTTGAATTTGAACTAGACCATACTGAGCTGCCCACTGCACCGTTGCCAAGTCGGCGTCGGGTCTCCCCTCGGCCTCAAACCGGCGCAGCACAGCGCTAGTCAGATATAACCAGGAGAGGGCATCGGCGTAGCGGCCGGTGAGGTTTTCATGGCGCTTGAGGCTGCCGCCGTAGCGGATTAGCGCGATATCTGTGAGCACGGCAAAGGTGGCTGAGGCCCAGGAGAGTTTGCGGTAGTAGGGGGCGGTAGGGCCGCTGACAGGGGCTTGGGCCAGTCGCCCCTGGGTGAGACCCAGCCCGATGGAGCGACCGACGTTGCGAATAAATGCGCCAACGTGACCCCACAGCAGTCGGTCAAAGGCGACCCAGTCCGCGTCATACAGGGCTTGAATCTCGGCGTAGAGGTAGGGGTGGCAGCGGATGACGCCCTGGCCGAAGATCATCAGGGTGCGGGTAAGAATGTTGGCCCCCTCGACGGTGACGGCGATGGGGATAGCGGTGTAAACATTGGCCAGCAGGTTGCGCGGCCCTCGGCAGATGCCGGAGCCGCCGAGGATGTCCATGCCGTCGTTGACGATGGCACGGGCCAGCTCGGTGGTTTGGTACTTGGCGATCGCGCTCACCACCGCCGGCTGCGCCCCACTATCCACCGCGCCACAGGTATAGAGGCGAGCAGCATCGACTGCATAGGTCAACCCAGCAATGCGGGCGAGAGGTTCTTCGACCCCTTCAAAGCGACCGATGGGCAGGCCAAACTGCTGGCGCACTACACTGTGGGCACTAGCCACCCGCGACACCAGCTTGGCTACCCCCGTGCAGGTAGCAGGGAAGCTAACACCCCGCCCCGCCGCTAGGGTCTGCATCAGCATCTTCCAGCCTTGGCCCGCCTGGGACACGCCGCCGATAATCTGATCGATGGGCAGCACCACGTCGTGGCCCTCAACGGGAGAGTTAAAGAAGGGTACGCCCATGGGGTCGTGGCGATGGTCGATGACGACGCCAGGGGTTTCCCTCGGCACCAGGACGCAAGTGATGCCCACATCATGCCCCAGCCCCAGCAGGTTGTCGGGGTCGTAGAGGCGAAAGGCGAGGCCGATTAGAGTTGCGATCGCTCCTAGGGTGATATATCGCTTCTTCCAGTTCAGCCGCAGATACAGCTGGCCGTCGTCTCCTTTAAATACTTCGCCGCGAGAGGTGAGGCTGGCAGCGTCAGACCCAGCCAGCGGCTCAGTCAGGGCAAAGCAGGGAATTTCTTCACCAATGGCCAGACGCGGCAGGTAGCGGGCCTTTTGCTCAGGGGTGCCGTAGCGCAGCAGCAGCTTGGCCGGGCCGAGAGAGTTGGTCACCCCCACCGTAGCCACGTGGGTAAAGGAACGCGAGGCCAGCTTCACCATCACAGCGCTGTAGGCCAAATTCGAGAAACCCAGGCCACCAAACTCTTGGGGAATCATCATGCCGAAGAATTTCTCGTGCTTGAGAAACTTCCACACTGCTGGGGGTAGGTCTTTGCGCTGGTAAATCTCCCAGTCGGTCGCCATCTGGCAAACCTGCTCTACCGGCCCATCGAGAAAAGCCTGCACGTCGGGCGGCACCTGAGGGTAGGGCTCGTTGAGCAGCCGATGCCAATCGGGCTTTCCAGAGAAGAATTCACCCTCGACCCAAACCTGGCCCGCCTCGATCGCAGCCCGCTCGGTATCGGAAATTTTGGGCAGGCGTTTGATCGCTGCTTTGCCAAAAGGGGTGGAGATGAGGGTGCGACGGAGGGGGGGGATGAAGAAGGTGAGAAGGATGAGGAGGGTGAGGGAAATGGGGATGTAGTGGAGCATGGTGAGCCTGGGGTGATGGGGTAGGGGAGTGATGGGGTAGGGGAGTGGGGGGAATGATTAGGTGGGCAATGTTTTGGGGGTGATATGGGGCAGGGGGCGGCTAGAGTGCATGGCGATCTGGAGGTGTATCGATTGGCGTTTGATGCGGCAATGCAGATTTTTGAGTACTCGAAGCGTTTTCCAGTAGAGGAACGCTATGCACTGACCGATCAAGTGCGGCGGTCTTCGCGATCGGTGTGCGCAAACTTGGGTGAGGCTTGGCGAAAACGCCGCTATCAAGCTGCATTTGTGGCAAAACTTTCTGATTCAGAAGCGGAAGCTGCGGAGACTCAAATTTGGATTGAGTTTGCGGTGAAATGTGGCTACCTTGATCGCGATACTGGCAAAACCCTTTACGAAACCTATAACCAAATTCTGGGGAAGCTAGTCAGTATGATCAAAAACGCTCCGTCGTGGACGATTAAGGTTTCGAAGTGATCGGGTGATGGAGTGACGGGGTAATGGGGTAATGGGGTGATGGGGTGATGGGGTGATGGGGTGACGAAGTATCTGTGTAATCAAGCCATCACTCCCCTACTCCCCCACTCCATCACTCCCCTACTCCTCACACAACCAGGTTCTCGAAAACCCCCGCCGCGCCCATGCCGCCGCCGACGCACATGGTCACTAGGCCATAGCGGGTGCCGCGTCGCTGCATTTCATGCAGTAGGGTAGCGGTGAGTTTGGCACCGGAGCAGCCAAGGGGGTGGCCGAGGGCGATCGCGCCGCCGTTGACGTTGACGATGTCTTCGTTGAGGCCCAGTTCGCGAATGACGGCGAGGGATTGGGCGGCGAAGGCTTCGTTGAGCTCGATCAGGCCGATGTCGCCGAAGGTGAGGCCGACCTGCTTCAGCACTTTGGGGATGGCGGCGATGGGGCCGATGCCCATGATTTCGGGGGGGACTCCAGCGACGGCGAAGCCGAGTAGGCGACCGAGGGGTTGCAAGCCGAGTTCTTGAACCTTGTCAGCTCCCATGACTACGGTGGCGGCGGCCCCGTCAGACATTTGGGAGGAGGTGCCAGCGGTAACGGTGCCGTTAGCTTTGAAGACGGGTTTGAGCTGAGCTAGGGCTTCGAGGCTGGTATCGGCGCGAGGGCCTTCGTCGGTGTCAAAGATGAGTTCGTGGGTATGAGGATGGCCGTCAAGGTACTCGGTGGTGCGCACGGTGATGGGGACAATTTCGGCCTTGAACCGACCGGCAGTCTGGGCGGCGAGGGCTTTTTGGTGCGATCGCAGGGCAAAGGCGTCTTGGTCAGCGCGAGAAACCTGGAAGCGATCGGCGACTTTCTCAGCGGTGAGGCCCATGGGAATGTAGGCATCGGGCATCTCGGCAAACAGCTCGGTGCTGGGGGAGAACTGGTGCCCGCCCATGGGGATGATGCTCATGGACTCAACCCCGCCCGCTACGATCACGTCGGACTGGCCCCAGGCAATGGCCTGGGTGGCCATGGCAATAGATTGCAGCCCCGAGGCGCACAGTCGGTTGACGGTGCAACCAGAGACTGAGTCGGGCAAACCCGCTCGCAAGGCAATTAGCCGGCCCAGGTTATACCCTTGCTCGGCTTCGGGCATGGCGCAGCCCATAATCACATCGTCGATGTGGTCAGAGACAAGGGCGGGAATGTGCTCTAGTGCACCCCGAACGGCTGCGGCTCCCATGTCATCGGGGCTGGTGTGGCGGAGGGTACCGCGGGGCGCTTTGCCGACGGCGGTACGGACGGTGCTGACGATGTAGGCGGTGGTGTTCATAGCAGGAGGCTCCGGTGGAGGGGAGTGGGGATGGATGGGTAGGAGGGTGGATGGGTAGGAGGGTGGGGGAGTGATTACACGAACACTCCATCACCCCGTTACTCCATCACTCCCTAGTTCCTCAGCGGTTTCTTCGTCTTCAGCATGTGCAGCAGACGTTCTTTGGTCTTGGGTTCGTCGATGAGGGGGAGGAAGTTGTCGCGTTCTAAGTTGAAGAGATAGGACTCATCTACAGAGGCGGGAACGGTGAGGTCGCCGCCGGTGAGGACGTAGGCGAGGCGGTTGGCGAGGCTGCGATCGTAGTCGCTGATGTAGCTACCGGCGTGCATGACGTAGGCCATGTGTTCGAGCATGGCGCGGGCGGGTTGGCCAAGGACGGGGATGGGCTGGCGAGGCGGTGGCGCATAGCCCATGCGGTGCAGGCAGAGCACTTCTTGTTTGGCGGCGTAGAGACGGCGATCGCCATTCATCACGATCTGCGTGGTGGCAGGCAAAAAGCCTAGCTCGATACCTTCGTGGGCACTGTTAGAAACCTGGGCCATGCCGACGGTACGAAACACCTGCTTCAGCCAGGGCAGTATGTCAGCGGGTTCGTCGGAGATGGCGCGCTGACTGGCCCAGCGGGCGAGGTGCATGAGGCCGCCCCCGGCGGGGATGAGGCCAACCCCAAGTTCCACCAGGCCAATGTAGGTTTCGGCATCGGCAACCACGTGGGGGCAGGCCATGGCGAGTTCGCAGCCGCCCCCGAGCGCCCGCCCCTGAATAGCAGCAACTACGGGTTTGGGGAAGTAGTAGATGCGCTGCACTAGGGTCTGGACGTCATTGAGCAGCTTGGCGATGGTGCGATGGTTGCGGTTGAGGGGGTTGAGGTTTTCCCACTGGGCGATTTTGCCCACCTCAGCCAGGTTGATGCCGACGCAGAAGTTCGGGCCTTCGTTGCCAATCACCATGCCATGGTAGTTGTCGTGGGCGGCCAGCCAGTCGAGGGCAGCACCGAGGCCTTCAACTACTTTGGTGCTGAGAGTGTTGGCCTTAGAGCGAAACTCAAACAGCGTAACTCCGTCTCCGGCATCGAGCAGGGCGGCCTCGCTGTTGTGCCAGAGCGGTGGCTTAGCCTTTAAATCGGCTAGATGAAGTTCGTGGCTAGGGATTTCAAGAGCAACATAGCTTTCGCCGGGCACGTAGACGGTGGGCGCGGTGATGGCGGGGTCGGAGCTATAGAAGCCCGTGGCACCAGTCGCCTGCATGGGCTTTAGCCAAGGGGGCAGAGTCAGCCCAGCCTGGGTCATATCCTGAATAACCCGGTCAAAACCTAAGGCATCCCAGATGGCGAAGGGGCCAATTTCCCAGCCAAAGCCCCAGGTCATGGCGCGATCGATGTCGGCGGGGCTGTCCGCGATTTCGGGAATGCGGTTGGCGCTGTAGGCCAAGGTTTCAAGTATGGTCTGGCGGAAGAAATCTCCGGCTCGGCTGCGATCTCTATATAGATGACGCAGCCGTTCAGCTAAATCGTGTTTTTTCAGCCCGTCTAAATTTCCTAGGTTTACCGGGCGCGGTGATTCATAGCCAAAGGTTTTGGGATTTAGCGAGCGAATTTCGCCGTCTACTTTTTTGTAAAAGCCCTGACCCGATTTGGCCCCTAGAGTGCCAGTGGCTACCAGCTTGCGCATCAGTTCTGGGGGTTGAAACAGCTCGCGCCGCTCGTCATGGGGAATGGCGGGATAGAGGTTGTCGGCGACATAGAGCAGCGTGTCGAGCCCCACCAGATCGGCGGTGCGGAAGGTGGCTGACTTGGGCCGCCCTACCAGGGTGCCGGTGAGGGTGTCGATCTCTTCAATGGTGTAGTCGCCTCGAATGAAGGAGCGCAGACCCAACATCGACACGAAGACACCGATGCGGTTGGCGATGAAGTTGGGAGTGTCTTTGGCGACGACGATGCCTTTGCCCAGGCGATCGCGGCCAAATGCCGCCACACGCTCAACCACGGCGGGGTCGGTATCGGCGGTGGGGATGAGTTCGAGTAGTTTCAAGTATCGAGGCGGGTTAAAGAAGTGGGTGCCCAAAAACCGCTTTCTGAAGGATTTCGATCGCCCCTCAGCCACTTGGCGAATCAGCAGCCCGCTGGTGTTGGTGGAAATTACTGCGTCTGGGCCAACGGTGCGCTCAACCCGCGCAAACAAATCCTGCTTGACAGCGAGATTTTCGACTACTGCCTCAATTACCCAATCCACCGTAGACAGGCGATCGAAATGTTCTTCGTAGTTGCCCAGAATGACTCGCTTCACCGCTTGCTGACTGTAGAAAATCGGCGGCGACTGCTTGCAGGCTTTTTTGAAGGCTCCTTCTACCAAGTCGTTTTTGCTGCCTTTTTGGGAGGGCAGTTCTAACAGGTGAACTGTAAGCCCGGCATTGGCCAAGTGAGCCGCAATTTGGGTACCCATGACCCCGGCTCCGAGAACAGCGGCGGTGCGGAATGGTGTTTGCATAGCTGGCTCCTTGTGTGGTGGGTTGGGAGTGATGGAGTGGGGAGTAGGGGAGTGATGGGGTAGGGCGTTGGGAGTGGGGGATGTGAGGAAGGTGGGTGAATAGTGGCTTGTGACCCGATCACCCCATTACTCCATCACCCGATCGTTTCCTAGTAGCGCATTAGCGATCGCGCATACACCGGACAAGCCTCCCCATCCCCTTCATCTCCCCCATCTCCCCTGACTCCGCTATCGCCATACAACCGCTCCACCACCTCGTCTAGCCCCTCGATTTGATCAACAAGGGCAAATTTGCGCACGGTAGACCAGTAGGGGAAATGGCAGTTGGCGGTGTCGATCAAGCTTTGGTAGAGGGCGGTGATGCGGGGATGGTGCCACCAGTCGGGTTGGGTGAGGTCAAGGTCCCAATGCTCGACTTGGCGGCGTAGGGCATCTAGGTTAGGAACGATTACCATGGCGCAGAACTTGTGGTTAGCACCGACGGTAATGGCCTTGGCCACCAGGGGGGAGGCCATTAGCTCTTGCTCTAGGGGGCGGGGGGAGACATATTTGCCGGTGCAGAGTTTGAATAGGGCTTTCTTCACCCCGGTGATAGTGAGAAAGCCATCGGCATCAAGGGTGCCGAAGTCGCCGGTGTGTAGCCAGCCATCGGGAGTGAGAGCGGCGGCGGTAGCGGCAGGGTCGTGGTAGTAGCCCTGCATGAGAAAGGGGGCGCGTACCAGAACTTCCTGGTCGGCGGCGAGGGCAATCTCAACGCCGGGAATGGGCAGACCAACGGTGCCGGGACGGTTGTGGCCAGCGCGAGTGTAGGTGAGGACACCGCTAGTTTCGGTGAGGCCGTAGCCTTGATAGACGGGCACCCCCGCCGCCGAGAAAAACTTGACGAGATTGCTAGATAAGGCAGCACCACCACAGATACAGGCTTTGAGTCGGCCACCAAATACCTCGCGCCATTTGACAAACACGAGCCGTTCGGCCAGCTGCATTTGTAGACGGTAGAGCTTTTGGGGCGGCTGACTGGGGTCGAACCGAGCTGTGAGATTGATAGCCCATTGCAGCACCCGGCGGTCGAAATGGCTGAGGTGGTTAACCTGGTCGAGAATGCGCTCATGCACTTTCTCTAACAGCCGAGGCACAGTAATTAAAAGGGTGGGCTTTACTCGACGCAGGTGCTTAATTAGATGGTTGGGGTCTGAGAAATAAATACTGTGCCCCCAAGCCAAATGCCCATATAAAAACACGCGGGCAAAGATGTGGTTGAGGGGCAAAAATAGCAGGGCGACTTCGTCAGGGCCGGTCTGGAGGTTGGGATAGCTAGAAAACGAAGCCAGCACGTTGGCCGCGATCGCCTCATGGCTGAGCATTACCCCCTTGGGGCGCTTGGTCTCGCTAGCAATGTAAATGATGGTGGCTAAATCGGCGGGCGCGACCGCATCTTCTAAAGCCTGAACGGCCTCGGTTGACCACCCCGGTCGTCCCCACTCACGCACCTCGGCTAGGGCACACACCCGCAGCGCTTGGGGTACTGGCAGACACGGCTGCTGAGTAGGAGTTTCACAGAGTAGATGGGGAATTTGTAAGCAGGTTTCAGGAGCTGGTGTCGGTAGCACTGCATCCGAGGCTGAAACCTCACTGCCTCTAGTCTGCTCGGCCTGCCAACCGTCGGGCACCTCGGCCACAATAACGGTTTTTAGGGTGGGCACTTCCCACAGGTAGGGACGAATTTGGTCGAGCAAGGCAGGGTTAGAGATCACCAGCAGTGGCGCTTCAACCTCTTGCAAAATCAGCAGAATGTTTTCGATGGTCTGGGTAAGGTCGATGGGCACGTTGACGAACCCAGCCAACAAGGTGCCGAGGTCGGCGATCGCAAACCCCACATCGCTGTGCATCATTAGGGCAACGCGATCGCCCCGTTGCAACCTAAAGGTCTCTAGCCCCAAGGCAAATTCTTCCACCGCCCGACGAAAGGCTTCAGTGGAAAAAGACTGCCATCTCCCTTTGCGCCATTGATTGAGCGCGCGATCGTTGGCAACGGCTAAGCCATTTGCACCATTGAGCAAAGACGGCAGGGTGCGGTGAAGGATGGTGGGACTGGGACATGCACTTCCTGTAGGGATACTCGGTTCGAGTTGGTTCCCGTTTTTGGGATGCCACAGGCTATACGCTTCGCGAAGCGCGAGATTGAAGAGAGTTGGGGTAGTCATAGCGGCTGGGAAGTGAGGGGATGCAGACCGAAAGCGGTGACCCGTTCGCGTTGTGTGACTTGAGTAGTTGGATTAAGAAGAGAGAAACTGCCAAACGTTTTCCTTCGCCAGCAAGCGACGGAGGAACTAGAAGCACGGACAAACTAGCAGCAACTTACCCTAGGTAAATCAATTGCCGTTCTTAATGGCCTTGAGGCGGGGGCGATAGCTAAAGGATTAGGCCTGATGCGTTAGGGCATTGATCCCTTAGCCTATTACCTGATGGTTTAAAGTCGGCAATCAAAATCTAAATACTTTAAGCCTCAGTCAATCATTTCAGCATCGGTTTTAATCGATTACCGGCAACAATTGTTTTAAACTGACGCAAGAGCTTTCGTCATTTGATTGCTTTGGACGGTCTAGTCAATGACTCAAGGGAGCCATATTTCATTAAGGATTGCCACAAAAAGCTTTTTGACTCTTTTGAAGACACCCATTATTTCATTTAATTATAGCTTTCCACTATTTGCCCTACCCATAATTGAAATCTATCGCAAATAACTTTTGTAAAGATTGAACTACTAAGCATTTTGAATCTGCACAAACGCCTAGGTTGGCCCTTAGATGCGCTGCCAAACCCTTTGGGATCACGAGGAAAAGATAGGAAAGTTAAACTTTCCACACTACTCTCTCAGTCTTTAGGCTAGGTGATAGTTAAAAGTAGCCATCTCAAATTTCAGGTTTCGGGACAAATTGCCTATGCCTAAAGAATTAGGTTTGGTAGATTTTTAATTTTGCCCTGCTTAAATCTCATCTTGAGACCTTAATGTACAGATTTTAGTCTTATTTCAAGACTAAAAAGACTTGGCTTTGAGAGTTGCTGCTTTTAGGTGTGTGTGAGGAGTGCTAAAGGGAGGAGGGGGTGAGAGTGCGATCACATCACCAACACTTCTCTTAGCTCTAGCTGAGCTGCCTGGCTCTAACCAGATAGTCTCGTAGCAAGACCTATGAATCTCCTTGCTGGTCTCATTAAGAGGCCTAAGAGACCGTTTGTGAGATAGAGTCTATTGCAGATTTTGGTAATGACATCATGAGTCGAGTTGAGGCGTGTCAGCTATCCTTATGTGGCGGTGAGGCGGCACCCCCAGGTCTCAACGACCTGAAGCAGCACGCCTTGATAGGGTTCCAAAAAGGCTCAAAATTTTAGTCCAATTTTAGTCCCCTCAAAATTTGATGCTCCTAAAACCGTTTTTCTGCAAGGGTTTCAGGCGT
Source organism: Nodosilinea sp. FACHB-141 (assembly GCF_014696135.1). Classification (NCBI taxonomy): domain Bacteria; kingdom Bacillati; phylum Cyanobacteriota; class Cyanophyceae; order Nodosilineales; family Nodosilineaceae; genus Nodosilinea; species Nodosilinea sp. FACHB-141. The sequence goes on along the minus strand of NZ_JACJPP010000020.1, from coordinate 194,111 downwards.
TTGATTGTTTGCGTGGTAGGCAACTATTCAAGCTCTGAGAGCTGTCTCAAGACTTCTTGAGTCATAGGATGGTTGGAGAGCTGATTAGCCTGCCCGGCCTCTAAGGCTGCTTGTACCAAGAGCCTAAAGTTGTCAGCTACAGTTACATTATTAGGATGATTCTCGGGCAATGCCTTAGACCCAATGGCAATGGCCCGTAGATAAAGCGATTCTGCTTCCCCGTAGCGTTCCATCGACTCATATAAGCTAGCCAGATTATTCAGGCTAGTGGCCACATCGGGGTGGTCAGCTCCCAACTGCTGTTCTCGAATAGCGATCGCTCGCTCGTAGAGGGGTTCTGCTTTGTCATAACGTCCTATTGAGTCGTATAAGATGGCTAGGTTATTCAAGCTGGTGGCCACAGCAGGATGGTCGGCCCCCAACTGCTTCTCTTTGATAGTGAGCGATCGCTCATAGAGAGGTTTCGCTTCCTCATAACGTCCCATCGAGTCGTACAGACTGGCTAGATTATTCAAGTCAGCAGCAATTTCAGGATGATCTTTTCCATAAATCTGTTCATCAATGGCAAGCGATCGTTCGTAGAGGGGTTCTGCTTCGCTGTAGCGTCCCATCTCACGGTACAGCTCAGCCAGATTATTTAGGCTAGTAGCCACATTGGGATGGTCAGCTCCCAACTGCTGTTCTTTAATGATGAGCGCTTGCTCATAGAGGGATTCTGCTTCGCTGTAGCGTCCCATCTCACGGTATAACACAGCCAGATTATTCAGACTGTTGGCCACATCGAAGTGGTCAGCTCCCAACTGCTGTTCTTTGACAGTGAGCGATCTTTTAAGGAGGGGTTCTGCCTCGTCATAGCGTCCCATCGAGTAGTACAACACAGCCAGATTATTCAGACTGTTGGCTACAGCAGGATGGTCGGGCCTCAACCGTTGTTCATAAATGGCAAGAGATCGCTCATAGAGAGGTTTCGCTTCCTCATAACGTCCCATCAAGTCGTACAATGCGGCCAAATTATTTAGGCTGGTGGCCACATCAATGTGGTCGGTTCCCAGCTGCTGCTCTCGGTGGTAGAGAGCATTACGGTAGGCAATTTCAGCTTCGCTATAGCTAACTTCATTTTCAAGGGCTTTGCCCAGGTCGTTGCACAAGCTACCTAAAAGGGGTGATTCTGGGTCTTGGGCCAGCAAATCATCAATCTGCCGCTGCAAATCAGCAGGGTCGGCAGCAGCGGGTTTTGGGGTCTGGGGCTGTTCTAGAGTCTGGCTCTGACTGCGCTCTGGCTCAAACGCCCAGGCGATCGGCTGCGAAAACTCAAACACGCCCCCCCGCCAGCTCCAAAAATCCGGCGCTTTGTCGGCCAACTGTGCTGCAATGCGCGGCGTTAGCCACAGCACCAGCGGCAGCTGAAACCCCCGCAGCGATTCCCGCGTCCACTGCAGCGAAAACAAAAACTGCTCTAGGGCCGATCGCTCTTGATTTAGACGTAGCCCCAGCAGCTCATCGGCCCCCAAAATAGTGACTACCGCAGCGGCGCTAGTAATTAGCTCTGGCTCTTGCTCTACATGCTCTTGCAAACTTTGCTTTAGGCTGGGCTGGCGCAGGTCAATGCGGATGCGATCGCACCTCGTCCCCTTTTCCCGTAGCTCAGCCTCGTAGGTATCAATAATTTCGTCGCGATACTTCCAGTTGTCGCAAATCGCCACCAGCAAATTCAGCCGCCCATAGCTCGACTGTATCGACCACACCAACCGGCGCAGCTGATGATGATTTGCGGCAGCGACATTATCCACAGGCGACCTCACTCAATCAGTTTTTTTTGTTTGAGCAAATCCACCACAATCGGGTGCACGTCGTACCACAGCGCATCGTTTTCGTATTCCAATACCATCAAGCCATGGAGCAGTTTTACAAAACCGTCGCTGCTAGCATCGGGGGTTTCAGCAGTTTTATACACCCCCACTAAAAGATCGTACAGATCACTACCAATCTGCCGGGCAAAGTCGTGGCGCAAATTTCGCAACGCCACGGTCAAAATCTCATCATTAATTTTAACGCTGTCGCTGTCCGGCTCAATTTCGAGCTGCACCATGCACTCCGTGCAGCATTCGCGGGCAATGCGCACCAGCTCTCGCATCACGCCCCCACTTTTCCGCACCATCTGCTCGGCCGTCTGCGGATCAACCAAATTCTCTGGCAGCCGCTTAGACAGCACCTTCAAAAAAACATCAAAGGTTTTGGCAATCGGCTCTGCCTCTGGGTTGTGGCAGTCTGGCTTAGCAAAAAACTTCGCCACCGGAAACAGGTGCGGTCGCACCACCCCTTCAGAATTGAGCGCTCCCATCACCTGCGGCTCCTGCACCGCCGAGACTGGGATGGTGAACACCACCCGAAACTGAGGTGAAAACAGGGATTTAATGTTGTTGCGGTAAATGTGTTCGACCAGGGGCAGATCCAGCTTATCCAGGTCGTCAATAATTACCAAAACCGGCTTTTTAGTCGCGGTTTGGATAGCCGCCGCCAGGCGATCGCACTTGCCCACCAGGTCAGAAATCCGCTTTTCAAACGTTTTCTCTATCTGATCGCGAAAGCTCTTTTCTTGCTGGAGTTTGGCCGTAACCACCTTGATATCTCCACCCAGCCCCATTTCTCCCTTGATAGCCTGACTAGAGGTTTGGGTGTGCACAGTGGTATTCCAACCCAGCAAAGCTTGTTTGATATCCTCATCGACACGTATATTGCTTTGCTTACTCGCTTGGCTCAGCAGCTTTATTGCAATCGCATAGAGAATATTGACGTGGGTAATGGCACTCATCTCGATCAGGTCTGCGATCGAGAAAAACACCACAGAATGGTTGGGCTGCATATCAATCGCTAGGCGCTTCAGCAGCGTAGACTTACCGCAGCCCCGGTGGCCCGCAAAAATAAACTTGCCGTTCTTAACTGACGCTTCAATTTCGCGCTTCAGCCGCACCATGATATGCAGGCCATAATCCACGCGAAACCGTTCAATATCATCCGGTTCCACGAGCGGAAATAGGTCTAAATCTTTGTAGGCCTGCTGATATCGCTCTAAAAGCGCCTGATCCATAACACCTGACACCGACGAAACCCCTCCATAGTACCGTCTTAGTCAAAGACCAACTAGAGCTTTAGGGTTCAACAGAGGATAGGGGCTCTCAGCGAGCGTATGGGACAGAACAGACTTGAAGTAAACAGCCCAGCTACGGAATGGTAAATGCTTACCCCCCTCCGAGAACTGCTCAGGACAAGGGAGAGTGCGCCTCTCTTGTCAATCTTAAAATAAGACTTAACGTTCTCTTTTTTAGCCTTTAAAAAGGACAATTGAGTCTCAAAAAGAGACAAACGCCTATGAATTAAGTACCGCTCATTCAATTCGCAGACTGGCCTCATTGCTTTGGTGACGGCGGTTCCAGATTTCTGGAACTATCTCTGGTCTGAGTGGTTGGCTATAGAGATATCCCTGGGCTTCGTGGCAACCCTTGAGTTTTAGGAAAGCCACCTGGGCTTCCTGCTCAACGCCTTCGGCAATGATGGTCATTCCTAGGGCCTGCCCCAGAGCGATCACCGCTGCGGCGATCGCCATATCGTTAGCATCGTGGGGAATATCGCAGACAAAAGACTTGTCAATTTTGAGTTTATCGATGGGCAGCAGTTTTAGGTAGCTCAGCGATGAATAGCCCGTGCCAAAGTCATCGATCGCAATTTGAATACCCAGCTGCCGCAGCTGTTTGAGCTGCTGAATTTTGGCCTCGGTGCGCTGCATCACCAAGCGTTCTGTCACTTCTAGCTCTAGGTGGCTAGGGGGCAACCCGCTTTTGCGCAGCACATCCTCAACTACCTGGACAAAGTTTTCGTGGTTGAGTTGCGAGGCCGCCACGTTGACGGCAATGCGGCCAAGGTCCAAACCGCTGTCGAGCCAGGTCTTGGCTTGGCAACAGGCCGACTGCAATACCCAAGTGCCAATCTCGTGAATCAAGCCGCTTTGCTCAGCGATGGGGATAAATTGAGCGGGGGAGATCTCCCCCAGCTCTGGATGTTGCCAGCGCAACAGCACCTCTAACCCTACCCATTGCTGCGACTGTAAATTAATTTGGGGCTGATAGACCAGGTGTAGCTCGTGCTGCTGCAGGGCGTTGCGCAGCGCATTGCCAAACAAAACATGCTCAAAGGCTGTGGCGGTCATTTCTTCGGCATAAAACCGATAGGTATTGCGGCCTTCTTCCTTGGCTTCATACATCGCGGTGTCGGCATAGCGCAACAGCGTCGCCGCTTCGCTACTGTCGTCGGGGAACAAACTGATGCCAATGCTAGAGGTCATGTGCACGGTCTGTCCTTCGAGTTTGAAGGGCGCTTCAAACACCGTCATTAGTCGAGAAATCGCGGTGCCGATGTGGGCAACGTCTTTGACATCTTCGAGGACGACGACAAACTCATCACCGCTGATGCGAGCGATGCAGTCGTTGGTCCGCAGGCCTTGGCGCAGGCGATCGCCCAGCTGCTGAAGCAGACCATCCCCAGCCCGATGGCCCAGGCTGTCGTTGATGTGCTTGAAGCGATCGAGATCGACAAACAACACCGCTAGCTTCGTCTGTTGCCGGGTGGCCTGCTGAATACTTTGCTCCAGGTGAAGGTTGAGCCACAGCCGATTGGGCAAGCCGGTGAGCGGGTCGTGATGGGCCAGGTGGTGCAGTCGTTCTTCAGACTGTTGCAGAGCGGTCAGGCTTTGGGAGAGTTCGGCGGTGCGCTCGGCCACTCGCGCTTCTAGGGTCTCGTTGTAGCGTTGCAGGGCTGCATCCGCCCGGGCGCGCTCCAGCCGCGGAAAAATTTGATTGGTCAGTTCACCCACCAGTTCGATTTCGTCGGCTCGCCACTGGCGGGGTTTGACATCGTAAATTGCCAGCAGCGATCGCAGCTGACCATCTTGATGAAATGACACGGTGCAGAAGGCGTGAATATTGAGGCTGGCATAGTTGGCAGCATTGGTGCGCGGATCGGTCTCCGTGTCGCAGACTACGAAGGGTTTGCCGTCGCGGGTATCGCGCAAAAAGTCGGGGGTCAGAAAGTCGCAGAGGCGGTAGACCCCAGTTAGGGGTATGCCATTCTCTAGGTGCCAATCGTAGGTGATGGTCGCTTCCTGGGCGATGTGATCGAGCACAACAAATGAACAGTCAGACAGCTGTAGATAGGCCCCCAGTTTGGCCCCGGTGGTTTGCATAATCTCTTCGGCGGTAGTCAGCCGAGATAGATCGACTGTGACCTCGGCTAAAAAAGCTGCGTTTGCCTCGTGGCGTTTACGCTCGCTGATATCTCGACAAATGCAGAGATGCAGAAACTCATCGTCGGTATCGACTGCGCTGACAGTAACTTCGACGTTGTATATAGAGCCATCTTGGCGGCGATGGACGGTCTCGAAGGTGCGGCCCACAAACTGCCGTGAGGCCACGATATGGTTGAGTTCTGCCGGACTCCATTGGGCATCCCAGTCAGACACATGGAGCGTCAGCGTGTCTTCTAGGGTGCGCCCTAGCATGCGGGCATAGCTTTCGTTGGCCGCAACCACGTAGCCCTGCAGGTTTAAAACCACAATGCCATCGGAGGAGCCCTCCAAAAGCGCCTTACTGCGGTTTAGCTCCCGCGTCAGTTTTTCTTGAGCCTGTTTGCGATCGGTGATGTCGGTGACGGTGCCAATGAACCCAACCAGCTCGCCCTGGGCATTGTGCTCAGGCACCGCTTGGCCTAGTACCCAACGGAGGGAGCCATCTTGATAGAGGAAGCGATGCTCAACATAATAGGTCGCAGGTTGACCCAGGCGAGTTTGCTCGACAAACGTTGACCAGGCGGCATACATCCAGTCGCGATCGTCGGGGTGTAAATACTTTCCCCACCCGCCACCCAGGTTTTTTTCTAGGGAGAGCCCGGTAATTTCTAGAGTTTTGGCGTTGGCGTAGGTGCATTGCCCGTGGATATCGTTGCGAAAAATTCCTACTGGGCTGATTTCTGACAGCAGACGAAACTGCTCTTCACTGTCTTTCAACGACAGTTCAGCCTGTTTGCGATCGGTGATGTTGGTGAAAAGGACGGCGACAATGCGACTCCCTGCGCCACCGTAGCGAAATGCCGAGGTCTCAAACCACTGGTCGCCAAGCCCTTTCACCACGTGTTCGAGCCGCACCGATTTGCCGGTCAGAGCAACCTGCCCGTAGGTATCGATCCAGATCTGCTCAAAGCCGGGCACCAGCTCGCGAATGCGTTTGCCCGCCATGGGCTGCCCTGCATGTTTCACAAAAGCCGGGTTGGTTTCTAAACACCGAAAGTCCACCGCCTGGCCCTGCTCGTCAAAGATCAGCTCAAGCAGACAAAACCCCTGATCGATGTTTTGAAACAGAGTGCGATATTTTTCTTCTGACTGGTTTAGAGCCACTTCTGCCCGGGCCCGTTCGACCGCTGCCCAGGTGCGTTCAGCAGTTTCTTCTGCCAGGTTTACCTCTGCCTGGGTCCAGATGCGGGGCGTCGAGGAGTGAACCGCCAAACCGGCGACAAAATTACCATCTTTGACCAGCGGGATACCCATGTAAGCGACAATTTGAACTGATGCATAGGTGGCTCGCTCGGCAGGCGAGAGCCGAGGGTCAGCACCGACATCGGCCACCACTACCGATCGCCCGGCGCAGAATTCGGAAAAAATGGCTAGACCAAATGCGGTGACGGGATAGCAGCCCGCGATGGTAGCCACACCGCTGGTGTAATCCCGTTCAACACAGTAGATGTCATTGCGGCACTCAAAGTATAGGGTGCGGCTGGCATTGAGATATTCACCGAGGATGCGGCTGGCCGTGACTTGAATCTCGATCGGGTCGGCCAGCGCTCGTAGCGCATCGGAGAGTGTCACCCGAAAAGCATCCAGTTCAGCGATCGCTGGCTGGCGATCAGCCCAAGGTAAAGCCTCTAGGGCCTGGCGCAGACGAGGCGGGGTAAGCCGCTCTTGCACCCAATAGTCGGTCGCCCCTGCCTTTAAGGCCTGGGTTGCCATGTTGGCCTCGTTGGGGCCGATCGCCACAATAGGCGGGCAGCGATCGCCGAGGTGAGCTTTTAGCTGTTTGAGGCAATCAAATTTCCGCGTATCTGACCGATCAGCGTCTAAGAAAATCAGCCGTAGGTTGTGGGCATGGCACAGCTCTAAAATTGGCCCGTCGTAGCCCACAGCCAGCACCTGCCCCAAACCCTGATCAGCCTGCTCTAGCAGGTTCTGAAGTGAACTCGCCGTTACATCTGCATCACTGATGACTAGAACAGTGCAGTCGAAGGGTGGCATAGAGGCATTGCAAGGAGCGAGAATCAAGGTTGGCGGTATTGAGTAAGTGAGTTTGTCGTAACCAATGGCCTAGCAGTAGAGCTTTCCCCATATTGCCCAGGCTGAAACTGCCCCAGTACTTACGATCTGCTTTTGAACACAGATATTTAGACTTCGCGCCAGCGCAAATTAGCTCCATTGCCCATTCCCTATCTGCTACCGTAGCTTGCCGGTTGGGTGGCACCTCTAGTAACGTATCATCACGAGAATAGAGCATACGAAACATTGCCGTTCTGGGTGAGTGCGAATGGTCGACACCTCATCTCAAACTATTGTGATTGTTGGCGCTGGGCCAGCTGGGCTATTGCTGGCCCACTACCTGCTGCGCCGGGGCGATCGCGTCGAGATCTACGATCGCCGCCCCGATCCGCGCCAGGTTGCCCCTGACGAACAGCGGTCTTTCCCCATTTCTCTACAATATCGGGGGCGGCGGGCCTTGCAAGGCATTCCAGGCTTAGAAGAGGCGATTGCGGAATACAGCGTGATGTGTCGAGGCACCTACCTGCATCGCAAGGGCAAGGCTCGCCGCATTCCGCGCAAACACCCTATTCTCACCGTCGATCGCAATCGGCTGGTGCTGGTGCTGTTAGAGCAGCTGGTCGCTCGCTATTCTGACCCAGAGCGGCTAAGCCTCACCTTTAACTGCACCTGCCAGGGGGTCAATAGCCAGGCACAAACCGTGAGCTTTCAGGCTACTGATGGTCAGAGCTTCAGCGTTAACTACGATCGCCTGATTGGTGCCGATGGAGCCAGGTCTTGCGTCAGAGCCGCGCTGGTGGCCAACCATGGTCTCAACTGCCAACAGACCTACGTGCGCGATGCCTACAAGTCAATTTTCCTAGCCCGCACCAACCCGCAGCAGGGCGTTGAGCTAGCTCTAGATTTTATCCACGCCTGCAATGTAGGGGGCGATGCGCGCATTTTGCTGGCTCCGCAGCCGGGCGACCAAATGCATGGGGCCTTCATTTTTAATGCCAAAAATAGCCCGTTCGATGGGCTAAAGACCAAAGCCGACGTGCTCGGCTATTTTGCCACCCACCTACCTACCTTTCGCCCCTTGCTTAGCGAGACCGAGGCCGAGGCTCTGCTGCAACGCCCCACTGCCCGATTGACGACGGTGACTTGCGATCGCTTTCACCAGGGCGATCGCATCTTGATTTTGGGCGATGCTGCCCACTCTGTTTCGCCCTCCATTGGCCAGGGTTGCAACTCGGCTCTGCAAGATGTGGCCTGGCTTAACCAGTTACTCGACCAGTATCAGGATGATTGGGCTCAGGTGTTGCCCCAGTTTTCTCAGCAGCGGGTGGTCGAAGCCCATGCCCTGCGCGATTTGTCAGACTATTCCTTTCCGCGCAGCAAACCATTAGTGCTGGAGTTTTTTCTGCGGCTTACTGTGGGTCGCAAGCTGCATCAGTGGTTTCCCCGACGGTTTTCGCCCTTTGTGTTTGACCTCGTTTTAGATACCGATTTAGATTACTCAGAGGTGCTACGGCTCAGCGAAGGGTGGATTAACAAGGTCAAGCGATCGATGGCGGCAACCGCACCAGCAACTGAGGTTGAACCCTGAGGCATTGCTAAATTAGCGTTTGAATGGCTGGCGATCGCCCTCTCCTAAAGGGCTACTGTGTACACACATCTCGGCCCTCACCCCCTCAGTCCCCCTCTCCCAAAAATGGACGAGGGGGAGGCCAGATAAGGCTTTCCGGCTCCCCTTCTCCCGAAGTGGGAGAAGGGGTTGGGGGATGAGGGAAAAGCCTTGGCAACATGGGTTTCAGAACTTATGTGTACACAGTAGCCCCAAGGGAGAGGGAACAAGAGGTGGAATTGGCGTGATAATGAAGCCTAGTTATCCACCAAGGCAAGCCTGTGACCTCCGAAAAATCAGACGCGCCAGATGCGCCAAAGGCGATCGAGCATCAAAATGTCCCCGTTGAGCATCGCAGTCTCCACGAGTTTTTGTATAGCGCTGCCGACGAACATGCTGCTGAAACAGCTGCCGCCCCACCCACAGCTTCTACCGGCAGTAGCCCTCTACCCGTTGCTGACTGGTGCGAGCAAACCCAAGATGCTAAGGTCACCGGGGTTTATGCCGTGCTCGATCGCGACGGTCAGACTCAGTTTATTGGCATCTCTCGCAACGTCTCCCTATCGTTGCGTAGCCATCTGCTCGAAAAAGGAGAGGCCGTCTGTGCCCTGGTAACGGTGGAACCCTTTAGCTTTCCTAACCGAGAGGTGATGGCGGCCCTGCGGGATGAATGGATCGCGGCTCTGCCCAGTCCCCCACCTGGCAATATCGATGGCACTTGGGATGGCACCGTGGGCAAAGCCGTTACCCAGGCCATGTCGGCTGCGGAACGGGAAGCCTACGAAGCCAAAAAGCTCAAGCTTCGTCGCGCTATGGCCGATAGCTCGTTGGCGAAAGAGCAGGATGCAGCCCAGGCCGCTGACCCTAAAACAGACCTGGCCGCTGCGATGAATGACGACAACTGGAGTGCCCTAATTCGCGATCAAACGGAGCAAACGCAGTCGTAATCCTTGAAGTGCAGTTGTTGTGTAGGTAGGGTGGTGCTAGTAGAAACCAATAGAACCAGGCTGCGTTGCACGACTCTCAGGGCTGTTTCAAGTTCGTGAGAGGAAAACTATGTTACAGCTTGTTCCTCCGCCCCCAATTCTGGGGGGGATCTGAAGCCCCCAAAATTGGAGGTTTGGGGGCCAAAGCCCATACAGGCATAGTCCTTTTCAACAATGAAACAACCCTGAGGTGATTTCGCGTTCTCACCCAACCTACACTTTGCTAGAGCAGGCACTTAACAGAGTCGGTTGTGCTTGCGTTTAATTTCATCTGCCTACTCAGTAAGCAATGAACAAATACAAAAATTGGGGAGCACCCCTTCAGGTGCTCCCCAATTTTATGGGTTACTAAGCTTCAGAAGGACTAAAGGTATCCTTGGTTGTCGTGAAGCTTTTGCTCAATCAGAGGATCTTTCCAGCCCTCTGGATTCGTATTCGTATTGGACGAGGATTCTTTTAGGGACATCTTGGCCGCTGAAGCTGCGCTGTTGGCAGCATTTTTAGCTTTCTGAGATGTTTGGTTGATGGTGTTTTTGATCGCAGGCGCTACGTCATTATTAATTGTGCTCTTGGCAGACTCTGTGACTCCACGAACGTCTGCTTCATCGATTTTGCCTTTTACAGACTGGCTTACACCACGAACATCGGCTTCATCAATCTTGCCTTGAATAGACTGGCTCACGCCGCGGACATCCGCTTCGTCAATTTTGCCTTGCACAGACTGAGTTACGCCGCGAACATCTGCTTCATCAATCTTGCCTTGAATAGATTGACTAACACCGCGGACATCGGCTTCGTTGATCTTCTGCTTTGCAGACTCAGCTAGCCCCTTGACATCGGTTTCATCAATCTTTGCTTTAACGCTATCAAGAGTATCTTCTACTTGATGGGTAACGCTTTCAGCTGCACTCTTAATTGAACCCGCCACATTTTCTACTTGCTGATCCATGCCTGAAGCGGCTTGATCACCAATAGCTGCACCTGCGATCGCGCCACCCACAGCGCCAATGGCTGCGCCCACTTTACCGCCGACCATTCGACCAACTACCGCACCTGCAACACTACCTCCGGTTGCGCCAACGGCTTTTGCTACGGTGTGCCCACCGCTTTGATTTTTTTCGGCTTCCTCTGTCTGCTCAGATTGAGCAGTAGGGAAATCGGTGGCCTGAATTACAATCCTTTCTTCAGGCATTCCAGATGGATGTTGATTGCTGCTTGTACTGGTCATAAAGCAAATTCTCCTTGAAAGATAACTTTCTCTTATTTCTATCTAGAGCCTATCAATCAAGACCAAGCGGTGTATCGTCTCAAGGATGAGTCTTTCTAGAAGCTTTCTCAGCCAATGGTTATAGACTTTGCTACCGGTCCAATTTTCTAATGCTCAAGCAATTATCCATTGGTAGTGTCAATAGCTTTTGATATTGATGCAGTAAGGATTCTGAAGGGATTAGCTCAAATGAGCCTAAAATCCTAAGAGCTAATAAGCTTTCTTAATGAAATGGGGCTGATTAAAGCAGGATAAATGTGGCGATGGCCGCAGTGAGCGATCGCGTGCTTGGTTTCACTGTTTATGCAGAGCCACAAGTGGGGCGAGTTGATGCCATAGCCGGTTCGAGATCGCGGTTATGGGTGAATCGTACGTGACGAATGAGTTACCAAACCGGTAGAGGGCGCAGATGAAGCTTGTAGCTTGAGTGCACGCTAGCAGAACCCAACAAGCCCAGTCTGGTGGCAGAGGCATTCCCTGAACAGCTTAAATCTTGGAAAGAATATTGCCGCTCTGTCGATCTGCCGTCTCTTGGTTCGACTACTTCGCATAAAGAGGGTTAAGGGTTGAGACCTAGCCCGCTGCCAAACCATCTATGGAGGTTTACGCCCGATTTAAGCATTCACTTCTTCTACATCTCAGAACTAAACACCGATTAATTAGGAGATTCACCATGAAAGTTATGGTTTTAGTCAAAGCCAACGCCGACTCGGAGGCAGGGGTAATGCCCAGCGAAGCACTTTTGGCTGAAATGGGACAGTTTAATGAAGAACTGGCTAACGCTGGCGTGATGCTGGCGGGCGAGGGACTACATCCGAGTTCAAAAGGGGTGAGGGTAGCCTGCTCGGGCAAAACTCGCACCGTTATCGACGGCCCGTTCGCCGAGACCAAAGAACTGCTAGCCGGGTTCTGGATTTGGCAAGTGCAGTCGATGGCAGAAGCGATTGACTGGGTTAAGCGCAGCCCTTTTCAAAACGACGAAATCGAGATTCGACCGATCTTTGAGGCAGATGACTTTGGCGAGGCCTTTACTCCAGAGCTGCGGGAACAGGAAGACCGCATACGAGCTGAGTTAGAAAAAGGGAAATAACCTCATTTCGCAGTGAAGAGAAAACCCAACAGAATCAAGGGTTTGTTGGGTTTTCTCCTACGGGGGCAGTTCGCGATCGCAGTAGCCACTGTGTAGGTTGGGTGGCGCGTTAGCAAAACCCAACAAAGCTCAGTCTGGTGTTGGGTTTCCACTGCGTTCTGCCCAACCTACACTCTGGGAAAGAACGCTGAGATTGCCGAAGTCTTTCTATGGTCTCCATAGCCTGCTCAGGCACTGGTAAGAGAACCTGATGACTGATAGAGGAAGCTTATATGTTTTAGGTCTAGTCATCCGATTGAGTTATAGATATAGTGAATTCAAGTTCGAAAGCAACCCTACGGAGAGCAAGGCCATGAGTGCAACCACCGCTGTTTTTACCAACACCGCTACCCCCGCCGATCGCAAGGCATCTCTGGAGGGCCAACTGCGGGCCGCCCTCGAGCACGCTAGACGGCTGTCGGCTATGGATGGGCACTGCAACCGTGACGTTGCGATCGCATGGGAAGCCGTCGAAGAACTTCAGGTGGCCCAGCGCCAGCAACGGGCCACCGCGCAGTCGGCCTTTGCTCAGTACTGCCTGGCCAACCCCGAGGCACCTGAAGCCCGTATGTATGATGTCTAGCCTCTAGACAGCGAAACGACGATCCTTCTTCCAGTGTTTTTCCCTCAACACTCAGCACTTAGCGGGAACTACGGTTCCCGCTTTTTTTGTGGCGATCGCTATGGGTAGCAGATGGGCACGGTTCACTTTGCCCATCCCACGGGTCAACTCTGGCGGTAGCGCACTAGGTAGCTAAACACCTCGCCCTGGGCTGGGGTAATCAAAATCCCTGAGGGTGGGATGGTGATGAGCTGGCTCCAGGTCATTTGGTCAGCATAGTTCAGCACGTGCAGCTGGTGGATGGTGGCTCGCACCCCGCCCGGTGAGCCAATCACCAGATGGCGCAATCGCTCGCGCTCTGGCTGCTCGTTTGGGTTCGCTAGCAGCAGCGGATTGGTCGCCTCCCGTTTTTGGGCAGACGACACCAGATATGGCAAACACAACATATTCAAGGATTCCTTTTTTGTGATGGGTAAGGAATCCCAAAAACTTGGCCGCCCCAGACATGTTGCAGTTCGAGACGGCCAGGTAAAATCACCTTAGCCTCCGAGACAGGTGCTACTGTCGACGAGGTTAGCCGCTGGTTGGTGTCCCCACACCTTCCAGTGGCGCTTGACCAAATTTTTGGGAAGCCAGGCTGCCCGCAGACAACCTTAGCTCCACACATTACCCCACCCGTAAAACGGACGCAAGTAATATTAATTAGATTGCAATTTAATCCAGCACCGAGGTAGTGGAGAGCACCCGCTGCTGGGTGCCCCGGCGAGAGCCACCAGCCATTTCATACTCGGGGCTGCGGCGACCATACCTAGCAGCCACCGCCGCCAGCATGCGCTCCGTCAGTTCAGAGAGGGCGGCTTCTTCGAGCAGCATGTCGTTGTAGACCTGGTCTACGTTTGAGAGCAGGCGGTTGTAGGTGGCAATTCTTTCGCGCACGCGCTCAATACTGTTATTAAATTCCTGCACCGACATGCCGTGGCCCAGGTCGAGATCGGATGCGATCGCAGCCATGCTGGCCGCGCGCCGTTCGGCTTTTTTAACCACTAGAGAACTACGCTTTTTGCGTGCCATAGTGATACCCCCTTAGGTAGCTGGTTGATGTTGGTATGGCCGCCAACATTCTTAAGGTATTCTTTAAAAATAGGCAGCTATCACCGTGAGAATGTCGAATTTTTAGTACTTTTTCTACAGTTTTGTTATTACTGCATTCAGTAGCTTTACGGCTACCTCTCCATGTTCTGCCCGACCTGCAACGCTTAAGACTCTTGCCTCTGCTGCAAGCGTTTCAGATCTTGCCGAACCGTCTTAGTTTTGGGATGCTCGTCGCCTAATAGCTGTTTATATATCGACAGGGCATTTTGGTAGAGGGGTTCGGCCTCCTCACAGCGCCCTTGATTGGCGTAGAGCATGGCCAGATTATTGAGGCTACTGGCAACATCAGGATGCTCGTCGCCCAATAGCCGTTTGCGCATTTCCAAGGCATCTTGATAGAGGGGTTTGGCCTCCCCATAACGCCCTTGATTGGTGTAGAGCATGGCCAGATTATTGAGACTACGAGCGACAGCAGAATGCTCGTCGCCCAACAGCCGTTTTTGCATCGCTAGGGCATCTTGATAGAGGGGTTCGGCCTCCCCATAGCGCCCTTGATTGTTGTAGAGCACAGCTAGATTATTAAGGCTACGAGCAACATTGGGATGCTCGTCACCCAACAACCGTTTTTGCATCGCCAGGGCTTCTTGAAAAAGGGGTTCGGCTTTCCCATAGCGCCCTTGACTGTAGTAGAGACTGGCCAGATTATTGAAACTATGGGCGACATCGGAATGCTCGTCGTCCAACAGCCGTTTGCGCATCGCTAGGGCATTTTGATAGAGAAGTTCGGCTTCCCCATAGCGCCCCTGACTGTAGTAGAGCACAGCCAGATTATTGAGGCTGGTAGCAACATTGGGATGCTCGTCACCCAACAGCCGTTTGCGCATCGCCAGGGCATTTTGATAGAGAGGTTCGGCTTCGCTGTAACGACCACGTTCCTTCAAGTAAAATGCAATTTGATTGAGCAATCGTCCAGTCGATTTAATCTCAATTGCAAAGTGCTGTTGCCAACCTACTAGGGCCAAGGCATGGGGCAGCAGGCGATCGCACATCGACCAATTCACAAACTCAATCTTTGGAAATGCACTACTTATGGCCTCCAGTAGTTGTCGAACTAAATTTTCCTGCGCCGCCTCATCCAACCCATCGCGAACTACCGCCTGCACCAGCCGGTGCAGGCTAAAAGTCTGCTCCTGCACATCACGCACCACCAGCGAAAATCGCCCCGCTTCTCGCAGCAGTGCCATATACTCCAGCGGCTCTGTCAGGACACTCTGCAACAGTTCCTCAAACGCAGCTGCACCGTCTTTAAACAGCTCTTCAGGAATGCCATCTGGGGCCAAAAACGCGCACAGATTCAGAAAATCCGCCACCGCTGGTAGTCGCTGGCTAGCTACTCGCACCGCTAGACCAAATGTAATCGTCACCGAAGGATGGTCGAGGGCGTTGTCTCCCCGCTGGGCCAACAACTGCGGCTCAGCTGCTTGGTAAAGCCGCAAATATTCCGTCAGGCTAGAGGGCATTTCTAAAATGTAGGCCCCCGCTTGGTCAAGGGCCAACGGCAGCCCATCCATCTGCTCACACAGTGCCAAGGCCAGAGTTTGATCGGCTTCCGTTGCCTCTGCCCAAGTGCCCTCCTGGCCCACCCGACCGCAGCGCCGCAGCAAAAACAGCGCCCCCTCCTGGGTTGGCATTTTTAGCACCTCAACACACACCGCTAGCGGACGCGTCTCCGAGGCGCGAGTAGTTAGCAAAATGTGACCATGGTCGCACAGCCCCAGCCAATCTCTCACCAGCTCCAAATGGTCGGCATTGTCTAATATCAACAGCCAGCCAGAGTTTTTGCTTAACCAGCCTTTCACCGCCTGCACCACCACCGCCTGGTCGGTCTCCTGGCTCAGCGCCAGCCCCAAGTCTTGGGCCAGGGCCGTGAGCCCCGAAACTAGCTCATCATGAGTTTCGGCCCGCACCCACAGCACATCGCTATACTGCTCTCGGTGGCGATGGGCATACTCCGCCGCAATCTGCGTTTTGCCCACGCCCCCTAACCCGCTCAGCGCTGCCGGTTCCCCCGCCGCCATCGCCTGGTGAATCTGCTTTAGCAGCTCCTCTCGCCCCGTAAAAAACGGGTTCCGGCGCGGAGCCAAAAACAGGGGGCTAGCACTGACGGTGTTAGATGCAGCAGGGTTAGGTTCTCCCAAAATCAGGCTCAACAGGTCTTGCACCTGAGCCAGGCCAGGGCCAGTCGAGCCTTCTGCCCATTGCAGCAAAACCGACGTGCGATTTCCCAAAGCCGCCACATCTGGCGGAACAATGCCCCGTGGTGGGTTCAAGCTAAAAACCAGCTCCTCAAACTGTGGCACTGGCAATGCATTCAGCGTACGAATGAAATTGAGCCGCTGGATGGCTGACAAATGGGGCGGGTGGGGCGAGGCTGCTCCAGACATCGTCGAGTTGCCGCAAAACTTGCCCTAACGATAACCCCATTACTCTTTACCTGCCAAAGCTGTAGCCCTAACAGCATTGCACCAAAGGTTAGCAGCCATTGCTTATACCTCTGCTGCAAAGGCATAAGCCAACGCTAGATCGCAGTTAACCAACATTGCTCCCGCTTATAGGTTTGCAGAAAAGTTATAAAACAAAGCTGAACTTACTTAAACAGCTGTAGCTTGGGTTTATACCAAAGCCACTCAGGCATAAGCTGTTATTGAAAAGCTTTGCTGCCAAGTTACTTTGGTTTTACCTATCCCAGCTAGGACGATGTGGTTCCACAATGAGCAGGTGCAGATCTGATTTCTAAATCTTTCTAATTGAGCATGTTGCCCATAGACCCAACTGTCTCAGTGCTTGACCATCGGGAGGCGAATCCAGCGGAAGGATTGCTGCCCCAACCGGCGGTCTTAACCAGCTCTGGCTGGGACGGATTGCACCTGGAGCTGTACCAGCAGCCAAAGTTTTGTACCGCAGAGCATCAACACACCCTGCACGCGATCGCCCTGGGTTTTCCTGATCCTTCAAATCAGATGCCCACGGGGTACCGCTGGCTAGACGGCAAGCGCCACCGAGAAGATCGCACAGCGGGCGGCATATCGATTATTCCAGCCGGCACAACCCACCGCTGTAGCTGGGATAGTGCCGCGCAGTTCATGGTGCTGGCCCTAGAGCCCGACCTGCTGCAACAGATGGGGCAAGATTGGGTGCAGGTCGATCGCATTGAGCTAAGGCCGCAGTTTATGGAGGCCGACGATCGGTTGGTGAGCACAGTACTCTCCACGCTAAAAACCGAGGCCGAACTGGGTGGCCTCGGCAGCCCACTGCTGGTAGATAGCCTAAAAACGACCTTAGCGATTCATCTGCTGCGCCACTACTGCACCACCCAGCCGAGGCTGGCCAGCGTTGCCGGGGGGCTATCTCAGACGCAGCGCCAACAGGTCAAGGCCTATATCGATGCCCACCTGCATCAAGAGCCAACGCTAGTTGAGCTAGCTGCGATCGCCCGCCTGAGCCCAGCCTACTTTGCCCGCCTATTCAAGCACAGCGAGGGGGTTACTCCCCACCAATACATTCTGCAACGCCGGGTTGAGCGCGCCCAGTTTTGGCTTCGCCACAGCCCCCTGGGCCTGGCCGAGATTGCCGCCAAAGTTGGCTTCTGCGATCAAAGCCATCTCACTCGCTGGTTCAAACGCCTGACCGGGGCCACCCCCACCCAGTTTCGCCAATCGTGATCGCAGAAATCTCCTAAGGGTTCACCGCTTTGTTCTAGAGCCTGGGTTAGCCCCCTGTCTAAGCTGGCCATAGCAGTCTCTAGAAAAACTACAATGCCGGTTAAACAAGCCATTGAACAGGCTGACGTCACCGTGGCCACCCCCGAGGGCTACATGCCCGCTTTTTTGTGCAAACCCACGCGATCGGGACCTTTCCCCGCTGTTTTGCTGCTAATGGAAGCCTTTGGCTTAACCGCCCACATTCGCGACGTGGCAGCCCGGATAGCGCAGGAGGGCTATGTGGTCCTGGCCCCCGACTTGTACTACCGCGAACCGACCGACCATACCTTTAGCTACGACCAAGTTGATGCCGCTATGGCGTTGATGTGGCAGCTCGATTTTGGCCCGCCGGTTGAGAATGATCTCAAAGCCGCGATCGCCTATCTCAAAGCGCGCCCCGACACCGATCGCATTGGCGTCACCGGGTTTTGCCTAGGGGGAGGGTTGAGCTTTCTCACCGCCTGCCGCTTTTCAGCCGATATTACCGCCGCTGCGCCCTTTTACGGCATGGTGCTCGATGAGTGGATCGAAGCGGTGCAGGATATTACTGTGCCAATGCTGTTGTTTTTTGGTGGTCAAGATCCGTTTATTGGGGGCGATCGCGTGCAGCAAATCGAGACTAGGTTTCAGCAGCTCGGCAAAATCTACACCGTGCAAGTGTATCCAGATGCCACACACGGATTTTTTTGCCACGAGCGCGAGTCCTACCATCCTGCCGCCGCCGAGCACGCTTGGCAGACCTTGATGGACTTTTTCAAGCTGCATTTATCAACGCAACTGTGTTCAAACAAAATCTGAACTGAGCAACCCAAATTCACAAGAGATCCCTAGATTACTTGCGAACGTCTCATCACAAATTCCCAGCCTCAAGCTGAACAGTCTCGGCATAACGCCGCTGATAATCTGCCGACAGATTGCGGTAGGCGCGCGATCGCATTGCCAGCACCGTCACCACCAGCCCCACGCAGCCCGTTAGGGTGAACAACAGGGCAATGCCGCGATCGGTGCCGGTGCCAAACCAGGGACCAATCAAATCGACCCCAGCCCCGGTGGTCATAAAAGGAATAAACAGAAACTGGGCGATCGGCCCAATCATAAATGCCGTGAGCGGAGAGGCCGCCTGCTCAACACTTTGGGCAAAGCCAAACACCCGTCCCTGACGCTCCAGCGGAATCATCGTCTGCAAGATCAGCTGCTCTGAAGCTTCGACCACAGGAATCAAGCACAAATACACCAACAATCCAACCGCCAGCAAAATAATCGACGGCTGAATTGTGAAACCCATCGCCACTATCCACATCACAATGTTGGATAAAAACATGGTGCGCAACGGGCTTTTGCCCAACCCAAATCGAGCCACACCCAGCCCGCCAACAATAAACCCCAAACTCAAAACGCCCCACACAATGCCCCAAACCTGCACCGACACCAGAGACAGCCCGTAGGCATCCATCAGCGACATAAAGACGCCGCCCAAAAAGTTGTTGAAGCAGTTGAAGAAGATCAGCGCAAATAAACCCGGCACCAGACGAATCACCTGAATCGTGCCTCGAATATCGATGTGATCAGTTTTCGCCCCAGTCTGAACAATGCGCTTTTCAGGAATAGCAATAGTGCACAAATGAAGAATGGTTAGGACAGTGAGCGCGATCGCCATCACCAGCATCCAATACATGCCCAAAAACCCGATCGCCAGCCCGCTGACCACAGAAGCCCCCAAAAAAGCCACGCCATTGATAGTGCCGACTAGGCCGTTGGCTTTGTCGCGCTCCGTTTCAGCAATCAGTATCGTGACCAGAGTTGGCAGAGCGATGGTGCGCAGGTTGCCTGCGATCGCCCCCATCAGCGTCAACACAATAAATCCCCAGAGCATGGCACTAGACGCATCGGCAAAAACAGCCGCTGGCGTAGATGCATAAATTAGGTAGGCGAGCGCATACATCACCAGCGAACCAACGCTGGAAATCAGCAGGGCGTTTTTTTTGCGGTAGCGATCGACCAGCGAACCCAAGAAAAAGCCGGAAACAGCGACGGTGACCAGATATATGCCAGCCATCACCGAGGTCGCCAGCACCGATCGGGTTTGCAGGTAAACCCAAAACGTGACTCCAAACCAGACCAAAGTGTTGGTTAGAATCGCCACCAATGAGTTGGCCAAAATGACATAGAAAACGGGTTTCATTGAATCTTCCTCCCCCCACCTACGATCTAAATTGTGTTGGTCAGAACTGCGTCTGAGTGTGGCTCGAGTAAGACAAGGGGTGAGACAGATGGTCTTTGCCCAAGAGTATTGAAGTAATCAACCTGGATGTAGCATCAAACCGCTCCTGAGCTGGGTCTTGCGGATCTAATAAAGCATCAATGGCTGACTTGTAGTATACATACTACAGGACGGTGCAGCAAATTTCTTCGCCCCAGTAAAGGTTGGAAGGGTGCCAAAGTCCCTCTCCCAATCTGGGAGAGGAATTTAGAGAGAGGGAAAACTTCAGCAAAGGGCAAGCCACCTCCCGCCAACCTCGCCCTCCATCCCCCAGCCCCTTCCTCCCAACTTGGGAGGAAGGGGAGCCAGACACCCTCAAAGTCCCTCAAGTGTCTGCCCAACCGACAGAGCGATGGCAAATTCCCGAAGACCTGCGCCGCCGCATGGTCGAAGTCGCTCGCCAGCTTAGGCAAGAGCAAACCTTTACCGAAAATCTGTTGTGGCAACACCTGCGGCGTAAACAACGGGGCTACAAAGTCCGCCGTCAGCAGCCGATCGGTCCATTCGTGGTTGATTTTTATATTTCTCAAGCACAGTTAGTCATCGAGATCGATGGGTCAAGCCATGCTCACAGAGCAGAGCGCGATCGCCAAAGACAAACCCTACTCGAAGAACTCGGCCTCACCGTACTGCGGTTCACAACCGACACCGTTGAACACGACTGTTCCACAGTACTTACAGACATCGACAGAGCTGTCAAAACCCTATCGCCATAACCCTTCAAAGTCTCTAAGGGAGCACTTCAAAGTCCCTCTCCCAGGTTGGGAGAGGGATTTAGGGAGAGGGTCGATCGCGGCATAGAACAAGTTCCCTTCCGCCAACCTCGCCCTCCATCCCCCAGCCCCTTCCTCCCAAGCTGGGAGGAAGGGGAGTAAGAGCCCTTCAAAGTCCCTCTCCCACCTCGGGAGAGAAATTTAGGGAGAAGGCCGCCCAATATTACCCGCGCGGGTAATAGCAACGCTCCTCCGCAGAGCCTAGGATTTTGTCATGAAATGCTGCAGAGAAGCGCATCATTCCCTGCTTGAGGGCAGCCTTAGCCCAGCATTTCTGCATCTACAACCCTAGCCCACCCCAACGGCTCTCCCCCTCTCCCCTCAGCGAAAGCCCTCGGGGAACCTGCCAACCCAAGGAGATTTTTCCATGGCCGATCTCGTCGTCAACTACTCCCTCGCCAGCGCCACCACCCTCACCAACCCCGACGGCACCCTGCCCGCCATCCTCACCAACTGCACCGAAGCTGCCGGACCCGGCGCAACCGCCCTCGGCACCCTCGACAAAGCCCTCCACTTCGACACCGGGGCCTCCATTCAAACCACCCTGTCACCGGGGGCCATCACCCCCAACCGGTTCTGCATTCGCGTCGCCTTTTTGGCCAACGGTCCCGTCACCACCCGGCAAAACCTGGTTGAATGCACCGCCCTACCCTTTGCCATGTTTTTAGAGCCCGGCAGCACTGACGATTGCTTCAACCTAGTCGTTGCCGTGGCCAATAGCCGAGTCGACTGGGCGATCGCCCACACCACCAACCGTGTCGCTCTCACCTTCAACACCTGGTACGTCGTCAGCCTCGTCTACGACCTCGACACCCTCGCCCTCATGGTCGATGACACCGTCCTCGCCGTCACCGCTTTCCCCAACGGTGGCCTCAACGCGGGCAGCGGCGACAAACTGTGGATTGGCTCCTGGGTCGATGGCCTGCGCTGGCCCTTCAAGGGCGACATCGCCGCCGTGCAAATCTACAGCGACATTCCGGCCGACCTCGAAACCGCCCTCGATGCCAAGCGCTCCACCCCCGAGTGGTTTCTCACCCACAAGCACAACGCGATTCGGCCCACGCTCAACCTGGGCAATAAAATCTCAGATTTTTACTTCGACACCGCCATCTCCAGCTACGTGCAGCCCTTTGAGGGCGGTCTGATTTCCTACACCGAAATCCACGGTGTCGCCTTTGAAATGCATGGCTCTATCTACGCCCTCTACCAAGGCGACTCAAACCTGCGCCGCAGCCTCGGTGCCCCGGCCAGCGACGAGATCAACGGTCGTCGGGCCGGGTCACGCAAGAGCGTCTTTGCCCAAGGCTGCATTTACTGGTCGCCCCAGACCGGCGCGGTGCCCGTCCTCGGTCGCCTCTACCTCGACTACGAAATGCTGGGCGAAGGTGGCAGTGCGATCGGTTTGCCCACCGCCGCTCAAACCGCCATCCCCGGCGGCGTTATGCAGCAGTTTCAGGGGGGGCGCATGTATTATCGCAGCGGGGCCTCCAACGCCTTTGAGGTGCACGGCTCCATCCTCGGCAAGTATGACGCCACCGGGGGCGTCAGCCGCTGGGGCTTCCCCGTCAGCCACGAGAGCGACGTGCGCCGCGACAGTCAGGTAATCGGCAAAGTCAGCCACTTTGAGAGCTGCACGATCTACTGGAGCGGAGCCACCGGCGCCCACATCATCTACGGCGACATCCGCCGCAAATACCTCGAAGTCGGCGGCCCCCAGGGGGCGCTGGGCTTCCCCACCAGTTCAGAAGAAGACATTCCCGGTGTGTCTGGCCCCGCCCGCTACAACACCTTCCAGCAGGGCAGCATTCTCTGGTTTAACGGCCAGCTCCACGTCTGCTACCCCTTCCGGTTCTTTATTGGCCGAGTCGACACCAAAGAAGAAGACCGCGACTTTCTCGATGTCGATGGCCAAAACGACCTCTATTGCCGCATTGCCATCTCGGTGAATGGCCACCGCGTTTACGACAAAAAACTGCCCGAGGGCGACAAGCACTTCAGCAGCGCCAACATCAAAGACGTCAACTTCAACGTGCCCTACGCTGTGCTGCCCGGCGACCCCAACCTCAACGTGCAGTTCCAGGTCGAAATTTGGGAGTGCGACTCGGGTAACCTGTTCGGCGGCGACGATGACTTGCTGGGTCGCTTTACTAAAGACCTCAACATTCGCAACGCCTGGGGCCTGCGCGACAACGCCAACGGCATTTTCAGGGCCAGCAACTTTGGCCCCTGGATGAACTTTATGGACTGGTCGATTAAGCCCCAACTGGGAGCCAATACGCCCCTCGACTTCTTCTCAACAATCAACCAGGGCACCCCCACCGTCGATTTTCGCGAATACGCCGCGGCCTTTGGCGATGTTGACCCCGACTGGGAGTTTGACTTTGGCCTGATCGACGATGGCCTCAAGGCGCTGTTCTACGAGCTGGTGGTCAAGGGCGTCGCCGCCGGGGGCAACTGCTTTGGCATGGCCACCGAGGCCATCTACGCCTACAAAGACATGAGCCGCCTCAGCCGCCCCCTCAACCGCTTTGGCAACTGGGCCGAGGTCGAGAATGACTTTAACGTGCGCCAAACCTACCAAGTAGGGGCCGATGCCATCTGGTGGTTTGTAGGCCAGTTTCTCAGCGGCAAAACCCACAACCCGGTTAGCGTCTTTAACGACACCTGGGATGCCCACAATCGGGGCCTCAACCCGGTGATCTGCCTATCGCAAAACTACGACTTTACCGGCGCGCCCCACTGCATAATGCCCATCGCCTGGCGCAACACCGGCAGCGAAATGCAGATCGATGTGTTTGACCCCAACTCGGCCAGCAGCGTCCAGCGCATTGTCATCGACCCGGCCCGCAACACCTTCCGCTATGAGAATGGCCGCGTCTACGAAGGCGGCGAGTGGAGCGGTGGCCGCCTGCACTACATGCCCTTCTCGGTGCTCAACCACCGCCAGCGCACCCCGGTGTGGGATGCGATTATGCTGCTGCTGAGTGGCGTGGTGCTGATTTTGGGCGACAGCGCCGAAACCCTCAGCCTTACCGACGAAAACGGCAACAACCTCAACGCCTTTAAAGACACCTCCCGCAAGGTCGAGAACCTGGCCGGCAAGTTTGTGCCCTTCCCCGGCTTCTCGGGTAACAACCCGATCAAAGGCGAGCTGCTGCTGGGCATGCGACCGAAGCGATCGCGCTTTATCCCCCTCGACAACGTGCTGCTCGATTCAGTGCAGCTCAACAATGTCAGCAACCTGGGCATCAATGCCAACCTGCGCCGCAACCTGGGTCCGACGCTATCTGCCAACGTCAACCCCAACCTGAATGTGAATTTGGGGGGAGCTCGATTCCGCGATCGCGCCATTCTCGATGCAATCCAGCGCAACCAGCAGCCCACCGACCTGGATAGCTGGGTGCACACCCTGCGCGGGGTTAGCGCTGGCCGGTTGCAGTATTACTCAAAGCGTCCTCTCCAGGCGCTGCAGGTGGGAGGCGCAATTCGCGCCAATGATCGGCTCACCATGTCGGCCAATCGTCTGCAAACCGTCGACAACGAGTTCAAAGTCGTAGCCCAAAACGCCAACGCCTATACCCTATCGGCGGTTTCTAAGCTGGGGGCCGGGCGCGACTTCGTCAAAGTCACCGTCGAGAACGTGCCCGCCGAGGCCAACCAGGAGCTGAAAATTAACCTCCAACCCGGTCTCAACACCATGGATGTGGTCTCCAACGGTGCCCCTTTTAACGCCACCATCACCTACGAAGGGCGCGTCAACGACAAACCCCTCCGCAGCCAGTACACCGTCCCCATGTCACAGGGCATGCGGCTCACCGCCCCCAACCTCGAAGACGCAGGCACCCTCAAAGTCAGCGGCATCGAGCGCATCCTGGGCGAAGTCCACGCTACCCAGCTGATTCAAGGGCAATAGGGCGAAACAACCGATTGGGGATCCCGTCATGGTATTAGACACCTGTTGATCCCTGCACCCTACAAAGAGGACAAGAGCAGCTTCTTAAACTCCAGGAATAGCGATGGCAATTCAGCCATCGCTTTTTTCTTGAAGCGTCCCTTTATAGGGGCATACGGCATTTGCCACCACCTACGCAGTCGGAATCACCCCTGCGATCGCAGATGTCATCGAGTGCAATAGAGTAGAACCCGCAAACAATCACAAAGCTCAAAGCCCCTCTCCCAAATTGGGAGAGGGGTTTGGGGAGAGGGCAAAGGGCAAAGAGCAGTATCGCCGCTGCGCTTAAATAGAGAAGCCTGCCCCCTAAAAATTGTCATGGCCGCAGAAACAGATTTTGCCCAACTGTGGCAGTCCAACCTGCCTGGCATTGAGCTGTTCAATGCCCAGCTCTACCGCCACACCTTTGCTAAGCACATGCACGAGGCCTACACAATTGGCTTCACCTATGCGGGCCTGGGCGGCTTTTTCTACCGGGGGGGTCACCACTATGCCAACCCCAGCAGTTTTAAGCTGATCCATCCAGGCGAAGTGCACACCGGGCAGGTGCAGGCTGAGGCCGGATGGAGCTTTCGCAACCTCTACATCAGCGTGCCAAAGATGCAGCAAATTTTGGCTCAGCTAGAGTGGCCAGGGCTGCCCTACTTTGCGATCGCCCTACAGAACAGCCCCGATGCCGTTGGGCAGGCGATGTTTAGCCGATTATTTGTCGCCCTTAGCCAGCCCACGCCTCAGCTCGAGCGAGACTCTCTGCTGCTGGAGCTGATGGCCTATTTAATCGATCGCTACGGCGACAGACAGCACCGGTGGCAGCGGCCAAAGCCCAAAAGCAGCGCCATCGCCCAAGCGCAAACCTACCTCAAAGCCCACTACGCCGAATCGATTTCCATCGAAACTCTGGCCCAGCAAGTAGGCCTCAGCCCCTACTACTTAATTCGCAGCTTTCGGCAGCAGGTGGGTTTGCCTCCGCACAGCTATCAGCGCCACTGGCAGCTTATGCAGGCCAAGCAATCGCTCCACAGCGACCAATCAATTGTTGATGTTGCGATCGCCCACGGCTTCTATGACCAAAGCCACCTCAATCGCACCTTTAAGCAAGCCTTTGGCGTCACCCCCGGCCAATACCGCCAGGGCAATTTTGTCCAAGACTACAGCTCCTGAGCCTCGGTAGCCTGGTCAGGTCAGCCGAATTCAAAGCTTCAGTTTGGGTAAATACCTTGTAGGGGCACAGCTCGCTGCACCCCTACAAACACAAGAATAGCAAACAGAATTCGGCGAAAGATCTACCTTTGGGCAAGAAATATGGCCGTTAAAGGCATAGTCAACGACGTCTCTTTCTCCGCGATCATCGCGGGTTTCGTCACCGTGCTGGTGGGGTTCACCAGCTCAGCCGTAATTGTGTTCCAGGCCGCCCAGGCGTTGAATGCGACTCCAGAAGAAATCGCCTCCTGGATGTGGGCTTTGGGCCTAGGCATGGGCCTCACCTGCATTGGCCTTTCCCTGCGCTACCGCGCTCCTATCGTCACCGCCTGGTCTACCCCCGGCGCTGCCTTGCTGATCACCTCCGCAGCAGGGGTGCCCATGGCCGAAGCCATCGGGGCCTTTCTAATCTCTGGGGTGCTGATTACCCTAGCCGGGTTCACCGGCTGGTTCGAGCGGCTGATGAGCCGCATCCCCCTGTCGCTGGCAGCGGGCATGCTGGCTGGGGTGCTGCTGCGCTTTGGGCTGGATGTGTTTACGGCCATGCAGACCCAGTTTGCGATGACCTTCGCCATGTTTTGCACCTACCTGATAATGCGCCGCCTAAAGCCCCGCTATGCCGTGGTGGGCGCGTTATCAGTGGGGATTGCGATCGCCGCCCTGCAAAACCTGATCCAGTTCGACACCGTCACTCTGCAACTAGCCCACCCCGTTTTGATCGCTCCCCAGTTTTCCCTGAGTGCCCTGATAGGCGTCGCCCTGCCGCTGTTTATGGTCACCATGGCCTCGCAGAACGTGCCGGGTGTCGCCGTCCTACAAGCCTCCGGCTATTCCTCCGTGCCGATCTCACCGATCATTGGTTGGACGGGAGCCGCTAACGTAGTCTTGGCGCCCTTTGGCGGCTTTGCCCTCAACCTGGCTGCCATCACCGCCGCCATCTGCATGGGACGCGAAGCCCACGAAGACCCTGACAAGCGGTATGTAGCGGCGATCGCTGCTGGTTTCTTCTACCTCCTCATTGGCTTTTTTGGTGCCACCGTTGCCGCCGTCTTTGCCGCTTTCCCTAAAGAATTGGTGCTGGCGATCGCCGGATTAGCCCTGCTCGGCACCATCGGCAACGGCCTCTTCACCGCCCTACGCAACGAAAGCGATCGCGAACCCGCCCTGATCACCTTCCTCGTCACCGCCTCCGGCATCACCCTCCTCGGCATCGGCTCCGCCTTCTGGGGCCTCATCGCCGGCACCCTCGCCCTCCTCCTCACCACAACCAAACGCCCTTAACCCCCATCCACTCCCCCACCCATCCACCGCCTCCGCCGCTCAAACTCCCTCAACCGTCCCTCAAACTCCCGCCAATGCTCATCCATATCGTCTAGCGAAACCTCAAACAGCTGAGCCGGTTGATCGGCTAGGGCGATCGCCACTAGCCCCTTTTGCACCACCAACCCAACGTCTGCATAGACTTGATGCGCTGCTTCCCGATAGGCCGCAATCTGCAAAAAATAATCCCCCAACCACTGGGGCTGTTTTGGTCGCAGGGCCGTTTTCCAGTCGCATAGGTGCAGCTCACCCTTCACCACCACCAGTGCATCTGGAATGCCCACAAATCCAGCTAGGTGCCACACCGCCCCTTCCACCAGCAGTACCTCATCCACCTGATCCAGCACCGGCAAGATTGACTGCCAATAGCCCTCTAAATCAGCCGGAATCTCCACCGCTGCGCCGTTGAGGTAAGCCGCAATCTGTTTGTGCAGCCGCGTACCCGCCGAAGACGCCTTGCCCGAAATCTGCTGGGCTGCTTCAACCCCCACCCGTTGCCGCCAGCGTTGCAGAGCATCTCGCGATTCCTGAGGCTTAGTGGCCGACAGCACCGTGGTTACGCCGGGATAGCAGCGCCCCTCTATCTCGTAAAGCATTTTGCGATCGCGGCGCACCCGTTTAGCCACGTAGCGAGGAAGTTGATGCACCATAGTCCATTTAGTAGTGACGCTGAAATTGTAGCCACCAGTTATTTTCCCAAAGAACGTAATATCTTATTAAGTCTCACAGCGCTTTTTTTAAGACCAAAGAAAGGCTTAATTGGTCTTAAATGAGACGGTGTAATACTGGATTAGCAAGTGGACGTGAATTTGGTCTAAATTGGCGTCAAAGCCGCAAGCACTTCAAAAAATACGGGTGTCTCTAAAGATAGGGACACCCGCACACGGTTCATTGCCGCGATCGCCTGTGTTAGGCCAGCAGCGATGGCCTCAACTCAAACGCATCCTTAAGCAAGGGCTTTATGCAAACTCTGACAATTAGATTTCGAGGCCTTTTTTGGTTTGCTTAAGCTGCTTATATAGCGAACTAATTTGCTCAAAAGCCTCGTCGGGCGAGAGCTTGCCGCCAGTCTGCAATCCTGAAATGTAGCCAACTCGGTTGGCGAACTCTTGCAGGTTGGCGTTGAACACAAGCTGTTGAGGTGAGAATGTGCCGTAGTAAGAGCTTTTGGGAGAAATGAATCGATCTAAATCGCGCCGATTGTTAGTGGAGCCAGAATAGGACATAGGGCATAAATAACCTTCTCTTAAACAAATTTGAACTTTCCTTTAATCTTAGACACGATAGCCCAGTCCCTCAGGTTTTTGCAACGAAGATTATTGCAAATCTATCCTAGGAATTAGACTCACTGTCTCGCCTAGGCTGTAGCCACCAGCGAGCTCTGAACCAAACCAAGTTTGTGCTGGCTGGCCCAGGTATGGAGATCGTTAAAGGCGCGATCGCGATACTGTCCATAGCGTTCCCGCTTGTTGCGCACCTTCACCGGCAGCGGCGGCAGAATGCCAAAGTTGGGCGGCATTGGCTGAAAGTGCTTCGGCTCCGCTGAGGTAATGAAATCGACCAGCGCCCCCAGCATCATCGTCACCGGCAAATCGAGCAGCTCTTGGCCTAAGGCCAGACGGGCCGCATTCGTCCCAGCCAACCAGCCCCCAGCCACCGCCGCCGTGTAGCCCTCAGTGCCCACCAACTGCCCTGCCGCCAGCAGCGTGGGCCGCGCCTTAAACTGCAGCGTGTTGTGCAGCAGCTCCGGCGAATTCAAAAACGTGTTGCGGTGCATCACCCCCATGCGCACAAACTCGGCATTCTCTAAACCAGGAATCAGCCGAAACACCCGCGCCTGTTCGCCCCAGCGCAGGTTGGTTTGAAAGCCCACCATATTCCACAGCTGGCCGCTTTTGTCTTCCTGGCGCAGCTGCACCACGGCGTAGGGCTTCTTACTCTTATTCTCAGGGTCTTTGAAATCGCCCAGGCGCGCATCAAACAGCCCGACCGGCTTGAGCGGGCCGTAGCGCATGGTGTCTTCACCCCGGCGGGCCATTTCTTCGATAGGCAGGCAAGCCTCAAAAAATTTAGCCGTTTCGCGCTCAAAATCTTTGAGTTCGGCCTGTTCAGCGTTGCACAGCTCAGTCCAAAAGTGGAGGTACTGCTCGCGGTTCATCGGGCAGTTGAGGTAGGCCGCTTCGCCCCGGTCGTAGCGAGAGGCCATAAACGCTACCGACTGGTCAATACTGTCGCCCACCACAATCGGGCTAGCAGCGTCAAAAAAGCTCATGTAGCCCTGGCCAGTAAACCTCTCCAGCTCCACCGACAGCGCGTCACTCGTCAGAGGGCCCGTGGTTAACACCACAATGCCGTCATCAGGGATGCTCGTCACCTCGTCGCGCCGCAGCTCGATCAGCGGGTGACGCTCTAGGGTTTCGGTCAGGTCTTGACTAAAAATACCGCGATCGACCGCTAGGGCACCCCCCGCTGGCACCTGGTGCTGGTCGGCTTTGCCGATGACCACTGAGCCGAGCTGGCGCAGCTCCTCGTGGAGCAGACCCGAGGCGCGATCGCTCGCCATCGCCCCAAAGGAGTTACTGCACACCAGCTCGGCCACATGCTCACTGTGGTGCGCAGGGGATTTCTTCTGAGGACGCATTTCGTGTAGCACCACGGGCACCCCGGCCTGGGCAATCTGCCAAGCGGCCTCGGTACCGGCCAGCCCGCCGCCGATCACATGAATGGGGTCTGGGGTTTGCACTATGTAGCCCTCGAAACTCAGCTTTTCTAGGATAACGGGTTCTAGCTTCTTGAAGGTGTTGAAGTGCTTCTAAGATATGGGCAAAGGCAAGGACGAGAATAGCCGCTGTGCATAAAGTTTTGGGTAGCGACAATACAAAAGGTTCCTTTCATAGAGCTTGCTAGGCGTAAGTTTTGGGGTGCCGAATCTTAATTTGACTAAAGAATGGATAGAATAATAGGCATTTAGTTATAGGCAGGAAGCTCCACAACTTGCTACACACAGACGCTCATCCAACAATTATAATTATCTTTGATTTTTTAATATTGCTTTAATTTTATCTTTTATCTCTTCAACTTTAAATACTGGAAAACCTTTTATTCGAGAAATATGGAATATTCTCTGAACTGGCATTAGCATCTTTGCTAGATAGTAATTTTCTTTCTGCCTCAATCTTTCATCTCTCAACATAAGCATTCTTTCCATTTGCTCAACGATTAATAAGGTGTTTTCAGGATTTTCTTCATCCATCCATGTGGGATAGCATAAACCATTCCACATATGCATAAAAAAGAGTCCATCTTTTAACAACCATCCATCACGGTCAAGCATTTTTATTCTGATATTTATCCTTTGTTCTGCATTGAAAAAGTCTAGCCATCTGCAATCAACAGCTTGAACTTGGCAGTCATTTATAAGAATTCCATCTGGCCCAGAAATAGCATCTAGTATGGGTTTTATTATATTATCCACATCAGCTGATGAGTCAGTTTCATACCTGTTTTGCTCATGAATCCACCATTCAATATAGATTTGAACGTCATCGGTTAGCATGAATTCACAATTACTTGTGACCTTGCAAATTGCTGACGTTATAATATCTTTTTTCCTTCGGCTCGCTTGCAGCGAAACCGGGTTTTCATTAATAACTATTTCTAGCTCGCCAGAAGAAAGAAACAACCTATTCCTATCCCATTTTTCTTTTGACATGGCTAATTAATGTTGAATAGCATAGCTCATATCAAATCACTTACCCCCATTCATTGAGGCAAAACCGTAGGGATAAATGCAATTTACCCCTACGGTTTTTGGGATTAGCCAAGCGGAGTTTATCAGACCATTTTCCAGGTCATTGCTTCCCCAGCCCGCAACGGCACCAGTCCATCATCGACAAAAGGCAGTTCGTCGGGAATACGCCAGGTCGTTTTGCTCAGGGTAATGCGAGCGCTATTCCTTGGCATCTGATAGAAGTCTGGGCCATAAAAGCTGGCAAATGCCTCCAATTTATCGAGGGCGTCAACACTTTCAAACGCCTCTGCGTACAGCTCCATGGCGTGCAATGCTGAAAAACACCCAGCACAACCACAGCTGCTTTCTTTGCCATTGCGAGGATGGGGGGCGCTATCGGTGCCCAGAAAAAACTTAGGATTACCCGAAGTAGCAGCCCGCAAAAGCGCCTGCCGATGAGTTTCACGCTTCAAAATGGGCAGGCAGTAGTAGTGGGGCCGCAAGCCCCCTTGAAACAAACTATTGCGGTTAAACAGTAAATGCTGGGGGGTGATCGTGGCCGCAATGTTATCCGTCGCCAGCACAAACTCCACCGCCTCTGAGGTAGTAATGTGCTCCAGCACCACCCGCAACTGAGGAAACCGCTGCTTTAAAGGAATCAAGTATTTCTCAATAAACACTTTCTCGCGATCAAACATATCAACCGCTGAGTCGGTGACTTCCCCATGAAGCAGTAGCGGCATGTTGACCTGCTGCATCGCCTCAAAGACGCGATCGCACTTGCTAATCTCAGTGACGCCAGCATCTGAATTCGTCGTCGCCCCGGCAGGGTAGTACTTCACTGCTTTGACAAACTCAGCTGCTTTAGCCGCCAAAATCTCTTCGGGACGAGTGTTGTCGGTGAGATAGAGGGTCATCAGTGGCTCAAACTGCTGGCCCGTCGGCACCGCCGCCAGAATGCGATCGCGGTAAGCCGCCGCTTCATCCACCGTGCGCACCGGAGGCTTCAAGTTAGGCATCACGATCGCCCGAGCAAACTGCCGCACCGTGTGGGGCAGCACCGCCTTCAGCGCCGCGCCATCGCGCAGATGCAGGTGCCAGTCGTCGGGTCGAGTCAGGGTCAATGTTTCCATCGTCTCATCCTAAAGCAGACCTAGCTCAGCCGCACCACAGCTTCGTTATCTAGCAGCGTGTTGCCCGTGAGAATGTCTTCCACCGTGATCCGCAGCAGCCGATCGCGATCGACTCGAAACAGCACCCGCACCCGATCGCTGCCCGGAAACCCCGGCGGATTGAGCTGAGCAATGGTGCGCGCCCCCTCGCGATCGTTCAGTGGCTGCACTGAGGGGGCATCACCGCTAAGCTGACGCGTCACTAAGCGACCATTCTCGAAATACACCTCCGTCTGGGTGCTAGCCGAGCCCAACTCGCCCACAATCAGCTCAATGCTGGGCTGCTTTTCCACCGAGGCACCTAGGGCAATTTCAACGGGGGCAGACATAGGGTAGGGCTGGCCCTGGCTGAGAATGGGGTGCCAGCCGTGGCGATTGTTGCGTCGGTCCCAGTAGCGAATGCCGTAGCTGTGGTAGAGAAAGTCTTCGACCGCTAGGCCTTGGGCAATTTGCAGGGCTCCCTGGGCCACGGCCTCAAAGGGGCGATCGCACCTCACCTTTTCAGCTCCAAACCGCTCTGTCACCCACCGCTGCACCGCCGGAATCTGTGCCGTGCCACCCACCAGCAGCACCGCGTCGATCGCATCCAGGTCGATGCCCTGACGCTGACCCTGCTGCAGAACCTGGGTCAACCCCTTTTCTAATCGCTCAAAAAACTGGTTTTGGGCGAGAATCTCCTCGAACTGGTCACGGGTCAAGGCCAGGTCGTAGGTGTCAAAGGTCTCGTCGTCAAAATAGGCTTCCGCCGCCTCAGTTTGCTCCGACAGCGCGATCTTGAGCCGCTCTGCCAACCGCTGCACCACCGCCCCCCCGGCAATGCCCTGGGCCTGAAAATAATTCACTAGCCATTCGTCAATATCGGCTCCACCCAGGTTTTCTCCCGCCTTGGCCAGCACCCGCGCCACCTCGGGCTTTTGGGCGCTGGTCTGATCCGCCCCCTGGCCACGCCACTTGAGCAAAAACCCCACCGGCTGCTTTTGGGCCGGAGCTACCAGCCGCACCAATGACCAATCCAGCGTCCCACCGCCAAAGTCGAGCACCAGCAGGGTTTGTTCCCCCTTTAGCCCGTAGCCCAGCGCGGCGGCGGTGGGCTCGTCGAGCAGCCGCACTTCTTTGAAATCCAGCGCGGTGGCCACATCCCCCAGCCATAGCCGGTAGGCCTCAAAGCTGTCCACGGGCACCGTCAGCACCAAGCTGTCGTCTTCCCCAGCCACGGCGCGCACCTGGGTCAAGAGCGATCGCAAAAACCACTCCCCCAACTGCTCAAAGGAGAGCGATTCCCCATCAATATCGGGCAGAAACCCCTGCAGCGGTGTGCCAATGCCGCGCTTAACGTTAGCGAAAAAGCGAGGATCGCTGGAGATGTCGAGGCCGCGATCGCGCACCGCCTGCCCCACCACAACCCCATCGGCCTGGGGCTTCTCCACATAAACCAAACTAGGTACCAGCGGTGGCACCGTCGCCAAGCTCAAGCTCAGCCCCGGCAACGCCACCGTTTCCGGACTTTCAGAAACTGGGTTCCAGCGGGCAATGACAGTATTGCTGGTGCCAAAATCAACCGCTATAGCCATAGTTTCAGAAAGGAAACGGTGCTACCCATCCTACCGGGAGAATGACGGCAGTCATACTTGCTTGCAGGCTCACCCAGCAAACGTTCTACTAGAAGGGCCTACCCCTCGGGTTAGGACTGCCTACCCCAATCAAAAGCCAGTCTCTCAAGTATGTCTGATTCTGATTCCTCCTTATCAAAAAATTCGGCCCTGGCACCCTGGCGCAGCGCCCTAGCCCGCGCCCTGCACCGCAACCGCAGTCGCCCCTACAGTCGCTATTTTCAGCTGGCCACGATTACCCCTGCGGGGCGACCCGCCAACCGCACCGTTGTGTTTCGTGGCTGGTTGCCCGACAGCAACACCCTCACCCTAGTCACCGACCAACGCAGCGCCAAGGTCACCGACATCGCCGCTCACCCCTCGGCCGAAGCCTGCTGGTACTTCACCGACACCCGCGAGCAGTTTCGCCTGGCGGGCGCTATCCAGGTGGTGACGGCGGAGGCCGATCCAGTTCTGCTCCAAGCCCGGCAAAATTCCTGGGAAGACCTCTCCGATAACGCCCGCCAGCAGTTCTACTGGCCCCACCCGGCCCAGCCCCGCACCGCCGAGGCCGACTTTTCGCCTAAAGAAATTCAGGCGACGCCTCCCGCTGAGTTTTGTCTGGTGCTACTAGAGCCTGACCATGTTGACCACCTAGAGCTGCGCGGCGAACCACAAAACCGCACCCTTTACGACCAGCAACCCGACGGCACCTGGCAGGTCAAAACGGTGAATCCTTAACCTTTTATCGGGCCTAACTAATCAGTCTGAATGTCGCTAGGGTTGGCTTTGATGCTTCATTTAAGGTGACAGCGACAGTCTACGATTCGGTGGTTGCGACGAGGGGAAACCGTTCTGGATGTTGGATGACCTCAAGGGATAAATCAACATCGAGATCAGGCCAATACAAATGACCCGAATGCGGTTCTTCTAGATGAAATACATGTTTAACGGGTGCGTCTCTAAACCAGGGAAATTCTTCGTAGGGCAAAAAATATTCATGATCGTTGCAAAGTAGCCACAGGCCGTTGACTGAGATGTTGCTAACTTCTGTTTTGGAAGTAATGATTCCATGCGTTTCTGAAATCATCAGAATGTTCCTCAATAAGAGTTTCAATTTGCTTTAACTGTACTCTTGAGAGCTTGTGGTTGGTAGCCAGTTCTATTTCGGGATCTAGCCAGAATTTTGCTTCTCCGTCAGGGCAGGAAACATGGATATGCACTCGGCTCTCTTCTCTAGAAAAGAAATAGAATCGGTATGGTCCGATTTTCAGTACGGTTGGCATGATCTACTGTATTCTGATCTTATTATTGTAATTTCTTTGAATCTCTATTTGGTTCAGGGAAAGCCATAGCTAGTTCTTTAATTCCTAAATAGAAGCTAGGAACGTGCTAAATGACGAAGACGGCGATCGAGCCACATCAATACCGCCAAGGCAGGCAGCACCGTCGCCATGAGCCCTAGCCAAAAGCCGTGGGCAGCTGCATCTCCCTGGTCAAGCGCCCAACCGCCCAGTGGGGGGCCGATCAAATAGCCTACAGCCCAGCACATTGAGTTCACCGACAGGTAGACGCCACGTAGTGACTCTGGGGCCAAGGCCACCACCAGCGCCGAGGCAATGGGTGTGTAGGCCACCATCGCCAGGGCCATCGTAGCCAGACTCAATCCGGCCCAGACTAGAGGCTGAGCCCCCACCCCGGCCTGCCATACTAGGCCAAACCCCAGCCCCCACAGCAGCGCCGACGCCACTAACCCCTGGGCCGGACGGTAATGGTTGAGCCAGCGAGCCGTAGGCAACTGGGCGATCGCCGCCAGCACCACATGGCCTGTAAACAGCAGGCTCAGCGCCCCCTCGCTGACCCCCTGCTCGCCCCCTGCAAACCGATTGAGATAGAGGGGCAGCGTGCTTTGAATCTGCGCCAGATAGCCCGTAAACAGCACGTTGACCAGAGCGTAGACCATCAGGGTGGAGTCTCTGAGAGCCTGACCCCAGCCTTGAAGGAGCGATCGCGCCCCGTTCCCCGCCGGGCGCGTCTCGGCAATGGCGGCATAGATAATGCCAAAAAACAGCAGAAACGTAATGCCGTCAATGGCAAACAGCGCCCGGTAGGCCCCAGTCAGCGAAATCAGCGCCCCTCCGGCGATTACCCCCACCCCTAGACCCAGGTTGTCGGCTAGGCGCACCAGGGCATAGGCTTCGTTGCGCTGCTCTGGGGCGGTGATGTCTGCCGCCACCGACTCCGCCGCCGGCCAGTAGAGGCCGACGCCAAACCCCATCAGCAGGTTACCCGCCAAAAATATCCAAAAATCGTTGGCCAGCACCAGCACCCCATCTGCCGCTGCCGACACCAGGGCCGACGCCAGCAGTGTCGGTCGCCGCCCCCACCGCGGCGAGTCGGACAGCGACCCACCTAAAAACCGTCCGGCCATGCCCGCCGCTGAGCCCAGGCCAATGCCCAGGCCCACCTGAGTGGCCGTCAGACCCACCTGTTCAGTAAAAAAAATCGGCGCGTAGAACAGCGTAAAACCAATACCCACCTGGGACAGCAGCCGTCCGCCCGCCAAGATCCACACCCGGGGGTCGAGGTTGGGCAGCCATCCCTTGAGCCAGCGCTGTAGGAATGCCATCATTGCGGCTGCGACTGCTGGGGCCGTCGCAGGGCGTCTACTAAGGCCACCGTGCCGCCCACCATTCCCCAAACCATCCACAGACCCAGGTCGTAGCCCTTGCGCTGGGCTACCTGAGCTGCCACCAGCCCAATCACACAGTGCAAAAACATCGGCAAGTAGGACAGCGGTAACGAATCAGCCATTTTGGTGAAACCCGGCGAAAAAATTAGCAGAAGGGGCGAAAGATGGGGCGATCGCATTACTTACCTTACACGCAGGGCTAGACCTATGCTGTGGAGGGTACGGCTTGCCGCTGCCAATTAGAAACCGCTGAGAGAAATATCGCCGTGGCCACTGGATTTTTTGTGGGGCTGATCACCCTCGACTGCATTTACCGCGTCGATCACGTGCCCAGCAGCGATGAGAAAATTGTCGCTGAGGAGAGTTTGCTGGTGGCGGGCGGGCCAGCTACCAACGCCGCGATCGCCTTTGCTGCCCTAGGGAATCGAGCCAGGCTAGCCGGTGCCCTGGGCCAGCATCCCTTAGCCGATCTCATTCGAGCCGATTTAGCGACCTGCGATATCGAGGTGGTAGATCTCACCCCCCAGCTGCGATCGCCACCGCCGCTCTCAACGATTCTCGTTACCGCTGCTACAGGCGATCGCGCTGTAGTCTCCCGCAATGCCGTCGGCCGACAGGCCACGCATGCAACCATCCCAGACTTACTCACCGATGTCGATATCGTACTGATCGACGGCCACCAGATGGCCGCCAGTCACACCGTCACGATCGCCGCCCAGTCCTCAGCTATCCCTATCGTCATCGACGCCGGCAGCTGGAAACCCGGCTTCGACAGCGTCCTACCCCTCGCCACCAGCGTCATCGCCGCCGCCAAATTTCAGCTGCCGGGCCAGGCCGACACCCTAGCAGCCCTCAGCGCCCTAGGCATTGCCGAAGTCGCCACCACCCACGGCCCCAGCCCCGTCCAATTTCGCGATCGCGACACCGTTGGCACTTTACCCGTTCCCCAAGTCCCCGTCCAAGACACCCTAGGAGCCGGAGACATTTTCCACGGAGCCTTTTGCCACTACCGCCTACAAGTTCCCTTTCCTGACGCCCTCACTCACGCCGCCCAAATCGCCGCCCAAAGCTGCCGACACTTCGGCCCCCGCACCTGGATCGAGAATGCACCCCACCAGCTATAGTGCTCTCTTGTAATCCCCCACCCATCCACTTGCCCACCCTCTTACCCCCCACCCCCGCCCATGCCCTACGACCAGGAAAAACAAACCGCGATCGCCGCCGTCATCCAAGCCGCCCAGCTCTGCGAAGCCGTGCGCCAGGGTCTCGTCCCCGCCGCCATCGAAAAGAATGACAAAAGCCCCGTCACCATCGCCGATTATGGGGCTCAGGCCTTGATTTGTAAGGCCCTGGCCGAAGCCTTCCCCAACGACCCGGTGGTCGGCGAAGAAGACACCACTGACCTGCGCCAGCCCGAAACCGCCCACGTTCTCACCGCCGTTACCGAACAGGTGCAGCAGACCATTCCCAGTGCCACCGACAGCGATGTACTAAACTGGATTGACCACGGCAACGGCACCGTCGCCTCCCGCTACTGGACCCTCGACCCGATCGACGGCACCAAGGGCTTTTTGCGCGGCGACCAGTATGCGATCGCTCTAGCTCTGGTCGTTGATGGCGATATCAAAGTGGGTGTGCTCGGCTGCCCCTTCCTCAGCTTTGACGGTGCTGAAACCGGGCTACTCTTCGCCGCCGTGCGTGGTGAAGGCACCGTGATGATGCCCATAGCGGGCGGTAATCCCCAGCGACTGAGGGTTACCGCTGCCGACGATGTTGACCGCCTGCGCCTGGTCGAAAGTGTCGAGTCGGGCCATGGCGATCTCAGTCAGCAGGCCCAGGTGGCTCAAGCTGTGGGCATCACCGCCCCCTCGATTCGCATGGATAGTCAGGCTAAGTACGCCGCCGTAGCAGCAGGGCAGGCTGCCCTCTACCTGCGCTTGCCGTCTCCCAAAACCCCCGACTACCGGGAAAAAATCTGGGATCACGCCGCTGGGGTGTTGGTGGTCGAAGAAGCCGGAGGCCGCGTCACCGACATGCACGGCAAGCCCCTAGACTTTGCTAGTGCTGCCCGCTTCCCCAACAACCCCGGCGTCGTCGCCAGCAATGGCGCGATCCACAACGCGGTGATCCAAGCCCTCAACTGAGTTGTAGGGTCGGGTGCCTGGAGAAAAACCAAGGACTGTGACAACATTCCAAAAGCACCCGACCTCTAGCCAAAAGAAACCCCGTATAGCTCGCGCACCGACTCTTGCAGCAGCACTACCAGCGTCGCCACACCCAGCACCGTACCTAGGGGGGTAAACAGCAACGCCCCGCAGGCCACCACAAAACTAAACCAGTAGTGCTTATGACGCCGCAAGCAGCCGCCTGAGATAATTAGCGCGATCGCCAGCACCAGCCCGTAGAGAAACAGCGCCAACCCGAGCGCCAAAAAAATTAGCCCCGCCGCAAAGGGTGGCAGCTCACTATCGCCGCTAACCATACTCTCGGGAGCCAGCAGCACTACTCCCCCGATCGCTACAAACACCAGTGGCAGCAGCGCAAAGGCCAGTACCAACCCCGCCACCACGTAGTGCAGCATCGCCAGCACCTTAAGCCGCTCGATATCCTGACTGGGGGGCAGTGTCGTCATGCCACAGAAATCCTATTCGCTATCCTTAAAGTATCCCCTTGTAACCCTCCTCACCCTCACCTCCCTCATCCCCACCCCATGCCCGCTAACGACCCCTTGCCCACTTCCCCAAACCCAGACATTACCTGGGAAGAGGTTGAGGCCGAACTAGGGGAACTCGTCGCTACCGTGCAGGGTGCTCCCCTAGCGCTCCCTGCCGCTGACCCCGCCACCTGGGAGGCCGTAGAGCAAGAGTTGGGCGATCTGGTGCTCGACTTTCAAGACCTGCAAGACGATCTCAACTACCGCCGCGCCCAGGAAGCTCTGGGTGGCTTAGTACAGCGCCTCAACCTCACCCCCCGCGAGCAGGCCGGTGTCGAAGAAGCCCTACAAAACCTGCGCGGTCTAAAGGACAAGCTCGAGAATACGGTGGTGCATATCGCCGCCTTTGGCCTAGTAGGGCGAGGCAAATCGTCGCTGCTCAATGCCCTAATGGGGCAGGATGTGTTTGCCACTGGCGTCACCCACGGCGTCACTCAGGTGGTCGAAGGCAGCGCCTGGGCCGTCAACCGAGAAGCTCTCGCTCCTGACTTGCCCGACCTGCTGCGAGTTTCACTCAAAAGCGTTGGCCAGTCGCGCATCGAGCTGATCGACACTCCCGGTCTCGATGAGGTGGATGGCGAAGACCGCGCCGACTTGGCCCGCCGCATTGCCGCCCAGGTTGATTTGATTCTATTTGTGGTTGCGGGCGACATTACCCGCGTTGAGTATGAGGCGCTAAAAGTCCTGCGCCAGGCTAGTAAGCCCATGCTGCTGGTGTTCAACAAAATCGATCAGTTCCCCGAGGCCGATCGCCAGACCCTCTACGAAACCCTGCGCGATCGCCGCCTCCAAGACCTGATCTCCCCCGATGAAATTGTTATGGCGGCGGCTTCCCCCTTAGCGGTGCAGGCTGTTGCCCAACCTAATGGCGAAACGACCTACAAAACCGTGCGCGCCCAGCCCCAGGTCGATGATCTCAAGCTCAAAATTCTCGACATTCTGCACCGCGAAGGCAAGGCCCTGGTGGCCCTTAACACCCTGATGTATGCCGAAGGCATCAGCGCCGAAATTCTAGAGCGCAAGCGGCAGATCTGCGATCGCATTGCCGACGACACCATCTGGAACGCCACCATGATCAAAGCCGTCGCTGTCGCCCTCAATCCGATCACCGTGGCGGATCTGATTGGCGGCACCGTCGTTGATGTCATGCTGATTCTCAATTTGTCACGGCTCTACGGCCTGCCTATGACCCGCCCCGCCGCCCTCAAGCTGCTCCAGCAGATTGCCCTGGGTCTGGGCGGCATTACGATTAGCGAGTTGGTGATCACGTTGGGGCTCAGCTCACTTAAGGGCATGCTAGGGGTGTCAGCGATTGCGACGGGCGGCTTGGCGATCGCCCCCTATATTCCCGTAGCTCTGGCCCAGGGCGGCGTTGCCGGCTTGGCCACCTACGGCATTGGTCAGATCACCAAAACCTACCTTACCAACGGTGCCACCTGGGGACCTAACGGCCCCAAAGCCGTGATTGGCGAAATTCTCGACGGCCTCGACGAGACTTCGATCTTAAACCGCATCAAAGCCGAACTCAGGGCCAAGATCACCTCGTAGAAAGCCCCCTTTCGGTTTTCGTTCTCAATTCTTCGTTTTTTTACCTCTCTCTTGCCCATAGGGGCACAGATCGAGCACAACGCAGCGATCGCAGCTCGGATTTTTGTAAAAGCAGCACCGTTGACCGTGCAACATCATCACTTCGTGGTGGTCGTAGACCTGCTGCGCATTCCACTCAGCGGGCAAAAAAGCCTCTAGCGGCACGTGGGATGGCCCAACCGCCATCGTGGAAGGAATCAAGCCCAACCGCTGGGCGACTCGGTGGTGGTGGCTATCCACCGGCAGCGCTCGACCCCGTAGTTCACTAAAACACAGTACTGCTGCGCTAGTCTTTGGCCCGACTCCGGGCAGTGCTTCCAGCCAGGCGCGAGCTTCCGCCACCGACATATCTTTCAGAAAGTCGAGCGACCATTCACCGTTGGTTAACTCACCAACCAGCCGCAGCACTTGCTGAATGCGGGGCGCTTTTTGCTCAGGCCAGGTGCAGGGCGCGATCGCCTGTTCTACCAGCTCCGTTGGCGCATCCCGCACCGCTTCCCAGGTAGGAAACTGGGCCACTAGCTGCTTAAACGCGCGGCCCGAGTCCCGGTTTTTCGTGCGGTGAGACAGCAGAGATGAAACCAGCTCACTCAGCGGATCGAGCGCATGAAAATAGGGAATTGGGCAATCATATTCGGCACATAGACGCTGATGAATAATGACTGCTTGGCGCTGCAAGTCTAGATCAATGGGTTGAACTGCCAAAATCTGCTGCCTAGCTATTGCGATGTATCGGTGTCATCTCCGGATGTATCAGTGTCACTTCCAGATGTAGATGTATCGGTGTCATCCCCAGTAGAATCTACTCTTTGAGGAGTTTGAATCTCAGGGATGTCAGGTGTCTCAATCTCCCTAACCGGAATGTCTAAGCGGTTTTCTGGCTCTGTATTGCGGTTTCCCGGCTCTGCGTTACGGTTTTCTAGCTCTGTATTGCGATTTCCTCGCTCTGTAGCATTGTCAGGCGTGTCTGACGTGTTAGAGTTTTGTGTCTGAGGTGATGCGGTCCCAGCCGGTGAAGCTTCCGAGTCGTTTGTATTGGGGTTAGCCCGGTTGGTATCTTCGTTATTAGGGTTTGCACGGTTAGTGTTTTCATTTGAGCCGGGTGCCACAGCAGGGTTTGTTCTCGCTGGACTCACAGCAGGACTTGTCCCACCAGTAGAGTTCGTCCCCGCTGGGCTTGTTCCTGCTGGGTTTGTTCCGGTAGAGTCTGTCCCTGCGGGGTTTATCCCAGCCGAGTTTGCTCCAGTGGAGTCTGTCCCCGCCGGATTTGTAGTGGTGGTGTTTATAACCTCAGAAGATGATGAGGTGCCCTGGGGCTCAGCTGAAGCGTCGCTGGACCCAGGCGTTGGGGAAGTCGCGGGGGCGTCGTTCTCCTGACACATGTCATCTAGATTGACGACTTCGCCCTCAGAGTTAATCAGATAGCAAAATCCTTGAGCGTGACTAACGCCAGGCCACATCAGTGCACCGGCTACTAGCCCTAAACCACCTGCGTAGCTCAAAAGATTAAGTCTCATAGCCTTCAACAGAATGGGCGTACCCACGTACTCTATCAAGCCGATAAAAGAGGCCGTATCGACCATGAGGTAGAGAATCTACTCAGGTTAGTCAGGTGAACCTAACAGTTCCTTGACAAGGCACAAATAGAAGAATATTGCTCGGCCACACTAAAGTTACCTCTTGATAAATTGCGGCCTTCGGACACTGTTGGCCTTGGCTGCATCCGGAATGAGCGCCAATCAGTTTGTAGAAGAACGAGTCTCCTAATTACCGATAGTTGTGAATAGGCGCGTCCCTGGACAAATTGCTATTTGTTGCCACCGGAGTTGGCTTTTAGAGCAACTGACCCAGCTATTGGCCTTTTTGTTAGTACTAGTGCCCACCACCTCTGGAACGCATTGCGTTCCTCTACCTGGCCAGGTTTCTACAGCGTGGCTTTTGGGTAACCTAGGCTTGGGTTTAGGGGTGCCGCTGCGGATTGCAAAACGCTTCCAGAGTTGCGCTGACCTCTAAAGTCGGGCTTTGTCCATCGCCCCTAACCATAGGGCTTTAGCCGCCATAGTCTACTTGTTAACTGAAGTATTTATCTAACTCCCTATGCGATTTTTAATTCAAGTCGTCGGTTTGGCCCTGATGCTGCTGGGCATCTATTTCTTGGGCAAAAATATCTTTTTTACCACTAACGTTAGCCCCTACTGGTGGCGTGGTATCGCAGCCAACCTGTCAATTTTTCTTTTGTTTGGCGGCATTTTTTTGTTGGTCTTTATGCCTCTCGGCTTTATGAAGCAATTCGGCTGGGTATTAGTAGCAGGCGGCATTCTCTGCGTTTTTGTCAGCAGTCGAGCTGTGCTAAACCCCACTAGCCTTTGGCACTTCTTTGTTTCAATGCTGGGCATGACCTTTGGGTATAGACTCCTGGCTACTGGGCGACTGCCGTTTTGAGGCGCAGCAGTGATTTGCCCTGGTGCTCAATTTTTCGGCGTCTTAGCTGGTGATACAGCGGTGGCCCCGAGCACTGGTATTGGGGTCACCTCACGGGCTGAAGAGGGGCGATCGCTCCCTAGACAGCAAGTTTTCAATAGCCTGTGCAGGGGTATACCCCTTAAATCTTGCAACTCTTTGGGTCTACTACACGAGTCGCTAAAATATGCGTAAAGCTATGGTCGCCGCCGCCGAGTTGTAGTCGTTATTCACTAAGATATCCGCCAGCAGCGTACAAGAAGTAATATCGATATTTCATGACTATTGTCCGCACAGTTTCAGAAGCTACCGTAGATTCTTCTTTTACGGTTTATCACTTGTTCTGCCGGTTAATGCTGCAAGCCAGCCTAGTCGCAATTCCTGTTTATATAGGCCTTTTTGTATTAGCTACTCCCTACGATATGGATGCTGGGGTGGAGCGGGGCTTGCTTATCCTGACTCCAGTCCTTGAATTCTTTGCCGCCTCTGTCCTATATGCTTTGGGCTTTTTAACCACGCTCTCTAGCGCCGATCGCGAAGGGTTTGACGGTTCTGCTAGATTCAAAAGCCGGGCTATGCGCCGAAAAATGCAGCTCACCTGGCTAGGCTCTGCTTCGCTGTCACTAGGAATTCTATCGGGCGCACTGCTGTTGGTCAAAGCTCACCTTTAGTTCTAAAGCTCGAAAGTTTTCAAACCTATCTTTACTCCCTATTTTCGCAGTTCATCTAAAAGTCCTGCCCTCCCACAAGAACCTCAGCGGCTTTTCACGTTGCCCTTTCCCACTTTTAGGCAGTTTCTGGTAATCTTCCAAGCGT
This sequence comes from Nodosilinea sp. FACHB-141, assembly GCF_014696135.1. Taxonomy (NCBI): domain Bacteria; kingdom Bacillati; phylum Cyanobacteriota; class Cyanophyceae; order Nodosilineales; family Nodosilineaceae; genus Nodosilinea; species Nodosilinea sp. FACHB-141. The sequence goes on along the minus strand of NZ_JACJPP010000020.1, from coordinate 150,093 downwards.
GCCCTGCTTAAATTTGGGAGCCTAAGCTTTGCCGCTGACTCACCACGAACGCTACAGCTATTCGGCTATCACGCAGCGGGCCGACTATCGTTGGCCGGGCGGACGACGGCTGGCTGTTTACATCGCGCTCAACCTGGAGCATTTTGCCTTTGGTGAAGGATTAGGAGCCGAACTGGCCCCTGGTGGCCCTCAGCCTGATGTCTTGAACTACGCCTGGCGTGACTATGGCAACCGGGTGGGAGTCTGGCGACTGCTGGAGCTATTTGAGCAGCTAGAGTTGCCGGTAGCGCTGCTAGTTAACTCGGCAATTTACGACTACTGCCCAGAGGTGGTGGCGGCCTTTCGCGATCGCAACGATGAAATTGTCGCCCATGGTCGCACCAACTCCGAACGCCAGAGCATTTTGAGCGAAGCGAATGAAGCTGCTCTGATTGCTGAAACAACGCACATTTTGGCCAACCATGAAGGGCAGCCGCCCCAGGGCTGGCTTGGCCCCTGGATTGCTCAAAGTATCGTTACCCCCGACTTGCTCCAAGAGGCGGGCTACACATACATGCTTGATTGGTGTCAGGACGATCAGCCCATCTGGTTTAAGACCCGGCACGGCCGCATTCTCTCAGTGCCCTATCCCCAAGAAGTTAATGACATACCGGCGATCGCTGTGCGCCGGGTCAGCGCCAAAGACTTCGCCGAGATGGTCATCGACAATTTTGACGAGATGCTAGAGCAGTCTCACCAGCAGCCGCTGGTGTACGGCATTGCCCTGCACCCTTACTTAGTTGGGCAGCCGTTTCGGCTGCGGCACCTGCGCCGCGCCCTGCAACACATTGCCACTGTGGCGCACAACCAACCCAATCGGGTGTGGCTCACCCATCCCGGTGCGATCGCAGCCCACATTCTCAACGAGTTGGCCGACACCATCCCCTAGCGTCCATGCCCAAAACATCGTTTGATGAAGGGTAAATCGGCATTCGTTACAAACCACCGAAATGCCCAGATTACCCGACTATGATTGAGCAAACTCCGCCTGGAAGCCATGAAAAATTCTAAAACGCTTCATCTATCTATTTTGCTGGCGATCGCCGCTGTTCTCGCTGCCGGCAGCGCGCAGGCTGCCGCTTCTGCTGGTCAACTCCAAGCGCCAATCAGCGCTGGGGCTGACGCCATGCTCAAGTGTGACAATGAAATTAGCCAAAACTACGCCCAGACAGAGCTAGAAACCTTTTTTAGCAGTGGCTACACCTATTGGGATGCCGCTCAGCTGGCCAGCTATTGGGGCCAAGATGTTGACGAGGCAAAGGCCCGCATTGGCCGTAAAATTCTTTGGGGGCCTGCCGATGTAGCCCTACTTGAGCAGTTTTTGCTCGACGCCCGCCTAGAGTCGCTTCAATCGGTAGACGACCTGCGCTTCTACAGCGAAACCAGCTACACCTACGATGACGCCGCCGCCCTAGCCGAATTTTGGGGCGACGCCACCCCCTACGACGCCAAGCTCCGCATTGAGCGCAACTTGATTATGGGCAATGCCGACGAGGTTGAATATGCTTTGGAATTGGCTAACTCCCAGCCCTAAGCCATGACCCTGGTGGGCAGAGTTGGCTTAGAAATTGAGCTGATGGCTCCGCGCGGGTCTAGCCGCCAAGCCCTTGCCGAAGCGATCGCCGCCGCTTACGGGGGCAGCGTTAGCCGCATATTTTATCCCCAGTCGGAGCATAGCCAGATCGTCGGCACCCCGGTGCTAGAGAATCTCACCCTAGGGTTTGAGGTGCGCGATGCCCAGCATCAGGCGATCGCCTGGTGCGTTGATGATCTGACTCTGCAAGCCGACTGCGATCGCACCTAACCCCCCTCAGCCCGGCTGGTACCGCATCGTTGGCGACGACATCCGGTTTATGCAGATCATTAGTCGCTTGAGCGATGCCAACCTGCCCCTCGCCGAGGTGTTGCAACCGGTCGCCAAGACCCTGGGCCTAGAGGTGCAGCAGGGGCCAAAGGGCATGGTCAAACTAGCTGACGACTTAGGGCCACCCATTGCCATTGCCACATCGCTACCCGGTGAGCGAGAACGGCCCTGTGAATTAATTACCCCACCCCTAACCTACGCTCAGCTCCCCCAGTTGGAGACCTACCTTCAAATTGCTCGTCAGCTCAATTTCTATGCTCCAGCGGAAGGGGCAACCCACCTGCATCTTGACGCCGCTCCTCTCTGTTCTGCCCCGGCAATTCGCAACCTAGTCAACTTGCTATGGGCCCATAGCCCCACCTTAAAGTGGCTTGTGACCAGCAACCCCCGGTGTCAACGGTTGGGGCTTTGGCCCTCCGAGCTGCTGACCTTAGTGCAAGCACCAGACTGGAGCAACTTGCCCTGGGACCAGGCTAGAGAACGGCTAAAAACCCTGCCCCTCACTAAATACTGTGACTTTAACCTCAAAAATATTGTCTACGCCCCCCGCCACAAACACACCTTTGAAGTGCGCATTTTGCCGGTCTATCTAACTCTGCCGCCGCTTCTAGAAGCGATTGATCTCATGGCTGATTTAATAAACCGAGCCATCGACCCAACCCCCGTGCTACCTAACGAGCCTTGGCCAGTAGGGACAGACGGCGTCAACGCGCTACGTCGAGCCCTGCCATCATCACAATTCTTACGCCAGCTATAGCTATGAAAGATTGGCCCAAAACAACTCAGCAGAAGGGTATTTAGCTAATAGTAAAAAGCGAAAATAGAAAAAAACGTCAAGCTCGAATCCTGTTATCTTGGGTAGTCCCAACCCAAACCTTACCTTTGCTATTGCAGATGCCCCTTAGGCTAAGACAGATTTGGCGTAGGGGCATTGCACTGCAATGCCCCTACCGAAAGATTTCGCTTGTCAAAGCGTCTCAACTAAACCAACTACTGCAATACATCGCTCTGTCGCTCTGATTTTTACGGCTAACAAAAAAGGGTGCTGTTTAGCACCCCTTTATCAGCAGTTAAGCTATCACCGTCACCATGGTCAAGTCGGCTATAACGTTCTGCGTCACCTTAAATGGCAGATGGCGCTTTACTATCTGCCACTGGCAGCAGCCTATGCCCTAAACGTAGTGGCGATCGCTGCATTGACGCTAGCCGACTGACCTCAAACCTTAAATACGAGGACCAGCAGAAGGATGGTCAACCACGCGATCTTCAGTGGTGTAGACAGGCGTTGAGCGCTTGCGCTTTGCCAAACCACTCAAACCAAGCAGTCCTAAAAGGCCCAGCCAGCCCCAGCTTGAGTCATCATCCTCACCAGCTGTCGCTGTCGTGTCAGAAGCCGCTGGATCAGCATAGGTTTCACTGGGTGCTGTTGCGTCAGGAGAAACCGTGCCAGGAGCTGTTTGGTCAAAGTTGCTTGGGGCGGCTGGGGTCACAGGGTCAGGGGATGTTTCACCAGGCACGGTTGACCCAGGAGTTGTGCCTTCAGAGTCTGCCGAATCAACTGTCGAGTCAACTGCACCAGGAGTCGTTGGCGTCACGGGCTCAGTCGTGGTCTGAGCAGAAGCAGGCATCATAGACGATGAAAGCGCTAGTCCGAGTGCCAGCGCACTACCACCAACCCATCTCGACACAACGTTATTTTTCATAAACCAAATTCCTAAAAACGAATGGCACCTGATCTACTCCTGACACCAAAACCTTGGCAGCGCCACGGTTGTTGAAGCCAGAGCAAATCCTTGTGCCCACACCCTAAGCGGTTTTTATCTAACTGTTATTCACCTCTGGTTAGAGGTTTATACTCGCCAGCCCTCTACTAAGGGATGAAAAGACTGAAAAGCTCTTTGCCCAGCAGCTTTTGCAGCTCGAAGAGCATGGAGAATAACATTTTTGACTTCGTCTAACCCCTATAGATAGCAATGAACTGACTAGATTGTGATCAATAGGCCAAGTCTAATCGGACTCTTCACAGGTTTCTAGCAACTGAGATCTCCTCTTGACGCCTTTTTTGCCGGTGTCGGCTAAAACCACAAGTGGACTAATATCCTTCTGATAACAACTCTCAAAAGCAACTAAGTCTATCTATTTACAGAGCATAGCCAGCACCGAGATCGTCATCATACGAGGTAAGAACAAAGCCAAGGCTAGACCAGACAAAGCAATCAGGGCTCTGGCTTGAATTAAGACCTACAGTTAAGGAGTTATTCCTATGACAGCACAGCTAACGCGAAACCGAGAGATAGTTGCGGTATTTAAGAACCGCCAAGAAGCCGATCAGGCTAAACAAGCGGTTCAGGCATCTGGCATCAACGGGCAGAAAATACTGATTGATGACAGTATTCCCGCTGACCTCCAGTTAGCTGCCCAAGGCATCACCATGGGGCCAGAGGCAGGCCTTTTGATGGGATTTACTCTAGGCGGCATTTTGGGGCTGATTGCTACGATTATTGTCGTCTTTCAGTTAACAGGTCACTACCCCGATTCTGCTGCCAGCCGAATTGCGGTGTTTGCTAGTGCGATCGCAGGCGGTGTGTTTGGTACCGGTGCCGGCCGCACGTTAAAGGCTCGCCAACCAGCTCGCCAGCAAATGAAGGGCAACCCCAACCTGCCTCGGGAATATAAGCTGATTGTTGAAGGCACTCAGGACGAAGTGCGCCAGGCTCAGCAGGCCCTTGGCCAACCTCCCGTAACGGCTTAAGACAGAGCTTGTAGCGTGTTCCAAGTATCCCCTCGGTGCGGATAGTCTAGGAAGATAGAGCTATACAGCTGGAATGGTAAGGTGACTTTGGTAAAGCTCACGCTTGCTCAGCCAAAAAGCCTTTCATTCTGCAACAACTAAATGTCAAAGTCTCCCAGGCTAGATTTAACCAACTTGGGAGACTTTGCGTTAAATCCATGGGTTAAAGTATTCCAGTATAAATATTCAAGAATCATGTATATTAGGTTTCAAAATTTTTGACTTGACTACGCAATAAGTTTACTGGGATTTGCTTAATCCCAGTAGATATAGCTATCCTCGCCTCAGTTTTTACCGTGCCAGTAACTTGCGTTTTAGGCGTAGCGGCCATCGCCACACACAATTTCTTTACTTCTCTTTACCCATAAGCCTTGATAATCCCTCAATATAAAAAGCAGGTGTGCTTAACAGGGAGCTGAATGCTATGGCTACGTTTACTATCGCTGGCTTTACCTTTGACGAGAATGACTTAGTCACCGATGGCTCAATCATCGATGGGGCATCCAGAACGCTCTTCTTTGGGTCTGGACTGCAATTTCCAGAGCTTTCAGATAATACAGTCGGCTCGCTTGTCGGTGGTAGCAATAGCCAATCAATTGCCTTGGGCAGTCTTTTCAATCGCTCAACCATTGAGCTAACTTGGGACGCTGGCTCTGGCCCCATTAACCAGGCGGGGGACGACTTGGTCGTCTATGAGAACGGCTTTGCTAGAGTGCCTGAAGATTACGCCGTAGCCGTACGCAGTACCGCAACTGGACATTTCACCCCGTTTCGCTACGAGTTCTTTGACAGCTACGACGAAACTGCCGTCAACGGCCCCGCAGACGGCACGGGGCTGTTTGCTACGGCTTTTGACCTGAGCGACTTTGGCCTAGCGACCGGAGAAGCTATTGATGCCATCCGCATTGTGAGTCTACTGAACAACGACACAGTCGACGGTGCCGATGGTCAAGGCGTAGTCACTCTAAACGAGACCAGCCATTTGCCCTTCCTAGGCAACCTGTTTGATCGCCCCCTGTCGCTCGGTAAGTCTGACCCCGACATTACGCTGGTGGCCGGGTTAACCACGGGCGCGGCGCTACAACCCCTACAACTGTTTGATGTTGACAATAACCTGGTGGGTGGTTTCAGCACCATCCAGGCAGCAGTTGACGCCGCCGCCGATGGCTATACTCTGCTGGCAGCGGCAGGCACCTACAGCGAAGACGTCACCCTCGACAAATCACTAACCTTGATTGGGGCCAATTTTGGCCTGGCTGGCAACGACGCAGCTCGCGGTGCCGAATCGATTCTTGAGGGCTCGTTTACCCTAGCTGACGACAATATTTCTATTCTGGGTTTTGAGTTCACCAACAACTCAGCTGCCATTCGCGGGGGCAGTGACGGCAGCGTTAATTTCGACAACATTACTATTGCCTTCAACGACTTTGTTGGGCTAACCGATAACAACCAAACCTTTATTACCAACGGCTTTGGCACTGGCGGAGCGCCATCTGGCGGTTCTAACTGGTCAATTACAGACAATTACTTCGACGGCATCACCGGCAACGATGCCTCGATCATGCGGATTGACAATGTTGATGGTTTGCTGATTGCCGACAATGTCGGAATTCATGACAATGCCGGTGTTGTGGGCCGGCGAGGCATTCAGATTGATAATTCTCAAAATGTCGAAGTTCTAAGCAACGTCGTCAATTTGGGGGTAGCAGACTTTTCTAATGAAATAGCAGCCTTCACCGCAGCCCGCTACAACCTCCAGCTTTCTCTAGATGTTGACGGTTCTGCCAATTCCACCGCTAATGTCACCATTGCCGACAATACATTTTCTGGGGCCTACGACGGCATCGTTACCCTAGACGATCGCGATCTATCGGCGGTCGATATTGTTGACAATAGCTTCTCAAACGCGTTTTATGGCATTCGTTTGGCGGCCGCAGAGGGCACAACTGCCCAGGGCACTCAGTCTGATATTGAGATCAGCAGCAACAGTTTTGATGCGATCGTAGCCTCAGCGGTAGCCTTTGACCATCGCGAGCCGACTGAAGCCTTCGCCGATATTGTCGTTGAGAACAACACCTTTAGCGGCGAGTTTGCTGGCGTTACCCACATCAGCGGCGACACGCGAAACTTGGCCGGAACGAACATCTTTGAGGGGTCTGACGGCAATGACAATCTGTTGGGAGGCACTGGTGACGATGCCCTGTTCGGCTTTGGCGGCAATGATTTTCTCGATGGCGATGCAGGCAACAACACAGCCTTCGGCGGGGATGGCATAGACACCTTTGGTCTGTTTGATGGCTCTGGTATCACCACCGTGCTGGACTTTGACCCGTCGGTTGACAAATTCACCAACGCCGCCTTTTTTGACGTCATCTTTGCTCAGGGTACAGGTGTAGAGGCGCGCACTACGTTTGTCTTAGATGCAACCTCGTTTGATGCTATGGCAAAGCTGTTGTTAACCGACGCGGTCGATATCACCGCCGCAAATTTTGTTTAATTTCGATATAAGAGGGTGTCTGAAGAGCGATTTGCTACAGCTTCAGTGGCTGCTCAACCCTCTACCTAAAAAGGGTTAGGAAGTTTTGGTGTTGCTGAGTACAGGCGTGAATTAAAACTGGGATGCCTCTCATAGGAGCAAACGGCCGTTTGTCCTTACCCAAATTCATGCTTCAACTCAGTAATACCAAAATTTTCACTTTTGCCACAGGAAATGAAACCCTTAGACGTCATCTAAAGGTACATGATTATCTCCTCTACATTTAGGCTCGAATCTTCTCCCTATATATATAGAGGAGGGTTTACGAGTCTAGCCTTAAGGTGTAGTCAAGCACAGTGATTAAAGGCAAGTGTAAGCAGCTTTGACTAAGTCGAATTTCGACAGCAAAATCAAAGCCTAAAATATCAGTTTTAAAGAGCAAAATCTTGCTTAGGTGCTGGTCGTAATTAGCTAGCCCTTGAGCCAAATTATGCTGCTCCAATTTAATCTGATATCGCTGTATATACCCTTTCAAAAGCAAAATCAAGGGTTTAGCAGAAATGTTTATATCTTAGATTGAGCTTAATCCTGTAGTTGCCCCAATACCTCAAAGGAACCTATGTTTTTTCACAAAAAAGATCCTGTTCATACCGTTCAGGTCAATGAGGCTGATCCTGTATTTGCCCAACTGCTGCTAGAGCAGTTTGGCGGGGCTACCGGCGAACTCACGGCTGCTCTTCAATACTGGGTACAATCTTTCCATGTCGAAGATCCCAGCATTAAAGACATGCTTCAGGACATCGCCATTGAAGAGTTTGGTCACCTAGAAATGGTGGGCAAGCTCATCGAGATTCATACCAAAGATTCTGATCAAACCCCGGCCTACAACAGCACGCTCTTTGCTGTACGCGGCATTGGGCCTCACTTTCTCGACAGCCAGGGCAGTAGCTGGACAGCCAGCTACATCAATGAAGGTGGGGATGTCGTCAGAGACCTACGCGCTAACATTGCGGCTGAAGCTGGCGCTCGCCAGACCTACGAATCCTTGATCAAACTAGCTACCGATGAGGGCACCAAAAAAACGCTCACCCATCTGCTAACTCGGGAAATTTCTCACACCAAAATGTTCATGAACGCTCTAGACGCCATGGGCAAATTGACTGACCCGATGTTTGGCAACATTCAGCCCGATGACACAGTAGAACTTTACTATAATCTCTCTACCGATGACAGCGGTAAAGATGAGCGTGGTCCTTGGAACTCTGAGCCTGACTTTAAGTACATTGCTGACCCAGTTGCGTCTCGGAACTAAGGCTGAATTGATTTTTTCTAGGGATATTTACATCTTTAGGTAAGAATCGATAAGTCTACTCAATATGTTTCTAAATAATCTTCGGTGCTTTACCTAGCGCCGGAGGTTTTTTTTCGTTTTCCTACTTTCTTGCTAGATATACAACAAAATAGAAGGAGCCACTAGTTAGCAACCCCTTCTATTTTGTTGAGCATTAGAGCATGATGATCCCTGCTTTAGTAGCGAGGATTGTTAGTGGAACTTGTGGTTGTGCGATCGGTAGCGTAGGCGGTCCGGGTGTCATGATCGCGATCTTTCCCTTTCAGACCGGCTAGACCTGCTAGACCAAGAAGACCCAACCAGCCCCAATCAAAGCCGTCGTCGCCATAGTCTTCAGTGGTTGTGGTTGTGGTACCAACTCCATCAGTCCCGGTTGCGGTACCAGTTTGACCAGTTTGAGCAGAGGCGGGCAGGGTAGAAGGCAAAACGGCCAGGCTCACGGCGAGAGCGCCAGTACCTAGCCAAGCAGCCAAGGATTTATTTTTCATGGAAGAAACCTCAAGAAATAGCTGTTAGTGAAATGGAGCAACGCGGACCCGATATCAACGCAATGGATTGATACCTAATCCAAATTTCCTATACTGTTATGGTATGTTTTTCTTCCTATCCTGTTACTTACCGTTGGATGGAGATTGCTTCTATTTATTTTGACTTAAAAGGCAGTGGTTTAATAGCTTTAGGCTCTACCCTTACTCATAGTTAATTAGGTATCAAACCTATGGAGGAGCCCACGTCCACACAGGTCGTTCAGCACTTACAGCGGGCCAACCAGGTAGCTCAAACGGCTGTGGCCCAAGGGCACCATCCCTTTGGAGCCATCTTGGTGGCTCCAGACCATGCCACTGTGCTGCTTGAGCAAGGCAACATAGACACAGTCAACCACGCCGAATTAGCCTTGATGCGGCGGGCCTACGCTGAGTTTGAACCTGGTTTCCTGTGGGGTTGCACGCTTTACACGACCGTCGAGCCCTGTGTGATGTGTGCTGGGGCACAGTATTGGGCCAATGTGGGGCGGTTAGTCTATGGCATTGCAGAAAAGCAACTGCTGGCACTCACGGGCAACCATGCCGAAAACCCCACACTGGACATGCCCTGTCGGTATGTATTTGAGCGGGGGCAAAAGGCGATCGCTGTTTGGGGGCCAATCGCTGAAGTAGAAGCAGAAATCGTCGCCCTCCATCGTGGCTTTTGGAATGAGTGGCCCGATAGCTTTGGCAGAATTTTTGACTGAACAGAAAATTAAGATTTGGGTTCTAAGGTTAGACCTTTGAAGAATGCGTTGGTCAGTTTCAACTGCCTGCTGCACTACGTTTTTTATATAGCTGCGCGATGCGATAATTCCACTGCTTCTTCGTAATGCGCCAATCTACCTCGTTCCAACCTCGCTCAGACATCCATGGGGAACCTGAACGAACAGCAACGACTTCTGCGCCCATCCACTCTGCCAATCGAGCAATTCGCTTGTTCGCGCTTATGGTAGAACCAGAAATTACATCCAGCTTCAATTCTTGAAACCCAAAGTTGAGCAGGGCACGCCCCACTTCAATTGCATAGGCATAGCGGCCCCAATAGTTGGGTACAAGTTCGATTCCCAGTTCCATCTCACCAGCGGGGTACTGTGCTCCCCGCAGTCCGCAGCAGCCGACGAGCGCTTTAGGTTCTTGCTGTTGCACGATCGCGAGTTGGTAGTTGGTGCGAGGGCGATCGGCAGCCCAGCTCAGGAATGTGTCAAATAAACGTGTTGCCTGTTCAGCAGTGGCGTCACTTGGTTCGTAAAAAGCTTGGCTGCGTGGATCGGCTTGATAGTTTAGAAATGAAGGTCGATCCAGCTCAACAAAATCACGCAATAGAAATCTTTTAGTCACGATTTCCATATCAGCAAACCTAATTTTGAAGCCGTGTAACGAACCATCGTCCAGCGATCGATTGGGCACCAACCACTCTTCGCATTGCGAAGACCGCCCGCTTACCTAGCCCGCTGCAACGGCTGGTTCTCCTGATGTTTGGGCGAGTGAATGTGGCTGCTCCCAGGCCGAAAACCCATAAGCTCAAGACCGAGCGGGTTCGTAACCGCTTGTTATATCTCCATTGCGCTTTTGGAAGGCACGTTTTGAGGATGCAGCCTCAACCGCGGTGCGCCGCCTCGATCGCAGCGATGTCAATTTTTTTCATCTCCATCATTGCAGCGAACGCGCGCTGGGCAGCGTCGGTATCGGCATCGGTAACAGCTTTAGTTAGGGCGATCGGCGTAATCTGCCAGGACAATCCCCATTTGTCCCTGCACCAGCCGCATGCACTCTCTTCGCCGCCGTTGCCGACGATCGCGTTCCAATAGCGATCGGTTTCGTCTTGATCAGCAGTTGCGACTTGAAACGAAAATGCTTCGTTGTGCTTAAACACGGGTCCGCCATTAAGCCCGAGGCAGGGAATTCCCATCACTGTAAACTCGACCGTTAACACGTCCCCTTTTTTCCCGGACGGAAAGTCTCCCGGAGCAAGGTGCACCGCGTCAACGGATGAATCGGGAAAGGTCTTGGCATAAAACCTCGCCGCGTCCTCGGCGTCGCCATCGTACCAGAGGCAAATCGTGTTCTTTGCTGGTTTAACCATGTCACTTCTCCATCGTGATGGGCCACCCAAAACCGGAGTTAAACGCTGCGATCGCAGCAAAAGGGCATTAGCTGTGTTCACATTGCCGCATCAATAAGCGGCAATTTCATACCATTCCGGTGCTGCTCCACTGCGCTTCGCATAGGCGGAATAACTTGCGTTCAGTCGGCTCTCTCTCCGTACTTTGCATAACGCCCTTGGCCAGAGTGATTAGCCAAATTGTGAGTTTAAAACCGCCTCTGAGGGGGCGCTAGGTAAGAACGGTACGGTGTAACTTTCTAAAATAAGGCGTCATACAGATCTTGCTCTGCATGGTAGATCTCCAATCGGGTGGTGTGCAGATAATTCAGCAATTCTTCATTGCAGGTGGCACATTCTGGCTGCACGTCGGTTGGGTCGCTGCGCTTGAGGGAACAGTGCTACCCATTTATCCAGGGGCAGACTACCCATTCATCCGGGGTTAACTCAGCGACGGCTTCGGCATTGTGGGAAATAGCAACCTTGCGTTCACCCTCCCTCGGAGCCTGACATGACTACTGATGCAAATTCAACAGCGCTTAGCGCCCTATCCACTGGGCTAGCGGATGCGGTGGCGGCGATCGCACCTACCCTCGTCGCCGTCAAAGGTCACCGCCGCTTTGCCTACAGCGGCATTCACTGGCAGCCGGGGGTGATTGTCACCGCCGATTATGGCCTTGGTCGCTCTAGCCGCCTCACCCTCACCCTGCCCGACGGCAATGTGGTTGAGGCTGAGGTGTCAGGCCGCGATCGCGCCCTCGACCTGGCCATTGTGCAACTCGATCGCACCGACCTGCCCGTGCCTGCCATTAGCGACGGGGCCGACCTAAAAGTGGGCCATGTGGTGCTCGCCGTCGGCCAGTCGTGGGACTACGGTGTTAGCGCCAGTTTGGGGGTAGTGGGCAACTTGGGTGGTCCGTGGCAAACGTCCCAGGGGCGGGCGATCGATCGCCTGATTCGCCCCGATGTCAACCTCTATCCCAACCTGCTCGGCGGTGCCCTGGTGAATACGGCGGGGGAAGTCCTAGGTATTAACCTCAACGGCCCACGCAACCGAGTGGTGACGCTGCCCGCCGCCAATCTGACCCGCATCGTCAAAACCTTGCTAGAGCGCGGTAGTCTCAGCCGAGGCTATCTGGGGGTGGGGCTTCAACCCGTGGCTCTGCCCGAAACCCTGCGGCAAACCCACCAGATATCTGGGGATGTCGGCCTGCTGGTAGTCAGCGTCGATGCCCCAGGGCCAGCAGCCCAAGCGGGTCTACTAATTGGCGACATTCTGCTGGCGGTGAATGGTCAACCCGTCAGCAACTTACAGGCAGTCTATGGCCACTTAGACGCCAGCGCCATTGGTCAAGCGGTCTCACTGCACCTGCTGCGCGGAGGCCAGCCAACAGAACTCACCGTGACCGTAGGGGAACAGCCCCAGGGCGGTGCGCGATGATCGCCAACCTGCTAAATCACGATTTGGCCGCCATTTCTCACCGCGTTAGACAGTCTACCGTGCTCATTCAAGGCCCCGCTGGCGAGCTGGGCTCTGGGGTGATTTGGGATGCGTCGGGCCTGATCATCACCAATGCCCACGTGGCGACTCAGCGCCGAGCCTGGGTTACCACGGCCGAGGGTCATCGGCTCACGGCCCATCGAGTCGGCCACAGCAAACAGCTAGATTTGGCCGCCCTCAAGATTGAATCAGCGGGCCTGCAAGCCGCCGACCTAGGGAATGCCAGCAAACTGCGGATGGGGCAAATGGTCATGGCGGTGGGCAATCCAGAGGGTCATGTAGGAGCGACATCTCTGGGCATTGTGGCAGCCAAACCGCTCATACCACGCTGGGTGCAGGCCGATATTGCCCTGGCACCAGGCTACTCGGGTGGCCCCCTGGCAACCCTGGCGGGGGAGGTCGTTGGCATCAATACGCTAATTGCCGCAGGCCGAGGCTACGCCATCCCCACTGCTTTAGTGCAGCGATTTTTGAGCAGTCAGCAGGAGCAGCCCTACCTGGGCATCACCGCCCAACCTAATTCAGAATCAGCGGACTGGACAGTCACCCAAGTGGAAGGAGGCAGCCCAGCAGCACGGGCGGGGTTAGTGGTGGGTGATTCCATCCTCGGCATCAATGGGCGGCTATTTCGCCAACTCAGCGACCTGCGCGATTGGCTAGATTGTTTGGTACCCGACCAAACCCTGGCCCTCCAGGTCAGTCAGGGCGGGCAGTCGATTGTGTGTACCCTCACGGTGGGTCGTCCACCCGTTCAGGAGCAGGCGGCATGAAGCGGGTGCTGATTATCAGCCCATCGGCCATTACCCAGGCGGGGTTGAGCGCCATTATTGCTGAAGAGAGCGCCGCCGACACCGATGGCTCTGCCAATCGCTGGCAGGTTGTAGGGGCCGCTGCTCAGCCTCTTTCTAGGGAATGGGCCGCCGACTGTGCCCTGGTGAGCTGGCCTATGGTCGGAGACGGACTAAGCGATCTAGACCCGTTCAACAACCTGGCGATGCCGGTAGTCGCCCTGATCGATGCCTGGAGCGACGTGGCGCTACTCGAACTTTTGCAGGGGCGGGTAGGGCTATTGCCGGGGCAGGCCAGCGGTGCCGAAATCGTGGCGGCCTTGGATGCGGCGGTAGCCGGTCTAGTTGCCGTTCACCCCAGCTTTCTAGACAGTTTGCTGGCGTCAACTGAGTCGCTCCAGACCACTGCACCCCCGCACCAAACTGAGGCCCTCACCCCACGGGAGGTTGAAGTGCTGACGATGCTGGCAGAGGGGCTGAGCAATAAGGCGATCGCCCGCCGTCTGCACCTGTCAGAGCACACGATCAAATATCACACCAGCGCTATCTTTGCGAAGCTCAACGTGTCGAGTAGGACGGAAGCGGCGATCGCCGGAGCGCGGGCGGGGTTCATTCTTTTGTAGGCAAAAATGCGATAGATTATGCAGCCCGTTGCGTCTTTTTACAGTTTGGCGATCGCCCTAAACAAAGTGCTTTACTAGTAAGTAGACCAGCCTTTCCCTGTAGCTCTAGAAACTAAGGTTTTTACCTAGCCTTTCTGCGTCAATTTAAGTTGGCGAGAGCACCATGAGCGCCGAAATCATTGATGCGCTTAAAAACACCCCAATTCCGACTATTTTAATTTTTGCTGGATTATTTTTTATACTCCTTGCCTTTGTCAGCAAAGTGGGTGGCGTAATTGAGGTGCAGCCCGCTCAGCAAAAGTGGTCAGCACCCATAGGGCTTGCTCTGCTTGCGGCTGGACTAGTTCTTGCCTTAAACACTCCCCCCACAACAAACTCTTCTAGTAACGAATCTTCACCCTCGGCTACCTCCGCAGTGCCTCCCCCGCCCATAAGCTGTGCGGCTCTACTGAGTCAGGGGAAAACTTTGACCTGGAGTACACGGAATTTTGGTAAGGCTGATAATATTGGGACGCTGCAAATTGTGAGCGCAAACGCTGAGGAAAAGAGATGGGAAGGCGATCAGCTTACTAAAGCTGATAGATCTGTTTCTCGGGTTTCGGGCAGTTTTGATGGAGTTGAAATGACTATGGATCACCCTACCGAACCCGAAGTTTGGTTTGGTAGATGCGGCAGTAGTGAGATTAAGGGAGTGATTAAAACCACCTATGAATCTCAATTAACATTTGAAATGAATAAGCAATCATTTGTCCTGCCAAGATGGGTCTCGCATGGCCCTCAGTCCACCAATTAGGGGAGATCCATCAACCGCAGACGAAACGGCTTAAGTAATGTTCTAACGCTCCAATAGCTGCTGGTAAATATCGCAGTGGCGATCGGTAATGCCTTCCCAGGTAAACGCCTGCACAAATTCATGGCCAGCGGCGGCCAACCGCTCTTGCTCAGCGGGGTTATTTAACAGAGTTGAAATAGCCTCGGCTACGGCATCACCGCTGCGCGGAACGACGGGGGCAATTATCCGGCGATCGCACAGCACGGCGTCGGTTTCAGCGGTGCGGGTGGCGATGGTGGGCAGTCGGTGGGCCAGCATTGCCAGCAGCGAGCCACTTTTGAGCGAAATGCCAGGGGTGAAGGGCAGCACCCCCAGGTCAGACCCGGAGAGGTAGCGGGAGGCGGTTTCGGCCTCCACATAGCCCGTGCAGTGCACGAAGTCGGTGAGGTGCAAGTCACGAATTTGAGTTTGCACCTGCTGCCAAAAATTTTCGGCGTCCTGACCGTTGAGCGAAAGAGTTTCTACCCCGCCGATCAGCAGCAGTCGGGCCTGGGGATGGCGATCGCGCACCTGCCGAAAGCCCTGGAGCAGGTAGGTCAAACCTTTGACCGGATGCAAAAAGCCAAAGAAAGCAACCACCTGGGCCTCTTGGGGCCAGCTGCGCTCGTGCCGAAGCTGCGATCGCGCCATTGCCCGATCTACCGGCGCCACCGTCAGGTTGGCGGCAATGGGGACTGTGACCATGCGATCGCGCAGCGTCGGCAAGCGCTCCTGCATAATGCCGGTGATGTTCTGGTTGGTGGTAATAATGGCGTCGCTGCCGGTGAGCAAAAAGCCGTCTTCGCGATCCCACCAGGTGCGTTTTTGCCCCCACTCCTTGACGCGCTCTAGCCAGCCCGCCGGAAACCACTTGGGCTGCCACTCCCACCAGCCGTACTCGTGGGCCGTGGTGACGATGGGTCGCCTATAGCCCGCCTGCCGCAGCAACACCGGCAGCAGAAACACCGGCCGCTTAAATCGGTAGCTACCCGCCGCGTGCTGAATGTGCAGAATGTCGGTAGGGGTAGCCAAAATCGTTTGCACCAGGGGCAAAAGCTGGGGCAGGCCCCAGTGGGCGAGCGCTCCCTGCACGGCAGGGTCTGCCACGGCCAGCGCCGAGTCATGGGTTGTGAGTACAGTACTGGCCGCATGGCGTTGACTAAGGTGCGATCGCAGGTTGGCCAAATAGTCGGCCACCCCGTCCTGATCGGGGCGATAGCTGCCAGAAACAAAGGTAATATGCATAGTTCAAACGTCAAAATTCAGCAAAGCCAGCCCCGCTGCCACCACATCCTGCGGCGCAATATCGAGGCACTCCAGCTCATAGGGGCAGGTGAAGGCATAGCAGGGGCTACAGGGGGTGGGGCGGCGCAGCAGGCGGACGCGCGTCTGGCGCGGTTGCCACTGCCGTTCGAGTTCGGTGCCCGCAAACAAAATCACGCTGGGGGTTTGGGTGGCATCGGCAATGTG
Organism: Nodosilinea sp. FACHB-141; assembly: GCF_014696135.1. Lineage (NCBI taxonomy): Bacteria > Bacillati > Cyanobacteriota > Cyanophyceae > Nodosilineales > Nodosilineaceae > Nodosilinea > Nodosilinea sp. FACHB-141. The sequence continues at coordinate 133,751 of NZ_JACJPP010000020.1, read as the reverse complement.
CATGGTCGAGGTGTTGTTCGAGAGCAGCAGCCGGGCCGACGCCACCAGCGCCACCAGATCCCCTAAAGAAGTCTGACCAATCAGGTCGATGGCGTGGGGGCCGAGGGTATCGAGCAGGGAGGCAGCAGCGGCGCGCTCTTTGGCGGTGCCGGTGACGACCACGGGCCAGCCGGTTTTGTCGGCCAGGGTGCGGGCGGCGATCGCAAACCGCTCTAGGTCATACATGCGCGACGGGCAGCTGGCCCAGGGGTTGAGCAGCAGGTAGGGAACGGCAGGGACACGGGCAAACGGAGGAATGGCGATCGAAAGGTGGCGATTTTGCACCTCAAATCCAGCAGTCTCCACCAGTCGCAAATTCCGCTCCACTTGGTGCAGGTCGCTAGGAAGATCAGCAATGCGTTGGGTGAGACATTCCCCCGTTTCCTGCGACGCGCCCAGCCGCAGAGGAATGCCCGCTATCTGGCAAATTAGGGCGGCCGGATGCGGGCTTTGCTTAAAACTGGTGAAAATAATTGCCCCGTCAAACTGACGCGACTTGAGGGTGTTGATCAGCGCCCATTCCTGCTCCACATCTCCTGGGGGCTGACCCAGCGCCTGCCACAAAACGCGCCAGGGCAGCACATCATCAACCCAGGGCAACAGCGGCCCAGCCAGCGCCCCGGCCGGGCTGGCCATCAGGGTCAGGCGAGTATGGGGACTGGTTTCCTTAATAGCTTGGAGCGCTGGCGCCGTCATCAACACATCGCCAATGTTGTCGAGCCTCATGACGAGCAGGTTGCGAGCGTTCAGCCAGGGGGAGAGGGGTAGGGGGTAGGGGGTAGGGAGTGAGGCTGGTAGTGAATTCTGCCAACTAGATTCGCTAACACGCAGCGCATCTATAGGAGGAGCTTCGAGGTTTGGGCGTTGCGCAACCCCAACGTGGTTGCCACCGGTCTCTACCTCGCCCAACACCTTGGGTATAGTCTGCGGGGAGCTAGAGTTTTCGAAGTTTCCTAGCATTGAGAGATTTAGAGAGCTTATCTGATCTGAAATGTTTACCGAGTCAATTCGGCCTTTAGCCAGAACGAACTCGGCACTTCGTGGCCCTTCACTCCCCCGTCCCAAAATTTCATCGATCGCCTCTACAACCTGTTCCGGAGTAATTAAATTGACGCAGGTATCCCAGACAAAGGGACAGGTGCCGCTGTACCAACAGGCCTGCTCAGTGAAGTTGGCGATGTTGCGTTCCGGGCAGGGGGCATAGCCCTGCAAATTGATGTGGGGAGCGGGCTGGCCGTAGCGTCCCTGCCAAGCCGGACCAAACAAGGTGATGGTGGGGGTGCCCACGGCGGCAGCGATACGGGCCGGGCCAGTATCGACGGCCACTACGCAATCTAGCTGAGCAAAGAGTGCCGCCAGGTCGCGCAGCGATCCCCTGGGCCAGAGGGTCGCACCCTTAAGCTGATCGACGATCGCCTGTGCTTGCTTGGGGTCAGCGCCCGCTGGCACGATCAGGCTGGCCCCATAGCGCTGGTGCAGCAATCGGCCCAGGGCCACAAATCGATCGGGTGACCACTGCTTGATGGCCATGCCCGCATCGGGGTAGAGAGCAATTCGGGGATGCCCAAGGGAGCGTAACTGGGCCTGTACCCGATCGCATTCCTCAGCGGTGGGGTGAAGACGGGGATGGCGGTGTTCCCTAGCGGCGGCCGGAATCAGACCCTCGTGCTGAAGGATCTGGAGCATGCGATCGCTCACTCCCTGGTCTGGTGGCGGACTGCGCCACAGGTTCGTCACCATTTGCGGGGCTCCACTCTGGCGCACCAGATCGGCGATACCGTCGTAGGTGGTGTCGGTCACCACCAGGTCGTAGGGCGATCGCAGCGCTTCTGTTACCGCCTGCCGCGCTTGGCCAGCCGGAGCCTGCAAGACCCGATGCACCTGGGGGTGGTGATGCAGCAAACTGTCCCCCGGCGCAAAGGTCAGCACCGTCATGTGGGCCTGTGGGTGAGATGCCGTCAGCGCTTGAATAGCAGGCAGAGCAATTAAGACATCGCCAAGGCCCCCAAGCAGCTCAATAAAGAGGATCTGGGTCATGGAGAAAAGGCGAAGAGTGGAGCAAGGCTTTGGGGTTGCGGCGCTAATCGGTGTTTAACTAGATGCAAAACCAGTTGGGCTGAGTTGGAAATATCTTTTCAACAAAATATTGGTGTAGATCAGAATCTGCATCTTTCCTAGGGAAGGGCCTAGGAAGAAATGGACATACGGGTATCTGGGCAGAGAGGGGCTGGGGATCCGACCCGGAACCTGTAATTTGAATGATGCTTTGCCTCAGCGGGGTCTTTACGATCAAGAGAGATTAGCGATTCTCTGTCGTTCTTACCGAACTGTTTTGACCCAATCGATCATAACCGCACCCACTGTTGAGAGCACCCAACCGGCTACCCTCAACGCCGCCTCTCGCCGCCGTCGATGGCTGCCAGAGCAGGTTTTATTTACCCCCGCCGCCCTAGACGAGCCTTGGGGGCAGCAGATTTTAGAGCGCGTGCAGGCCCTCGATCTGCCCGTAGAATATCTCAAGCAAAACCGTCTGACCGGCCTGCGCGGAGACAATGAGCGCGAGACCTATGCGATCGCCAAGCGCACTCTGGCCGTAGTCACCGCCCCAGCTAGCCAGCTCAAGTTGACGCCAATTCCGCCCTCGGCCGACTGGCAGTTCCATCTGGCCCAGGGTTGCCCGGCCCACTGCCAGTACTGCTACTTAGCGGGTAGCCTCCAGGGGCCGCCCGTGATTCGTGCCTATGCTAACCTGCCGCAGATCTTAGACAACCTCAAGCACTACGAGCACCCCGATCGCCCCACCACCTACGAGGTCAGCTGCTACACCGACCCCCTGGGCATTGAGCACCTCACCGGCAGCCTGGCAGAGTGCATTCGCTACTTTGGCACTCGCGATCGCGCTCACCTGCGCTGGGTCTCCAAGTTTGATCAGGTGGATGACCTGCTCACCCTGCCCCACAACGGCCACACCCGCTGTCGCTTCAGCATTAATGCCGCCTCAGTCTCCCGGCTGCTAGAGGGGGGCACGGCCTCGGTGACTGAGCGGTTACAGGCCATTCGCAAGCTAGCTCTGCCGGTAGAGCAGGGTGGCGGCGGCTACCCAGTGGGGCTAGTGATCGCCCCCATCATGCCCATTGAGAACTGGCAAGACGAGTATGGCCAGTTGCTAGAAGCTGCCGCCAACGCCCTCGATTTTGACTGCGACCTCACCTTCGAGCTGATTTCTCACCGGTTTACCCCCGGCTCTAAGGGCGTGCTAGAGCAGTGGTACCCCAACAGCAAGCTCGACCTAGACGAGTCAACCCGCACCACCAAGCGCAACAAGTTTGGCGGCACCAAGTACGTCTATGATCGCGACACCATGACCGAGCTGCGCACCTTTTTTGAAGGAGCGATCGCGCAGCGGTTTCCCCAAGCCAAAATTCTCTATTGGACCTAAGTGCTTTGTTAGCCAAAGGTGACGGGTTTATGGGATTCAAGGTTCAGGGTATAAGGCCCATCACCTGCCTTGAACCTTATGCCCTAGACCTTGAACACCTAGACCCTTAGAGCGGCAGCAGGTTAGGAGCGTTCTGGCTGCGATCGCTTAGAGTCGTGGGCAATTCTTGGTGGTATGCTCCCGAAGGCAGCACCCCACAGCCGCCGTAGCGCTGCATTACCCGCTGCTGGCTTAAGACGTCTTCACCACAGGCCTCGGAGGGCAGGTCTTGCCAAAAGCTAAAGCCCCCAGTCGCCAGCAGTTTAGCCCGGTTAAATAATATGCAGCCCGCTACCCAGGCCACATGGTAGGGGCTGGGTCGGTGGGGAGTCAGACCAAACCGCTGCTGAAGGTGGTATGGGTTGGCGGCATTATGGAGTCGCCAGCGCTCCCACTCGGGGGTGTCTTGGCGCAGGGTTTCGGGCTGTACAGGGCCTTCCCAAAAGGTTAAGGACTGGTGCTCATCGGGGCGCACATCGTCGATGTAGCTTAGGCCGATTGGCGGGTTGCCCACAAAGCCGCAGCTTTCTCGCTCAATGGTGTTGAGCAGCAGCTTGAGCACCCAAGGCTCTAGCAACACATCGTCGTCGAGAAAGAGCACGTAGGGAGCCGTCGCCTGGTTCAGCAAGAAGTGCCGCTGTTCGGCAATGCCTCGCCGGGGCAAGTGTTTGAGAATTCGAACTGGGGTGTGGTGAGCCGCCAGCACCCGCGCAACGGCCTGCACCGTGCCGTTGTCAGCCACATCGTAATCTTCGCTCTGGTCAGACACAATAACCTGAAAGTCTCTGTAGGTCTGGGCGCACAGGCTAGTCAGGGTAACGGCTAAAGCATCGGGTCGATTGTAAGTGGGAATAAGAACGTCGATGGTGGGCATGGCATGGTAGGGGTGAGGGGGCAGGGGGACTTATCGATCAAAATCTTCCAGATAGAGCGTTGTACAGGTTTAGGCTTTGCAGCCGTAGGGGGGCATTGCCCACCTAAAACTTGGAGCGGGTATACAGCGCTAAGGGAAGACGATGCCTGCGCGCTGTACGCCCAAGGCTTACTTGATTGACTTGACGGTCTTGTTTTTGAGTCCTTCGCGGCTGTGGCGCAGGTCAGACAATTGACCGGCGGGCTCGCGCTTGAGTTCGTCGGGAACCTGCTCGCCCACGGGCCCTTTGGCGACGGTCACACCACCATCGGCCAGCCACAGCGCACCGGTAACGTAGCTGGCTTCATCCGATGCCAAAAAGGCGTAGACGTTGGCCATTTCTTCTGCCGTGCCCCGCCGTCCCATCGGGGTCGCCTGAATCAGGGTTTCCTCCATTTGCTCATCCATGGGGCCGGTTTCTTTGTGGGTCCAGGCGGTGTCGATCGCACCGGGGCAGACGCAGTTGGCCCGCACGCCGTGCTTGGCCTGCTCCACCGCAACGCCCTTCATAAAGGAGTGCACCCAGCCTTTGGTGCCGCCGTAGACAGCGTTTTGGGCCAGCCCGTTAAACCCGGCCTCTGAGCCCGCCGACACAATATTGCCGCGACTCTCTTGCAGGTAGGGCAGGGCATATTTGGTCATCAAAAACGCCGAGCGAATATTCATCTGAATGGTGCGATCGAACAGATCGACCGGATAGTCTTGGGTTTCAGCGGTGACTAAAAACACCCCAGCGTTGTTGACCAAAATATCGAGATGGCCAAAGGCGTCGATCGCCGCCTGCACACAAGCTTCAGCCTCTTCGGTTTGGGAGACATCACCTTTGTAGGTTGCAACCTCGCCACCGTGCTGCTGAATGGCTTGGGCGACATCCTCAATCGGGTCGTCGGGCAGGCCGTTGATTAAAACCTTGGCCCCTTCGAGGGCAAATTTGTGGGCGATCGCTTCGCCAATTCCGGTAGCGGCTCCGGTGATCACGGCCACTTTGCCATCTAGACGTCCTGTCATGGGTTAGTCCTTAAATCCTGTAGGGGGCACTCCTTTAGGATTGAAAGAACCGTTCAGATTGCCCTCTGTTAGAGGTGAGATTCAGCTGCCACTCTTTAATTTTGAAGACTGAAAATATTCCTCAACAAACCAATTTTGTTGGTCTCGTTTCCTTTGAACCAACTGACAAAATCCGTTGAATTGGCTCCCTCGATAGACGTAGGCGTTCGGCAAAATCGCTAATCTCCTAAAGTAAATGCAGGAGATTTTTATGGCACAACCCATCGGCAAAACCTACTGGGCGATCGCAGAGGGCTATATTCCCCCCGATGACACCGACCGGCCGCCAGAGTTTGTCAGCCATGAGACCGCCTGCCTGCTTAACACCTCTGACCAGGAGGCCCATGTGCAGATCACGCTGTATTTTAGCGATCGCGAACCCGTTGGCCCTTACCACATCGTCGTAGCTCCTCGGCGTACTAAGCACGTGCGGTTCAATGACCTGAAAGACCCTGCGGTGCCTCGGGGCACCGAATACGCCAGCACGATCGCCTCAGATGTGCCCATTGTGGTGCAGCATAGCCGGCTCGATTCTCGCCGATCAGACATCGCGCTGCTCAGCACCATAGCCTATGCAGGTTGAACCTCGGCTAGGGCTAGGGTCGAGCTGGCTCCGAGGAAGGATTTGTTAGGCAGAGTCCGTAGGGGCAGCAGGTCTAGCACCGCTGCCACCACCGCTGCCGGTTCCACCAGGCGCAAGCAGTTGTGGTGCCCCTCGGGGCAAATGCTGCGGTAGCAGAGACGGCAGGGCACATCGTGAAACAGCACCCGGTGGGGCACCTGCCAGGGGGTGTGCTGAAGGTTGGTTAGGGCGTAGAGATCCACCACGGGGGTGCCTACGGCGGCGGCAATGTGGACGGGGCCGGTGTTGTTTGAGAGCAGCAGGGGCGCGGCGGCGAGCAGGGCCGACAGTTCCGCCAGGGTGAGTAACCCCACTAGGGAGTGAGACGGGGTAGCCATCTGGTTGCGAATGCTTTCGACCAGTTCCCCTTCATCAGCGGTGCCGGTAAAGACAACGGCAATCCCCTGGTTAGCAAGCGATCGCCCCACCTCAGCAAACAGCTCCGGCGGGTAGCGCCGGGAGGGGGCCGAGGCCCCAGGGTGCACCACAATCCAGGGCTTGACAGAGCTTAGCCCCAGGTTTTCTAAAAGGCTAGAAACTCGCTGGTGGGCTGATCGGGGCACCGTCATCTGCAATCGTTCATCCACTGTGCGATAGCCGACGCTGGCGACGAGATCGAGCTGGCGCTGCACCTCGTGGCGAGTCAGCTCGGGCTCGGGGTCACGGATGGTGTTGGTGAGCAGCTGGTAGGGGTTTTCGCGACAGTAAGCCAGCCGCAGAGGAATGTCGGCCATGTAGGCCATAAAGGCCGTAGGTAATGGGTTTTGGCTATAGACGGTGAAAATAATGGCGGCGTCAAACTGGCGCGATCGCAGCTCCTCAATCACCGCCTGCTCGGGCTGGCTATTTTGGCGCGGGGCTGTAGCCTTGAGCCAGGGAGCATCGTAGACCCATACATCATCCACCATTGCTAGCTGGGGAGCCAAGGCCGCTCCGGACGCCGAGGTCATCAGCGTCAGTTTGCTGTCAGGTCGGGTGGCCTTGATCGCCGCTAGGGCCGGGGTGGTCATCAGCACGTCTCCCAGACTGTCGAGGCGGACGCAGAGAATGTTTTGGGCCGTACTCCAGTCCATCAAGCCTCCCTCGGCGTGGTGCGAATCTGCTGAATTAGGTTGGTGGTAGAGCGATCGCCCAGGTAGGGTAAAATCACCACCTCACCGCCCAGCTCCTCAATCAGGGGGGTTTCGGGCAGTGAGTGGCGGGTGTAGTCGCCGCCCTTAGCGTAGACATCGGGGCCAATCAGGCGAATCAGTTCCCGAGGTGCCAGATCAGCAAAGGGGACGACATAGTCGACGCAGCCTAGAGCGGCCAGCACGGTCAGCCGATCGACCAATCCATTCACCGGTCGAGAGGGTCCTTTGAGCTGGCGAATGCTCTCGTCGGTATTTACCCCCACGATCAGCACATCCCCCAAAGCTTTGGCCTGCTCCAGGCAGGTGACGTGGCCCGAGTGCAGAATGTCAAAGCAGCCGTTGGTAAACACAATTCGCCGCCCCAGGGCACGCTGCTGGGCCACCACCGAGGTCAGCTCAGCAGGGTCGGCAATGCGCTTGTTGCCCTCTGCCAGGGAGCGCCGCAGGGTGAGAGGGTCGCAGCGCGTCGTCCCCGGCTGGGTGACGATGATTCCCGTGGCGGTCGCCGCCAGCGAGGCCGCCCCGTGGGGGTCAGCTCCAGCGGCTAGGGCTAGGGCTAGGGTGGCGACATAGGTGTCACCGGCCCCGGTAGCATAGGCGCTGGGGGCCGGGTCGGCAAAGGTGCGGGCGGGGTCCGCCACCGTCCCAGCGCCATCCTGCAAAAAGATTAGGGCCCCGTCGCGATCGAGCGTAATCGCCACCATTTTGGCCCCGGTGGCTGCCAGCACCCCTTGGCCGTGGCGGGTCATTTGCTCAACCCGCTGGGTTCCAGATAGCCGGGGCAAATTCAGCAGGGCGATCGCCTCGTCGTAGTTGGGTTTAACTGCCGTCACCCCCAGGGCTGCGTAGGTTCTCAGCCGTTTTGAGTCGGCCACCAGCAGGCGAGCATAGCGCCCTTGCAGCCGCTGCAAATGGAGAATGACCCGGGGCGTGAGCACCCCATAGGCGTAGTCCGAAATCACCACCGCATCGCAGAGCGGATACTGCCGGTTGAGCTGCTCGATCAGCCGATCTTCTTCAGTGGGAGAAATTGCCGCCGTGCTGCCCTGGTCAAAGCGCACTAGCAGCTGGTTGTCGGCCAGCAGGCGCTGTTTGACTAGGGTCTGGCGATCGCGCGATCGCACCACGCCCTCGAGCTGCACCCCAACCCGCTCCAGCTCCGCACAGAGCTGGCCGCCCGGGGCGTCATCCCCGATCACCGTCAGAAAGTGGGTATTGCCGCCCAGGCTGGCCACATTGGCCGCCGCGTTGGCCGCCCCGCCGGGCACATGCTCGGCCTCCACCACATCGACAATTGGCACCGGCCCCTCGCGGCAGAGGCGAGTGGTGGCCCCTTGCAGGTAGCTGTCGAGAATGGCATCGCCAATCACCAGCACCCGTAGGCGGGGAAAGCGATCGATCCAACTAGGGAAACACTGGGTCTGGACGTCTGGAGTAAGCATAGCTCTGCTGAAGAATGAGGTCGGCAGCTTGGTCAAAGGTCTGAGCAGTCTGGTGGGGCACCCGCCCCGGCGTCAATATCCACTCGGTCTCGTTGCCGTTGTCAATCAAAACGGTGCGACACCCGGCCCGATGCCCCGCTTCCACATCGTTAAGAATGTCTCCCACCATCCAGGAGCGGCCTAGGTCGAGCCCCAGATCGGCCTGGGCTCGCAGCAGCATGCCCGGCTCAGGCTTGCGACAGTCACAGCTCAACGCATAGCCCGCCACACTGCCCTGGGGATGGTGGGGACAGTAGTAAAAACCCGCGATCGGCACCCCCAACAGCTGGCGGAGGTGACGCTCCATAGGGGCGATCGCCGCCTCCGCAAAATATCCCCGCGCCACCCCCGACTGGTTAGTCACCACCACTAGAGCAAACCCCGCCTCATACAGCCGCTGCACCCCAGTCACCACCCCAGCACACAGCCGCATCTGCGCCGGGTCAACGTTGTAGGGCACGTCTTCGAGCAGGGTGCCGTCCTTGTCAAGAAAAATCGTGGGGAGCATGGGAGGGGGTGGGGAGTGGATGGGTAGATGGGTGGGAGCGTAGATGACTGGGAGGGTGGGAGAGTGGTGGAGTAGGAGAGTGATGGAGATGAAAGGTGGGGGAGGTGAGGAAGATGGGATGGATCAGAGAAAAGGTGAAAGACGTTTGACTAAGTGGGAGTAAGGCATTGAGCAAGTCATCACCCTCCTACCCCCTACCCTCCCACCCGCCTACTCCCCTACTCCCCTACGGCCACGAAGTCTCCTTCATCGGCAGCACCATCATCTCCGAGATCACCGTGCCGGGGGGCTGCATCAGCAGGTAGCGAATGGTCTCGGCTACGTTGGCGGGGTCTTGCAGGGTGGTCTGGTCGATGTCGGGAAAGCGCTCTAGCAAAAACGGGGTACGCATACCGCCGGCAATTAGAGAGGTGACTTTGATGTTGTGGGGTCGCCCTTCTACGTGCAGCGCTTGAGAGAAGCCCAGTAGGCCCCACTTGCTAGCGTGGTAGGCGGAGGCATTGGCCCAGGCCCGTTTGGCGGCGGTGGAGACAATGTTGATGATGTGGCCACCGCCGTTTTCGCGCATAGCAGGAAAAACGGCTTTAGACATATAAAACGGGCCGTTGAGGTTGACGTTAATCACCTGCTGCCACTGGTCGTGAGTCAGGTCTTCAACCGATTCGGTGACGTCAATGCCGGCGTTGTTGATCAGCACGTCGATGCGGCCGTAGCGATCGAGCACCTGATCGAGCAGGGCGGCGGCGCTAGTGGGGCTGGTGACATCCAGGTTGAGGGCCATGGCGCTACCGCTGGAAGCCCCAATTTCCTGGGCGAGGTCGCTGGCTAGCTCGTGGCGCAGATCAGCAACGACTACGTTCAATCCAGCAGTGGCTAGGCATTGGCAGGTGGCCGCTCCCAGGCCCCGCGCACCGCCGGTGACGATCGCAACTTTGCCGTTTAGGGAAGGGATGGAATTGGCTGTTTTAGTCAGGGTTTGCATGCTGATTCCTAGTTAAAAAATACGGTATTGAAAAGGGCTGGTGGTCTCAGCCGCTCTGGCTGGCCGAGACCGACGCGGTGGGGCGAGGGGTCTCGATCGCCTTGGCGGGGGGGACGCTCGCCAGCGATCGCTGCACAGGGCGGTCCGATCGCTGCAAGTCGTCCTCGATCCACTCGCAGATCAGGTGCAGGGTTAAAATCTGCACCTCCTGAATGCGTTGGGGATCAGGGCTGGGAACGCAGATCGCCTCATCCACCAGAGTCAGCAGGTCGCCGCCGCTGCCGCCCAGCAGCCCAATGCAGTGGACGTTGCGGGCTTTGGCGGCGGCCACCGCCTCGATCAGGTTGCGGGAGCGGCCGCTAGTGCTGATCACCACCAGCACATCCTCGGGCTGGGCAAAGGTAGACACCTGGCGGGCAAAGATGTCGTTGTAGCCCACGTCATTGGCCCAGGCGGTAAGCAGGGCGGTGTCGGCGGTTAGGGCCATCACCGGCAGCCCAGCCCGCTGCTGGCACTGAAAGCGGCCCACCAGCTCGGCGGCAAAGTGTTGGGCGTCGGCGGCGCTGCCCCCGTTGCCGCACACCAGCACCTTGCCCCCGCGGCTAAAGCACTGGCTGAGCCGGCGCGATACCGCCAGAATGTCGCCGCTGAGCAAGCGGCGCGACTGGCGCAGGGCCAAAATAGCGGCGTCAAAGCGGGCTTCCATCTGAGCCAGATCGGCCTCGGTGGTGTCTACCGAAACGTCTGGTGCAGCGGTTTTAGCCAAGACAGACTCGTAAATCGAGGCCAGGGCGCTAGCCACTTTAGGCCAGGTAAACTGGCGGGTCACGTGGCGCAGGGCCTGTCGCCCAAACAGGTTGAGCACGTCGGGGTGCCGGTAGAGAAAGGCGATGCGATCGCACAGTTCCCCCGCCGCCTTGGGCGACACCAGGTAGCCCGTCTCCCCATCCCGCACGGTGAACTTGATCCCTCCCACGTTGGAGCCGATCACCGGTGTGCCACAGGCCATCGCCTCCAGCGGAGTAATGCCAAAGGGTTCGTACCAGGGGGTGGTCACAAACAGATCGGCGGCACTGTAAAAGTACTTCAGCACCTCCCGCTGCCGCTGCCCCACAAAGGTGACCCGGTCCTGCAGGCCCAGCTTTGCCGTCAGTGCCTGCAAGCGACCGATTTCGGGCGTTTTTTCGGGATCGGGCAGCGGTGATTCGCCGCCCACCACCACCAGCCGCGTGGGTAGATTTTGCTGAGCCAGCATGGCGATCGCCTCAATCACCGTATCGACCCCCTTGCGCGGCACCATGCGGCCTAGCTGGAGCACCACTCGCTCTTGCATCGACAGCCCCAGGGTTGCCCGCGCCTGGGCTTTGGGAACTGGCCAAAACTCGCTCAAATCGACGCCACAGGGCACGATATGAATTTTGTCTGCTTTGGCACCGTAGAGCTGAATCAGGTCGTCGCGATCCTGGGGGCATTCGGCTACAATGCCGTCTGCGATTTCCACCACCTGCTCTTCAACGGCGAAGCGTTCGTTGGGAAACCGGTCGGCTTGCCCCTGGTGCCGCCGCCGCACCTTGCCCAAGGCGTGAAACGTAACCACAAACGGAATTCCCAGATGCTGTTTCACCTGGCTGGCCACCAGAGCCGACATCCAAAAATTGGCGTGGATCAGGTGGTAGCCCTCGTTCTGCCGCTGCTGTCGCCGAGCAAAGGCCAGCACATAGCGGCCAAAACTCCCCATGTGAGGCAGCAGGTCTTCCTTAGGCACCGGCTCCGGCGGCCCCGCCGGCACGTGGATGATGCGAATGCCGTTGTGCCACAGCATCAGCTCTGGCAGGGCCGCGTCATCGCGGCGGGTGAAGACATCCACCTGGTAGCCCAGGGCCGCCAGCTGTTTGGCCGTTTGACCCACATAGACATTCTGTCCACCGCTGTCGGTGCCGCCAAAGCTGCCCAGGGGCGAGGCATGTTCACTGATGATGGCAATCCGCTTAGTCATGGGGTTTGAGGTGAGGGTGAAGGGTTTAGGGTCTGAGGTTTAGGGTTTAAGGCAGAGGTAAAGGGGGGCGGTAGGGTGGGCATTGCCCACCGTTCCTAAAGCAGAAGAAGAGGGTTGTCTGGTGTGGCGTTTCACTTAGCCTGCGGGCTAGATCAAGGCTGGGGCGCGTTGGCTTTGGCGATCGCGTCCCAACTCCAGCGCTTCGGCAAAGGCAGCATTCCAGTCCTGCACAAATCGCGACATGTTGAATCGGGCCATGCCCGCCTGCTGGGCTCCCTGGCTCAAGCGCTGGGCCAGGGCTGGGTCATTAATCAGCTGCTGCATGCGAGGTACCAGGGCCGCCAGGTTGGTGTCGATGTAGCCCGAGACACCGTTTTCAACCACCATGGCTAGCTCTGTGGTGGCGAGCCCTACCACCGGCACCCCCAAGCACATCGCTTCGCACACTGCCAGCCCCAGACTGGTATAGCGAATCGGGTGAAAGAAAAATCGATAGCGGGCTACCAGCTCGGGCAGCGCGGTATGGTCGACTTCGCCCAGGCCGCCCAGGCTCTCGGCATCCATGCCCACTAGGTCGAGGGGCACCTGCTGACGCACCTGCTCAAACACATCGGCCCCTAAGCGGCGACCGCGCGATCGCAGCCCGTTGACCACCACAATGCCCCTCGGAATTTCACCCGAATAGCGCACGCCCTCGGGCACCATCACGCCATGTTCAACCACCCGAGTTGGTGTAGAGCCGCAGTCCCACATCAGCTGATTGAAAGCCGTCACATGCACCAGCAGCAGGTGAGGATCGTCCACTACATGGCGAGTGTCTGTGGGCTGCTGCCGGGGTGGGTCATGCTCCAAAAACAGCTGGGGCAGCTGCCGTTGCTCTGGGCTCAGCAGCTCGTACTGATCCTCTTGGTAGTTGCGGGCTGACTGAAACAAAATGCAGTCAAAGTCTTGATGCCGCACCGCTTCGGCCGCAATGTCGTGGACGTTGCTGCCCCAGTCAAACCCCGGCAGCCGCCCGCCATAGCCTTCCGGAAATCCCGGTTTGGTAGGCAAGTAAAAGTTGTGAGGAGCCTGGGTCAGGTAGTAGAGATAACTACCGTGTACGTGCCAGGTGAGAATTCGCAGTCGTCGCATGGGAAGGAAACTTGTGTTGTAGGAATTAGCGGAGTGCCGGGGCCAGCGATCGCCCGCTCCCCCTCAGCAGGTCCACCAGAGCGTTGTCATCTTGCGCTGGCGGCGCACAGTGGCTCAGCACCTGCCCCCCAAACTCACTAGACCGGCCGACGCGAATAGGGATGCCTGCCAGATAGCAGAGGTAGCCCAGGGTGTAGGGAGACTGCCCCGGTGCCGTGAGAATTATGGCCGCGTCGAACCCACCCTGGCGCAGCCAGCCAATCGCCTGCTGCCAGTCCACCAGCGTCGCCTCATCGGCGCTCAACCAGCTTGCGATTTGGCTAGATTCAACCACCGTCAGCTCGGCCTCGGGGAACGTGGTTCGCAGTTCCGGCAGCGCACTGCCCCCACGAATGTTGAGAACCAGTACTTTTTGCCGTTGAGCGGTTGTTTTAGCGGGCATAGCACACCTCTGGTAGGAGTTGAGACTGAGCGTTGAGGAGCGATCGCGCCTGAGCCAGCACCGCCCAAGCGGTAGCCGCTCCAGTCTGACGGCTGTCAACGGTGCGGTGGCGGCCCTGTTCCAATCCCTTACCTGAAGCGCTATTGCTGGGAGCCCAGCGCTCTACCTCTGAGTTGCTAAACACCACCACGCTCGACACCTTGAGCGCGGCCCCCAAGTGTGAAATGCCGGTGTCGTTGCAGATCAGTAGCGCCGCTTGCTGCAGCACCACTGCCAACTCCCCCAGGGCTGTACAGCCAGCAAAATCAAGCGATGCAGCCCCTACAGCGGCACAGATCTGTGCAGTCAGCCCCCGCTCAGAGTCGGTGCCCGTCAGCACAATGCGGTAGCCCTGGTTCGCTAGCGATTGAGCGACCCGAGTGAACCCGTCAATCGACCAGCGGCGATCCGCGCTATTTGCCCCCGGATGCAGGCAGATGTATTGGCCTAGGGACAGGTTGTGGGACTTTAGTAGCTGTAGCCCCGCCTCATGCTCATCCTCCGACAGCGGAAACTCCAGTTCTGGGCGCTGCTCCGGTAGACCCAAAAACTCCATCAACCGCAGCAACCGATCGGCCTCTGAGCCCCGCTGGGGGTAGGGCAAAAAGTAGCGGGGCTCAGGACAAAACTGCCCCGGCAGATAAAACCCCGCCTGCTGTCTGGCCCCCAGCAGCACGAGAAAAGAATTAATCGAGCTGCCGTTGCCGTGGAGTTGCAGCACCAAATCGTAGTGCTGGCCTTGTATCTGCCCTAAAAATTCGACTGTCTTTTGTGGGCTCTGCCAGCCCTCAGGAATGCCAGGGAAACCTGGAAACGGCAGCCAATGATCGATCAGATAGTTAAATCGCTGGCTAAACCATTCCGTGCCGGGTAACCCCAACCAGGTGATCTTGGCAAATGGGTAGGCCGATCGCAGCGATCGCAGTGCCGGCACAGCACAAAGCAGATCTCCCAGGCCGGGCAAAGAACGCACAACTAAAATGTGAGCAGTCAGCGGTATTGGGAGGCGACAGGTCATGCGCCGACCTCTTAACAACTATGAAAGTCATGTTAGGGATGTTCAAATATCACCGCATTGGACATTTGACAAAACAATTCTGGCATCTAGGCTAGGCATTTTGTGCACTTGCACAATCAGCCAACAAAGCAGTTTCAGTTATCTTCAAATCCTCACGCTTTTGGGCACACATATTCTTGCCAATCTTTCGAAATATTCCTTTGGATAGATGCTAAAGCAGAACCTTGAAACGACTCTAAGGATTGACTACAATCAATTCTAGGTCTGAGCCGATGCTGCTAGCTAATGTTCACGACCAACTATTTAACTATTTCTAAAGATGCGATCGGTTCAAAAAGGCGATCGCTAAACAGCCCTGTGAAGTGAGAAATATTAGGCAATGAATGAAATTTTTGGCTAGCCAGGATTTGCAATTGCCAGCCTTGTACTTAAAATTCTCACTTCAAAAATAATAGAAGGTTTGATTGCCTAAGTGCTCAAACCATTTTGCGGCGCCAATATTTGTACAGTTGATAGAGCGTTCAGAAACCTTACGCGTTGTGTTAGCTGTGTCGAAAACATTCGAACATGTTGCCCATGTAGTTGCTAAACAGCTGTCGTCGCTCCTGCAAACAGCCGTCTTTGTTAGTGACTCAAATCAAAACTTGGTAGCCAGTCGGCAGTTTCATCGGCACCATCGCTTTGATAGCAAAAGCCATCGCGATCGGGCCTCATCTGATCGCTACTTAAGCCTGCCGCTCTATGTGCACGACCAAGTAGGGGAAGTCAGAATTGAACAGGGGATGGATGGTGAAGTGCTCTCCCCTAAGCACGCCCGCGCTTTTCTAGATTTGCTAGTGAGTCAACTGGCTGCTGCTACTTTCCCGCAGCAACAAGTTTATAAGAATCAAGTCATTTCGAACTTGTTGAAGGGCCGCATCACTGAAGAAGACACGGTTCTTCAGCAGGCCAGCCTGTTGGGTATTGATTTGACTCCCCCTAGAGCGGTGATTTTAGTCGATGCTACCGATGCCATGCTGTCCATGAGCCGAGCCATCGATGCAGCTAACTCCAGCCAGCAGCGTTGCTCCCAGGCCATTGTCAACAGCATCGTCACGTTCTTTAATCTGCCTGACGAAACCATTTGTGCCGATCTAGGGGGCGGCCAATTTGCTGTGCTCAAAGCTAGCGACAGCAAAAATCTGAGCCCCTGGGCCGGTCACGACACCGCCACCCACGGCGATAGCTTAGGCTGCTCCTGGACCAACTTAGAGGCACTCAAACGGGCTGGCGATGCCCTGCTGATGCGGCTGCGAGAAGAAACGGGCACCACCCTCAGCGTTGGCATTGGTCGCTATCATCCCGGTTTGCTAGGCCTGGCGCGCTCCTACCAAGATGCCCAGGTTGCCCTGCGGCTAGGACGGCAGTTTGACGGTCACAACCGGGTTTACTGTCTAGATGATTTGGGTATTGCCGCCTTTGCCTGTGTTGCTGACGAACGCACCAAGGTAGACCTGGCCCTACATTTGCTCAGTCCTTTAGACAATGAACCCGAGTTAATCAATACTCTAAAGGTTTTCTTTTCTGAAGACTGCGCCCCAATCACGACGGCAAAGCGGCTTTGCATCCACCGCAACACCCTCACCTACCGCCTGGAAAAGATCACCTCCCTAACAGGGCTTGACCCTCGCCGGTTTGACGAGGCTGTGCAGATTCGTCTGGCGCTACTGCTCCAGGAGTTTCAGGGAATTTGAATAGGGTGCTGATTGTGGCCGTTTGGTAGAAATACTGCCACGCTCTTTTCAGCTACTTGCGGTGAGCCAATCGCTCAGTGCTGCGGATCCACTTTCTCATAGATAGGCGAACCAGCGGCTGTTAAGTCAGGGTTTGTGAATTTATCTCCCACGGTTGTTCCATTTTCTCGGGCGTTTTGTAAAAATGACTACAGAAATGCCTGACTGACTGCTTCTTGTTCGCCCAAGCTTCCTTCGACTCAAGATCGGTCTGTCGCCCGCATTAACTCCTCAGAGGCGACCTCATGATTCCACAAGTTCATTCCCAAACCGACCGCAAGCCCGCTGCTGGCTGGCAGCCTGTTTGTCATATTACCTACACCCGCGACACCTGGGTCAAGTTGGCCGAGCCGCTCAGCGCCTATGCCGCCGATGAAGCCAAGCTGCTGTGTCAAGAGTCGCCCGATACCTGGGTCGTCTGGGTGCCCGACCACGGCGAAACCGTGCTGCACAAAAGCCACTTTTACGCCTAAT
Organism: Nodosilinea sp. FACHB-141; assembly: GCF_014696135.1. Lineage (NCBI taxonomy): Bacteria > Bacillati > Cyanobacteriota > Cyanophyceae > Nodosilineales > Nodosilineaceae > Nodosilinea > Nodosilinea sp. FACHB-141. The sequence goes on along the minus strand of NZ_JACJPP010000020.1, from coordinate 116,673 downwards.
GCATCCCCAATCTCTGCCCGAGTCAGCCATCGATTGGGATGAGCTATTTGACTACCTGCCCGGCACCCTTGTCGAGCAGGTAGACCAGCCCGGCATTCTCTACGAAATTGAGGGCTACGAAGCCACCATGGTGCCGCCGATCTGGCTGGTGAACGATCCCCGTCCGCGCTACCCCCACGAGCTGCGGATTGTGTCTCGGCAGCCGGCTCGGGTCTGTGCTCTAGAGCCGACTGCGCCCCCGCCTAGGACGATGCACCCCGTTTGAGCAATTTTTCTTGCCAGTTGCGCGACAGCAGGGGGCAACTCGCCAGCTCCATCGCCGCCGCGCGATCGCCCAAACCGTGGTGCATGATGCGGTTAGCGCGGGCCACCGTCCATTCGGGGTAGGGGCGATCGCACAGCACCATCGCCAGCCCCGGCTCTACCACACCTTCTTTCAGCACCCGAAAATACCAGCCGCTGCGGCCGTTGGCCTTCACCTGGAGCGCTAGATCCTTCACCCGCCAGCGGCGAGACAGTTTCCAACAGGGCTGCCGGGGCTGCGATACCTGGACTTTGGCGCTGCCGATCGCGTAGGTGTCGCCAATACAAACCTCGGCCTCGGTCTGCCCCGCCACGGTGAAATTTTCACCAAAGCCGCCGTAGGGCAACTCGGGGTTGTGTAAGTGCGATCGCCATTCAGGATAATGCTCGGCACTGTAGGCCAGCACCGCCTTATCGACGCCGCCGTGGTTTTTCAAATCCGCTTGGCCATCCCCGACTAAATTGGTGTAGCCCAACCACACCTCACCATCGATGGGCTGCTTAAAGAAGCCGGTGGTCCAGCGCTGATCCATGGGGTTGGGGGCAGCTTCGGTGCCTAGGGTTTGGGGCAGGCCCACCTGAATCGAGACAATCTCAGGCATTGTAGTCAAACATAATCGACAAAAAAGAGCGTGGCTTAGCTAAGCCACGCTCTCTCTAGGATACGCTTACTGGTTCAGGACATCCCGCTTGTGCTGGGGTGCTGCTGCAATCGCGGCCACCTGCGACCTGAATTCCTCAGATACGCCCATTTCTTCTAAAGTCAGCATCAGGTCTTCGGCAACAGCATCAAAGTGTTCGCTGTTTAGGCCGTGGTTTGCGACCAGCTCTTGGTGGGCTTCGCGCATGTAGCGACCGTCGTACTTATTGGTGCCGCCAAAGGCATAGGTCAAAAAGGCCTTTTGGTGCCCCCGCTGCTTGGTCATATTGACATTGGCAAAGAAATGCTTGATGCGATCGTCCTGTAAGACCCGCTCGTAGAATTTTTCGACCGCGAGGTCAACGGCAAGGGTACCGCCAAGTTGATCAAAAAGAGTTGTCATAGTCCGCTCCAGGATAAGGGGTAGCGCCCTTAAAATGCCCTACCCCAGCGAAACCATCTTTACTCTAGGCACCCCAACCAAGTTTCTTAATAGCGAATCTGGAGCGTCACCTGGGCCTGTACGATTTGCTCCCCCCCTACCACTGGGGTAGAGACATCGGCCGACATGCCAGCGTACTCGGCCTGCCGCATCATCGGTACTGGCACAGGCGGAGCCGCTCCATTGATTTGAACGCTGACAATCTCCTGCGATCGCAGGTTTAAACTCCCCAGCACCACCCCCGCCTGGGATTGGGCATCTTCTACCGCCTCACGCAACGCCTGCTGCCGAGCCGTCTCTAGGGCAGCGTCTTCGGCCACAAAGCTAACACTGCGAATCTGGTTAGCCCCGGCATCCACGGCATCGTCGAGCAAAGCGCCGGCGCTCTCCGTGGGCACGCGAAAGCTGACGGTGTTGCTGCCGGTGTAGCCGATCACATCGTTGCGGCCATTTTCGTAGTTGTAGCGAGGGCTGAGCTGAATGCCAGTGGTTTGGAGCTTTTCGACCCCTCGCGATCGCAGCAGCTCAACTACTGCTGCCGTGCGCTGGGCTACCTCACGCTGCACGGCTTCTGCATCGGTGCCTTGCACGTCTACTCCTAGGTCAACCTGGGTTTTGGTTGTCTGCACCGACTCCTCGCCCTGGCCAGTTACGGTTAACGTTCTCATAGCCGCCTCCTGGGCGATCGCTGCTGGGGTAAAAACGGGCACAAAACCAAGCCCCGATATCAGGGTCGCCGACATCACTGCCGCTGCCGCCATCCGTCTGGGGGTGAAAGACTTAATTTTCATGGACCTCACACTCATCTATAGAAGTTTGTCCATTCACTGTGCCACGGCGATCTGAGCCCAGTGGCGTTGTTACCAATTTAGATACAGAGTCCTGAGACCAATAGGTTTGGTAATCCAGAGCTGTAGTCGCGGCAACTGATGATGACGTTTCAAGAACTCATTGAAGAAGCTCGACGGCTCGACTGGCAAGACCAGCTGCCCTTAGCCGCTCGCTATTGCACTGGGTTGAGGTAAAAGCTGAATAGAGGCAATCAAACCCTAGATTCTATAGATAGGCCACCGTTACCCCAGTGCCGCCGTCGGCCTGGGCCGCAGGCTCAAACCGTTGAATTTGCGGATGGCGTTTGAGGTACTCATGCACCCCCGCCTTGAGCTTGCCGGTGCCGTGACCGTGGATAATCCACAGAGCACCGCTGCCCTGGGCGATCGCCTCCTCTAGCACCGCCTCTGACTCAGCCACCCGCATGCCGCGCAAATCGATCGTGTTGCGGCTAGTGCGAATGGCGGGAGCAGGGGGCGCAGCCTGGGCGGCAGGCACAGTATCGATGGGCTTTGTCTTGACCGGCACCTCCGCCTTTTCACCCCGCAGCGACTCGATATCGGCCAGGCTGACGGTGGTTTTCATCAGTCCAAAGCGCACGGTGATGCGGTGGTCGTCGTCGGGGGCGGTCAGCACCTCCGCAGTCTGACCCAAGCTGGGAATACGCACGCGATCGCCCACCACCGGCCGATAGCCCGGTTTCGCCGGCGTCGGCGCAGCCGCAGGCAGACGAGATTGGGCGATCGCATCCACCGCTGCCGTTGCTCGCTGGGCATCTTGCGCCGTGGCATCGCCCTGCTGCAACCGGCGAATCACCTTGGCAATGTCGCGCTTGGCATCGGCGATCGCCTGCTGCACCGCCGCCTGCTGCTGGAGCTTGAGTTCCTGCTCGCGATCGCGCAGCATGTCGGCTTTGTGCTGCACCTCACGGTGGAGTTTTTCGGTGGCGGCCAGCAACTCGGCGGCCTCCTGCGATCGCTCCTCCTGCTGGCGTCGCTGGGCTTCTAGCCCAGCAATCACCTGGTTAACATCGTCTTGTGACCCCGTCGCCATCAGAGTCGCCGCTGCATCAATTACCCCAGCATTCAGGCCCAATCGGCGAGCAATGGCTAGCGCATTCGATCGCCCCGGAATGCCCCACAGCAGCCGATAGGTCGGCGACAGCGTCGCCTCATTGAATTCTACCGACGCATTCTCAAATCGCCCATCCTGGTACTTCAGCGCCTTCAGCTCGCCGTAGTGGGTCGTGGCCATGGTCAGCCGCGCCCGCTCGGCCAGGTGCTTGAGCAGGGCGATGGCCAGTGCCGTCCCCTCCGTCGGGTCAGTACCGGCACCGACTTCGTCGAGCAGCACGAGGGCGTTGGCGGAGGGGCGAGGATGGGTGGATGGGTGGATGGGTGGGTGGGCGGGAGAATTCACCGATTCTGATAAATCTTCTGCTTCCGGTTCACCTGTCCATAAAGGTCCACTAGAGCTATCGGCGAAGCCTACCTCAAGAGTATTTTGCTCCCTCTCATCGCCACCTTCCTCATCGTCGCTACCTTCCTCACCACTAAGTGCCGCCAAAATCCGCCCTATTCGGCGAATATGACCTGAAAACGTTGACAGGCTCTGCTCGATCGACTGCTCGTCGCCAATATCGGCTAGCACCTGCCCAAACCAGGGAATCTCTACCGGTTCACGGGCCGGTACGTAGAGGCCCGCACGGGCCATTAGCGCCGCTAGGCCCAGGGTTTTGAGGGTAACGGTTTTGCCGCCGGTGTTGGGGCCAGTAATCGCCACCACCCGCAGCTCGGGGCGAATCAGCAGATTGATCGGCACCACCTCAGGCCCCTGCTCGTGGCGCTGCTGCCAAACCAGTAACGGGTGGCGCAACTGACGCAGGGTAGTTTGCTCCTGGGGTTCGATAAACCGGGGCGGATTGGCCTCTAGCCACAGCGAGTAGCGGGCACGGGCGTGGGCCAGATCCAGTTCGGTAACCACCGCTAGCAGATGGCTTAAGTCGTCATAGACCTCTGCCACCGCATCGCTGAGCTGCCGTAAAACAATGTCTTCCTCGGTTTTTTCCTGACGCAGCAGCTGGCGCAGACGGTTGCCCAGTTCGACCACCGACTGAGGCTCAATGTAAAGGGTGGCCCCGCTAGCGGAGGCATCATGCACAATGCCAGGCACCGCGTCTTTTTGGGGCGCTTTGACAGGCAGCACAAAGCGATCGCCCCGCTGGGTAATTAATAGCTCCTGCATAGCCCCAGACTGGCGCTGCAAAATCCGCTGCAGCCGCTGCTGAATGTCTTGGCGGGTCGATTTGAGGCGATCGCGCACCTCCCCTAGCTTAGGGCTAGCCCGGTCGGTGACATCGCCGCGATCGTCAATGCAGTGATAAATCTGCTGCTCCAGCTCGGGATGGGTGCTCAGGTCCGCCACCAAATCCTGCAAAACCGGTATATCCTCCGGCGGTTGAGCATCAATGGTGCGCCGCAGCTGGCGTGCTCCATGTAGGGTGGTGGCAATGGCCAGCAGCTCCTCGCCGCTCAATAGCCCCTGGCGATAGGCCCGCTCCACCGCCGTCCCAATATCGCGAATGCCGCCAAAGTTGAGACCGTTGTTGTGTTGTTCCAGCCAGTCGGCCTCCTGGGTCTGAGTCAGCAGGTTGACGCTAGCTGCTTGGGTTGCAGGGGTGACTAGTGCCTGGGCCGCTAGGGTGCCGCGCTTAGTGGCGGCAAAAGTAGATAAGTGCTGGCACAGCCGAGGCCACTCCAGCAACTCCAGGGTTTCATGGTGAATTAATGGCAGCTCAGACAGGGGAATTACGCTCGCTCAAAACATCCTTTCAGTATAGAGAACTCCCGCCGCACCTAGCTTAGACAGCCGACCCGGCCCCACAATAGCCCTGCCCCTGTCTTGGTCTGATATAGTTCAACCCGCAGTTCTAGCTATCGGCTTAAATCAATTCAGACGCCGCATTACCGAGAAAACACGCTGCCCATACGTCCTCACCGTTGTTAAGCCCCCCTCAATATATGACCACCCAATACCCCTACCGGGCATGCTAGATCCTATGAAACCGGCTGCCGCTGCCATACAGTTACGACACCGTGGGCGAGGGTGGTTGCGGTAGCCTCTACAGAACAGATCGGCTGCCAGGACGACTATGCGGGGTATAACCTTCGTCTGCCCACGATCCAGTCCCATCTATTCACCGTCCCTGAATCTGTGCCTGAAAACGACCTGGTTAACGCTACCGCTACCGCCCCCACAGCCAGCATCGATCCGTCTCCCCTGCGGGCAAACACAAGCGACACGGTGCAGCAGACGGTGGCGGCCATGGCCACGGCCGTCAAAACCTACGCTTTGGTATATGGCGGCGAAGTTCTAATGGGGGTCTTTGGCTACGCTAATGTCGCCCAAGCCACGGCTGAGTTAGCCGACCTAAGCGAGGTTCTAGTTGAGCAATGGATGACTCCCCTCAGTCAGCTGCAACCCTTGGGTCCGTGCCTGGCTTGGCCGCTGGCCCTGAGCGCGCTATATCCCGAGCAGCTTTACCTGTCCGTTGTTGACCAGGCTCACCACTGGTTAGGACTGCTGGCCCCCGACGGGTTTTACACACTTCCCCGCTTTGCGGCGGCCGCTACTGACCAAGCTGAACTTACCGCCTGTCACTACTCCGTCGCTCTGTTTCAGCAGCAGCAAGAGCGCCTAGCCCTGGCCCTCAAGGGCGCCCAAATGGGCACCTGGGACTGGGATCTATCTCAGGGAACGATAGTCATCTCTGATGAGCAAGAGCGTCTGCTAGGGCTGGCTCCCGGCGAATTCGGCGGTACCTATGAGACCCTGTTCACCCACGTGCACCAAGAAGATCAGGCCACGGTGCAGCAGGCCCTACAGCAGGCGATTCAGTTAGGACAGCGCTATGGAATTGAGTTTCGCGTGCTCCACAACGACGGAAACACGCGTTGGTTGTCGTCTCGGGGTCAAGTCTTTAAGGATAGTGAGCAGACCTCTCGACTGGCTGGGGTCACCCTCGATATTTCTGAGCAAAAGCGGGTTGAGGCTGAAATCAAACTCCAGTCGCAGCGAGAGCGGCTGGTGGCCAAAATTGCCCAGCGCATTCGCCGTGTGCTTGATTTGGACAGCATTTTGGCGCAAACCGTTACCTCAGTGCAGGAGTTCATCGAGGCCGATCGCGTCATCGTCGTGCAGTGTGAAGCCGACATGAGTGGTCAGGTCATTCAAGAAGCCTGCTCGTCATCCTATCTGCCGATGCTGGGCTGGGCTATGCGCGACCCCTGGTCAGTGGGCGAAAAGTTTTTGGCTCACTACAGGGCCGGGCGGGGATTGGCGGTAGAGAATATCTACACCCAAAATTTGCCTGCCTCTCAGCTAGAGTTTTTAGAATACTTTCAGATTCAGGCCGAAATTGTGGTGCCCCTGCTGCAAGATCAAACCCTGTGGGGATTGCTGATTGCCCACCAGTGCCAAGCACCCCGAACCTGGCGGATGGCCGATGTCCGGCTGCTGCAAAACCTAGCAACCCAGGTGGGGATTGCCATTCAGCAGGCCAAAATGCACCAGGAGCTCACCCTAGCCAACCAGCGGTTGCAGCGCATGGCCTACCTCGACGGGTTGACCCAGGTAGCCAATCGCCGTCGACTAGAACAGTATCTAGATCAAGAATGGCGGCGCATGAGCCGAGAGAATGGGTCTATAGCGCTGATTATGGCCGATATTGACTGCTTTAAAGGGTACAACGATCTCTATGGGCATCAGGCTGGAGATGTCTGCCTGCGGCTGGTGGCCCGCATCCTCACCCGCGCCGCTAAGCGCCCTGGCGACCTGGTAGCTCGATACGGGGGAGAAGAATTTGTGATCGTACTGCCCAACACTTACCTTGAGGGAGCCGAAACCGTCGCTGAAGACATTCGCCTGATGATTCGTAGTCACCGCATTCCCCATGAGGAGTCGGTCGTGGCCAGGGTGGTTACCCTAAGCCTGGGGGTGGCAAGCGCCCAACCTGCCAGCGACGGCAGCTCTGCCGACCTGATTAAGCAGGCTGACGAAGCCCTCTATATGGCCAAAAATGAGGGACGCGACCAGGTAAGAGTAGCTTCTCCCAAGCGATCGCACTAAGGCTCTAGCCAACGAAAGGCGACAGGTTACAGAAAGAGTTTTAAGTATAGGGTTCAGGTTCAAAATGAATTGTGCACCTTATACCCTAAACCTTTCACCCAAACTTCCTTGACTCGTCAAAATCACCCGAGCCGCCACCTTTCCTCGAAATTAGAACGCTCCCCGCTCTCAGAAAATTTTCAGGGTTGTAGATTGTAATAACAAGGCGTGTTGAGCCTGAGCTGAGGCAACCAAGTTGCCTCGGCAACCGTATTGATGAATGCTGTTTTACCTACCTAGGGTCCATGGTTCAGTCTCCTCCCTCTCCAGCGATCGCAGTCACCCCCTTTGCTCAGCAGCTGGGGCAGCCCCTCACTAAGCTGCCGATCACCGTGCTGCAGGTGAATCTGGGCCGCAAGTGTAACCTGGCCTGTACCCACTGCCACGTGGAAGCTGGGCCCAAGCGCACCGAAGAACTTTCACCCGAAGTTTGCGACCAACTGATCGAGCTGATCCAACGGTTTCCGCAGATTGCCACCGTTGATCTGACCGGCGGTGCCCCCGAAATGAACTATGGCTTTCGCCCCCTAGTGGAAGCGGCGCGGCAGCTGGGCAAAACGGTGATGGTGCGATCGAACCTGACCATTTTCTTTGTGCCCGGCTTTGAAGACCTGCCAGAATATTTTGCTCGCCATCAGCTGCATGTGGTGGCCTCGTTGCCCTGCTATCTCGAAGACAATGTCGACAAACAGCGGGGTTCTGGGGTCTACACGGAGTCTATTCGTGCCCTGCAGCGACTCAACCAGCTGGGCTACGGCCATGACCCCGCCCTGCGTCTAGACCTTGTCTACAACCCGCCCGTGCCCCGCAGCGCCGAGTTTTCGCTGACCCCCAGCCAGGCGGTGTTGCAGAGTGACTATGAAGCCTATCTGCGATCGCACTTTGACATCGCTTTTAACCAGCTCTACACCATCACCAACCTGCCCATTGGCCGGGTTAAGCAATATTTAGAGGGCAAAAATCTCTATGTGCCCTACCTGCAATTTTTGGCTCACCACCACAACTCCGCCACTGTGCCCCATCTGATGTGTCGCCAAGAGCTTTCCATCGACTACGAAGGCCACATCTACGACTGCGACTTCAATCAAATGGAAGCCGTGCCCAGTTTGGGGCGCAGTGGTCAACCGCTCACCGTGGCCGACCTGCTTGCAGCTAACTCCCTCGATGCGATCGAGACCGTGCAAACCCGGCCCTACTGCTATGGCTGCACCGCCGGCAGCGGGTCTAGCTGTGGCGGTGCTCTCACCTAGGCGGTTTGAGAACTAGGGCATCGGGAAATCTGCCGCCAGAGCAGCCCCCTCTAACCCCAGAGCTGAGGCATATTTCTGAATGAAGGCGCGAATATAAAACGGTTCTGGCAGCTGATTCAAATTGCCGGTTTCAAGCGCCCTCAAGGTATAAGTTTGAATGAACGTCCGCTGGTAAACATCCTCCAGCGACAGCGACTTCTCTTGCCGAGTCTGCTGGAGGTAGGCCCCCACCTTTTTCAAACTGGCTTGCTGCACCGACGCAAAGTCGGCCCTAGCCTGCATCTTTTTGGCTAACGTTTCGTGAATGTAGGCGCGCTGCTCAGAGAAACGGGCTGAGGTAGTTGGCGTGGTTGCCACCTGGGGCCGAGCCGAAATTGCGTCTGGTCGAGGTTGAGCAGTAACTCGCTGGGGTGCAGCTGGGGCCTGCTTATGGGTAGCTTCTTCTTGGGTAGGTCCGCTGGTCTCGCTGTCTTGCAGTCGCTGGTCAAGCCGGTAGCGATTGAGCAGGCCCAAGGCCACCAGGGTAGTTACGGGCAGAGTTGCCACTGCCACCTGTTGCGCCGCCATCGACATGGCCGCTGTCGCCCCAGCCCCAATAATCAGCGCGTATTCTGAAGCAGGGGGTAGCTTAGAGCCAGAAAAGTGAGGAGTCTTCATAGCACCTTTTGAGAAGTCTCATGATTTTTATCCTTTCGCTGGCGTCAGACCCTCGTCCGGAAGGAGCGCTAAAGTCCTCCTAACGGTATTCCTGCTAGAGAGGACGACGGCTGAGGATGCTCTCTATTCCAATCACCTCTATATCCAGGCCAGTTCCTTTAGGAACTCAGCATGCTGAGCCCCAACATTTTGAAACACTTAAGCATGGGACGTGACTGGTTCCGAGAAAACCAGTGATCTCTGCTCGAGTTGCGACCTTTACCGAGGCCACAGCCGTGACACGGTGGCCGAGCGCCTTAGGTAGAGAGGGCGCAAGTGCTGCCAGGCGGTCACAAACCATCGCCGTGCCGCCTGGCTTGACGGGCCTCGATACCGACATAACAACCCCGATTGCAGCCGGGTAACGCCGATGTCGCCAGGTTGGTCTGTGGGCCAAAGCTGGCGCAGGGCAGCCACCGAGTCACTGTCAAACAATTGCCCCACCACGGCAAAGCTCCCCACCACTGGCTGCCCCGCCAGTCCGTTGACGCTGTGGAGGGCCGCACTGCCCCCGGTTAAGTGCTGGCGATCAAGCCATATGGGCTGGTCGGCTTGCCAGACTTCGAGGCGCGATCGCCACTGGCCCTGCTCAAAGGTTTCTCCTCGGGCGCTGCGGCCAAAGCGGGTGATCTCCCAGCCGGCCCAAATGGCTCCAAGGGCCAGGTCAACCCGCAGCGCCTGGCTGTAGTGAGCCTGGTTAAACACAATGGTTTCCTGAGGGAACCATTCCAGACAGCTCTCTGGCGCAAGGGTGATGTTTACCTGCTGGCTGCTGCTGGCGGTGACTGCGCTGCCATAGACCTTACTGGCGGCGGCGGTGGTTATCAGCGCCTGGGCGCGCGGGGCGGCGGCCAATTCCACCATTAGGCTGTCGCCCCCCACTAGGCCACCAGCAGTATGTACCAGCACGGTATGGCACAGCCCTTCCCCTTCGGGATATAGGGGACGCTGCACTCGCAAGGGGGCGCGGGTATAGGTTTGGGTCGGCACACACCGACCCAACTCCATGGCGTAGCTGAGCCGGGCTAACCCCCGCCAGCCCGGGTGAGCCTCAGAAGTCTGAGCCGATGACTGAACCATAGATTTCTAACGCCGGTAGCTCTCGGGCACCGAAAATTCTGAATGCCCGGTTTGCCTGCGCAGGTTCTGGCAGCGCAGCAGCTCGTTGACGGTAAGCACCCGTCGACCCTCCAAGGGGGGCACCGCTTCAATGGCACGAATCAGAGCCGCAGCGGCGTCGGCCTGGTCGTAGCCGCGCCGTAAGGCTACCTGCACCGCCTTGTCATCGGCAGCAATCTCAATTTGGGGACCAGTGACGCCGCGCCAAATTTGCCAGCTAGCCAGGGCTGTGACTCCAGCAGCGGCCACTACGCCCACCGCGTCGCCCTGGAGCAGCTCTACCACGCTGCCAACCAGACCAGCCCCGGCCATGGCCTGGTACCAATTGGGCTTGAGCACGTTAGTCATAGTCACCCAGGTCACGGTGCGCAAAAACAGTAAATCGCGCTCGGCCACTGCCAGCTGATGCCACAAATCGAGGTTAATTGAGACGGTGTGAGCCGACTGCCAGGGGCGCGGAAACTCAGCCTTAATGACGTTCAGCTGGCGATCGCTGAGCATCAGCTTAGTTTGCATGCGGGCGGTGGCGGGCATCAGCTCCCGCAGTCGACCAATTTCTGCATTGGGGTTAACCACAGTCACACCATCCCAAAAATCACCCCTAAGCCTACCACTTCTGAGGGCTAGACCGCACGTCATACCTGGGTTGGGCCTGCGTTCAGCGCCAGCCCAACCAGCTAAAAAATGTCTGGCCAGTGACCAGCTCTAGCAGCAGCAGTGCCACAAAGCCCACCATGGCAAATCGGCCGTTGATGCGCTCGGCATAGCGATTCCACCCAAAAGCAGGAGCGGGTTCGGCGGGGGCCTCAGGGTTAGAGACAGTAGGATTTGAGTCTTGGGTCATTGTTGAGGTTAGGTAACGTCTATGTTAAGAGCATTTTACTTTTTTCCTCCCTCTTTTTTCTCGACAATGCGGACAGGAATGCCACTATCCAAATACTCTTTTAGGGCAGCAGTAAACTTGTCTTCTGCGGTTTTGGGCTTAGGCTCTTTGACTAATGATTTCCCCAATAGGGCTTCATTGGTCCACACAATGAAGACCAGAATGAGCACGATGAAAAATTCCATAATTGTTTCGGTGACTTAGTTCCAGGGATCCGGCAGGCTGCGTTTCAATGCATACAGGGTGGGGGTTTGAGTTAGCTACAGGGAAGCAGCGCTGATTTCCGGAAGCAATTTGCCCAAACTATATCGAAAGATCCTGAAATGGAACGGTTAATTCAAATGTTCAATGAAATGGCGGTAATTGGACGTTAATTGGTAGGGCGCGATAGCTTCAGGCACAAAAGACTTTTGGGATTTTCTGCAGCACCTAAAAACTCCAAGGTGGCCCCTAGGTGGAGCGCTAGACGAGCAGCTAGCTGGTAGCGAAACTCAGGCGATAGGGCAGCCATAGCGGACGGTGGAGCCTCGCCAGGGTTTGCCCCCAAATGCAAAGCAATGTTACCGGTGGTGGGGTCTTCAGATACGGTCAGGCTGATCTGCGGACTGCCTTGGGCCAGGGCAGCTTCAATCAGCATGACTAGGGCTTGCTCTAGCCATGCCGGGTCAGTTTGCACCTGTAGATTGGCCTCCACCGGCCCCACAATCAGCCGGCAGTGGCGGTTAATACACTGCATTTCGATCATGCGCTGTACGCGAGTGATCAGCGGCTGGAGCAGGGTAGGGGCAAGCCGGGGGTGCAGAGCACCGATATCAAACTTGGAGAGGGTGATCAGCAGATCGAGGTTTTTGAGCACGGTTTGAATGGCCTGGTTGGCCTGGGCAATAAACTCGCGCTCTTCGGCGGGGCTTTCGCACAGGTCTTCGAGAATTAGCTGGTGCAGGCTGATGATTTGGTTAATGGGTGACCTGAGCTCGTGGGAGGCCGTACCCAAGAAGGCCGCCTGCTGCTGGGCCTGGTGTTGCAGGCGATCGTAGGCCAGCTGTAGCGTTTCGAGATCGGTAAAGTCTTGACCTTGGGGATAGTCCATTACGGCAGCTGTCCATTGCGATAGATGAATTCGCCTCTGTTAGCCTAACTCTGGGCGACAGGTCGAAACCGCTTTTAAGCAGTTTCGACCTTGGGCAAAGCTACTGCGCCCGATCGCAGCACCGTCCAGCCACCCTCTTGCCAACGCACTACGGTCGAGGGCAGCCCTGAGCCCTGGGGCTGATCGGGAAGGGGAACCTCAGCCTGGAGGAAGGCGTAGATCTCAGCCTGGGTCGCGTGATCCAGAGTAAACACCTGGGGAAAGCTGGCCTCGATCGCCGTCATGGTCTCCAAGGGCGGCTGCCCCGAACGGTTGGCGCTGGTGGTGGCCAGTGGCCCGGTGTAGCCTAGCAGGTGTCGAGCCAAGGGATGGTTAGGTATTCTCAGCCCCACAGTGCCCGTCTGTTGAGGGTTCATGGCTGGGGGCAAGCGATCGCTAGCGGGCAACACTAGGGTCAGCGCGCCGGGCCAATACTGAGCCGCGATCGCACTCCACTGAGCTAACTCATCCTCAGTTCCGTCAACGTAGGGCCGCAGATCGTCGAGGCTGGCCCCCATGAGAATCAGCGGTTTGTCGGGGCTGCGCTCTTTGGCAGTGTAGATGCGATCGCCTGCCTCGGGCCGCGCCGCCAGCGCTGGCACCGTATCGGTGGGAAAGCTGACCAGCTCCCCCGCTTGCACCGCTGCAACCAGTTCTTGTAACGCTACCTGTGGCATAGGCTGCACCGTAGATCAATCAACTTTTCCCCAACGGATTGTAAACCCGTACCCCCAACGGGTGACACCCCCCCTGATCGCCCCACCTTCGCCAAACCCACAATGGGAACTGTCGCCTAGGAGATTGCCCATGCATCCCATTTCCAGCCATGACCACAGCGCCGCCGCCCTCAATGACCAAGGCTGCACCCTTTGCGCACAGAGCCAGTTTGCTCAGGCGCTAGCGATCTTTGATCAGGCGTTAGCCTTAGACAGCACCTACTGCACCGGCTGGAACAATCGCGCCAATGCCCTCTGCGGCCTCAATCGCCAGGCCGAGGCCCTAGCCGCCTATGATAAAGCCGTCGCCCTCAACCCCCAGTATCACCAGGCCTGGTTTAATCGAGGCAAGCTGCTAGCCGAAATGGGTGCCTATGGCAACGCGGTGGAGTCATATAACCGAGCGATCGCTCTCCATGCCGATCCCGTCTATATCCACTCAAGAGAAGACATTTGGGTCAAAAAGCGGCTGATTGCTACGGTTTAGCTATGCTTCAACGTGCTTTTGATTAGACTAAAGATTCAGAGCTAAGAGACGCTGTTGACATATTGATGGTGTTGTTTGCTCAGGCTTAATTGCGGATAAACTATTAATCCACAAAGAGCTTTACTGTTCTAGGCCTAGAGCAATTAACCCTGCAAAAAGCTGAATTTTGCTTACTGTCCAGGGTTACCTAAGTTATTCCTTAAACAATAGGTTTATTAGCTTCTTAAATGGCTCTTAATTCATTTTCTCCCTAGGCTTATTGTTGCCATTAGGCTTTCTTAGGGTTGAGTCTGTAGCGTTTACCATGGCGGATTTGACCATGTTTAGGACGCTACGGAGAGTGTTGTATGACGAGCAGACAGAAATTTAATCGCTATATTCTAGCTGGAGCGGTAACCACCGCAGTAGCGCTAGGTATTAGCGTCCCCAGCGCGGTTTCTCAAAACTCCATTATTCAGATTGATGGGTCTAGCACCGTCTACCCCATATCTGAGGCCATGGCCGAAGAATTTATGGCCGCAAATCGTGGCACTCAGGTAACCGTGGGCGTGTCGGGGACTGGCGGCGGTTTTAGCAAGTTTTGCGCTGGCGAACTCGACATCACCGGTGCTTCGCGCCCCATCAAAGCCTCCGAAGTCGAAGCCTGCGCCGCCGCTGGCATTGAATACATTGAAGTGCCCGTTGCCACCGACGCGCTGACGGTGGTCATTAACCCCGAAAACGACTGGGCCGGCGAAATGACCGTAGAGCAGCTGCAAACGCTGTGGAGCCCTGAAGCCCAGGACACCGTCACCCGCTGGAATCAGATCGACCCTAGCTGGCCCAACGAGCCCATCGAGCTGTTTGGCCCCGGTACCGATTCGGGCACCTTCGACTACTTCACTGAAACGATTGTGGGTGAGGCAGGTTCTAGCCGCGCCGATTACACCGCTAGCGAAGACGACAACATTCTCGTGATTGGCGTCAGCCGCGACCCCAACGCCATTGGCTACTTTGGTCTGGCCTACTATCTCGAAAACCAAGACACCCTCAAAGCAGTCGCCGTCAACGGCGTTGAGCCCACCCCTGAGAATGTCGAGAATGGCACCTACGCGCCTCTGTCTCGGCCCATCTTTGTCTACGTCAAGAAGAGCAGCCTAGAGAGCCGCCCCGAGGTGCGCGCCTTTGTCGAGTTCATGCTCGAAAACGGGCCTGAGCTTGTGCCTGAAGTGGGTTATGTGCCGCTGTCTGAGCAGCGCTACGCCGACATTCTAGCTGAGCTATCAGGTCTGTAGGTTGCGCTTAACTTAGCGCGATCGCCCTCTCGGGCAGAGCCTGACCACTAGACCAAGCCAACCCTCGGGGAGACCATTCATTCCCGAGGGCTGGCTGCGTCTATCCACTGAAGCTAACTCACCCTGTATCAGTGTTTTAACGCTGCCACTATCCTTAGCACCTATGACCATTGGGGAATCTGTAACATCACCTCGGCCGGTATCGCCCTCGAAGCGACCAACGCCACGGTGGCATCGAGCCAAGCTACTATTAGCACCACTGTTCGGCCTATCGCTGGTGCTCCACGGGCTAGTGCTGCTGGCCCCAGCCCCCTCGCCGCAACCGATTCCCAAGGCTGAGGATGCGATCGCCGAAGACGAGTTTGTCGATCTACTCAGCATCGGCACTCTCAACACCCCCGAGCCTGAGGCAGCTCCGACCCCGTCAGCAGCTGCCCCATCGCCTCTGGCCCCCGCCTCCCCGTCAACCCAGCCGATCGCGCCGCCTCCCGCCCCTACTCCTGCTCTGGCCGAGCCGGTCTCGAGCATTAGCCCACCTTCGTCAGAGCCCGCCGCCGAGCCAGCACCCGCTACAGCCGTAGTGCCCAACGAGGCCGTGGCCGAAATTTTTACCCGCCTCACCCGTGGGTCAGGTGACAGCGATTTTGACTCTACGGAAACCTCATTTCCAGCGATCGCCTACCTGATCCCCCAGGGCATTGCAACCTGGTCGCCCCAGGAGCAGGCCTGCTTTTTTACGCAAATTAATGCCGACACCTACAGCACTCAGCCCAGCGTGGTGTCGCTGCGCTACCTGACCCGCAACGTTCAGTTTATCGAAGAGCAGGATATTCCCCGCACCTTTCCAGCACCGCAGTATGCTGTGAATCGCGTGGCTGACGGCTACTGCAATCGCCCGCTGTTTGAGGTGTTTCAGGAGGAGCAGCCCTACCTGTTTATCTCTCTAGTGGGCATTGGCGTAGGAGCCCCTGGGCAACAGGCTTCTGGGCTGGTAATTATCTGGGCCAGTGACCCCCGCTCGCGCTAGCAACCCAGTTAGAGAACTGACCACGGCAACCCAGTTCTATGGCTGCATAGTAGGTGGTTAACGGGTAGTTTAAAGCGTAGGCCAGTAGCACAGTTCCCCTCGTAGATTAAGTATGACGACTCGTTTTGCTCCCCCTGAGCGTTCTCGGCCCCTGTGGCAGAAGCTGTTAGCCCCCATGCTGCTGGCATCCCTAGGCCTGCACGGGCTGCTGCTGCTGCTGCCAACGGGCACCGATGATGTCCCGGTTCCCCCCCCAGACCCGGAGCAGGACAGCGTGGCCATTACCCGCGTGCCCCCCGCAGGCCAGTCAGACGTAGCTGCGATCGCAGGCGCAGCCGTAAGCGCAACCACATCCCCCTTCACGCCGCAGCAGCAGCCTTCAACGGCCTCAGCGGCACCTGTAGCTCGAGCCAATGCTCCTGTTGTTCGGTCGGCCCGCCCCCAAGCCCGCTCTAGAGCAGGTACCCCACCCTCGCAACGCCGCTCCCAAACAGCCTCACCCACCCGTGCTCAGTCCACTCAACCCCCACCTGCACCCGCCAATCCACCGGCTGCGGGTGCTGTCACCCCTACGCCCCCCGCGCCTTCCGCTCCGTCATCCACTCAACCCCTGTTTGACGCCGAGCTAGGCCCACAACTGTTGGCCTACGTGTCCACCCTCAACCTGCCCCAAGCCAAGGTTGACCGGGCGGCAGAGTCTATTCAAAACCGGTTTGTCTTTAATGCCGCTGCCGTCACCAATGACGCCTTCAACGCGAACCAGAGTACTTGGGTCAGCACTCTGCGGCAGGAAACCGGCCAGGCCGAGCTATCGCCAGAAATCAATCGTTCCGAGTTTTCCACGGTGTATCCCCAGCGAGTGTGCCTAGCGGACTCACCGGGAGAAATCAACGTTGGGGCCGTGGTGAACCCCGACGGGTCTTGGCGAGATGAACCGGCTCTGTTGCGCAGCTCGGGCTACGGCATCCTCGATCGCAAAGCCCTGCAAGAAATTCAGCGCCACCGCTTTGAGCCGGCCGAGGGCATCAAAGCCTACGTGCTCACCATTGATACCAGCGTTGACTACGGCGATCGCCCCTGCCTAGAACCCAATCCAGTCCCTTAGGAAGCTAGGGCTACCGGGATCGAGCTGCGATCGGTCAAAATCTCATAGCCGGTCTCGCTCACCAGCACCGTGTGCTCAAACTGGGCCGACAGCGATCGATCTACCGTCACTACCGTCCACTGATCCTTCAAGGTGCGGGTCTGCTTGGACCCAGCGTTTAAAATCGGCTCGATCGCCAGCGTCATCCCCGGTAGCAGCTTCATATTGGGCAGCTGGCGGGTGCGAAAGTTAAACACAGACGGAGCCTCGTGCAGGTTTCGCCCCACCCCGTGGCCAGTAAAATCTTCAACCACCGTGAAGCCAGAGCTGGTGACACAGTCTTCAATCGCTCCCGCGATGTCTAGCAGCGTATTTCCCGGCTTTACTTGGGCAATGCCTGCATAGAGAGCTGCTTCCGCTGCCGTCATCAACTGCTGGGCCTGGGCCGATACCTCGCCCACCGCAATGGTGATGCAGGAGTCGCCGTGGAAGCCATTGTAGTAAGCCCCCGTATCAACCTTGAGCAGGTCACCCCGCCGAATCACCTGACGCTTGTGGGGAATGCCATGCACCACTTGGTCGTTGACGCAGGCACAGATCGATGCCGGAAAACCGTGGTAACCCTTAAAACTGGGCGTTGCGCCCAGCTCACGAATCCGCTTCTCGGCGTGGGCGTCTAGATCAGCGGTGGTCATCCCCGGCTGCACCAGGGCCTCGATTTCTTTAAGCACCGTGGCCACAATGCGGGCGGCACCGCGCATAATCTCTAGCTCGGCCTCGGTCTTCAGCTCTACCCCCCGCACCCGACGGCTGCGCTTGGGCAGGGTATCCTGGTCAGCTCGACCGGGAATCAGATTCGCCAAAAAATTCATAGGTGATGAGTGACGGAATTTAGAGGCCTCAGCCCCTTACTCAGTGTAATGGGGAAACTAGCGCTTTTGCCTACGCTGGGGTCGGTCATGGCTTAGCGGGTGAGTATTCGGCTCCTTAGGAGCAGCAGCGGCTCTACGAAGTCGGTAAAGTTCGCTTAAGGATTCCGTAAATACACCTAGGGGACCGGTTCCAGCGATGGGGTTGCCCGGCTAACCTGGGTGAGGATTAGCTGATGGCGTAATGGTCAAAGACCGGTCCAAAGGGCCATCGCCCCATCGGCTTTCTCGTTTCTTCTACCGCAGTCAATTCTCTGTATCCTATTGCCCTATCATCACAGTTCATGAAACATTGGTCTGCCATTACCGTTCCATGTCTGGGTTTAGCCCTGGCTCTGGCCAGCCCTAGTTTGGCTGCGGCTGCAGACCCCTTGCCCTCCGGACTACTAGAACTCACCCAGGGCAACTCAACCTACCGCGCCGATCTGCTGCGCTTTAGCGAGGAGCAATCCTGGCTCGTTGACGGCATCGAAACGCTGTTCACAGACCTATACTTTCTCAACCTCAGCAACCTAGCGGCTCCCCAGGAGCTGCGGCTCGAAGATTTTCAGCCCACCGCATTTAGCCAACCCAGCCCCGATCGCCTCAGCGCCAGTTTCTTGGGGGCTAATCTGGCCTTTTCCCTCGATTCTGTACTGTTGGGGGGTGCCCCCGGTAGCTATCGCGCCGCTCGCCACGAAACCGTGACCCTAACCAACACGGGCAGCGACTGGCTTGATGTCAGCCTGTTCAAGTACGTCGACTACGACCTTCAGTTTGACGGCGCGCTCACCAACAACACCGCTTTTTTTACAAACAATACCCTTACTCAAACCGACGCCAACGGTGCCCGGGCCACTCTCAGCGTCGACCAGGCCCCAACGGCAGTGCAGATTAGTCCCTACGGTCCGCTATTGGCTCAGCTCTACAACGTCCCGGCCACAGGGTTGCAAAATACCCCCGGCCCCTTAGTCGATGCCGATATCACTGCCGCCGTTCAGTTTGACCGCTCTCTGGCCCCCGGCGAATCGGTGGTGTTTAAGTTTGTGATGGAAGTGCAGCGCCAGACAACATCAAAGGCCGTCCCCGAACCAGGAACGGCCTTTGCAATCGGTATTGTAGCGGCGGGGCTGGCGCTACTGCGCCGCCGAAATTAGCTGGCTAAAAGCCAAACTAGCACTTGTTCAGGTTGAGACCAACTTCTTTAGCCATAGCTTCAAGCCCCTTGGTTTGAAGGGTTTTGATCGCTTTAGTCGACAGGCGGAGCTTGACCCAACGCTTGCCCTGGGGCCACCACACGCGCTTTTCTTGCAGGTTGGCCTCTTGCAGGCGCTTAGTGCGGCGGTGAGAGTGAGAGATCGAAAAGGCGTTGTTGGCCTTCTTCCCGGTGAGTTGACAATGACGAGCCATGAATATTCTCCAACGGTAATCAAACGGCACAATAGCGCAACTTCGGATTGTAGCAGAAATCTCGGAGCAATCAACCTGTAGAATGCAGCGAGTTTTGCCGAAACTGCCGACCGAATAGGTTTTTTGGGCGTAGTGAATCAACAGGAAGGTACAAGGTTCACGACCAGCCTTATACCTTGAACCCTGATCAAGTTTGTCACAATCAACTTGGTTAGGTACTAGGTAAGAAAGGGTGGGGCCGGGCAGTCAAGAGTGATCACCACCGCCCGCAGCAGTCCCATCTCGGCAGGGGTAACATCGTTGTCGGCCAGCACCGTATGGGCGCAGGCGTCAACAATGGTCTGTTTGAGTTTGGGGGCAGCCTGCTCTAGACGGCTGAGGCTAGCGTTGATATCAACGCTGTTAATTGGCGGCAGCTGGTTTGGCGAGGTCTGCGTTTTGGCCCCCGGTATTTGCGAAATACCCAGCTTGAAAGCGTAGATAGCATCCTCTGGGCGAGTGTGGCCAACCCGCGCCAGCAGGGCCAGCACCACAAGGGCGTCGCTCCAGAGATCGTTTATGTCGGTGATGGTTGCAGGTTGGCCTGAACGACTCGACAGCCGTTTGCGCAGAATCAGCTGCAGTGGATAGTTCGAGAGCAGCAGGCGGCCCCCTGGCTGGCTCAGGGCCTGGGCCGTTTGGACAAACTTTTGCCCCGACTCGGAGTCGAGCTGTTGGAGGGCAGGAACTAGCGCCTCTAGCAACAGCAGATCTTGCCCTGGCTTGAGGGCACGAACCCGATTGTAAATTTGTCCTACTCGTTCTCTACAATCCGGGCCATAGGTGTTGGACAGGTACTCGATCTGCTGAGTTTGTAGGGCGGGCTTAGTTCGCACCAGCAGAGCATAAACTACCTCGGCAGCAGCAGTAGGGTCTTGAAGGGCCGCCTTAACTTCGGCGGGTAGCTCGCTTAGCAGCGATCGCACCTGCTCAAGCCGCCGGGCATCGGTAGTGCCAATGGCGGTCATGAACTGGCTGGGGGCGGGGGAGGCGATTGCAACAATCCCTTGCTGCACAGCAGTGCTTGTGCCCCCGTGCAGGCCCATCACCAGCGATTCGTCTGGGGAGCTAACCGATGCCTCGGCGGCTAGGGGAGAACTTCCCTGGGGAATCGGTACCTGGCCCAGGCGTCGCAGTCGCTCGCCCAGGGGCGGATGGGTGGCAAACCACTCCCCCAAGAACGACAAGTTGCCGTTGGCCTCGCCAAACAGCAGGTGGCTGGCGGTTTCAGCCATGGGGGAAACCATCGTCGACCCCGCCGAAATCTGACCAATTTTGCGCAGCGCCCCAGTCAAACCCTCGGGGTTCCGGGTAAACTGCACCGCTGAGGCATCGGCTAAAAACTCTCGCTCCCGCGATACAGCACTTTTGATCAACCGTCCGCACAGTACTCCCAGGTAGCCAATCACCACCATGGCCAGAGCCGCTGCCAACACCGCCCCAGCCCCCTTGTCGTCCTTTGATCGGCGCGACGATCCGTCGGAGTAGCAGCTCAAGCGCAGCACCACCCGCCCAGCAATATAGATCAGCAGCAGACCGTGAATTACCCCAATTAGTTTGAGGTTGAGGCCCATGTCGCCGTTGAGAATGTGGCTAAACTCGTGGCCGATCACCCCTTGCAGCTCGTCGCGGTTGAGCTGGTCGAGACATCCACGGGTCACCCCAATCACAGCTTTGTCAGCGGTGTGACCTGCCGCAAAGGCGTTGATGCCCAGCTCGTCATCCAGCAGGTACACAGCAGGGATGGGGGTGCCCGAGGCCAGAGCCATCTCGCTGACCACGTTGATCAGCCGCTGCTCATCAGGGTCGTCGGTGAGGGGGTTTAGCTCTCGCCCGCCCAGCCCTTTGGCCAGACTGTGGCCCCCCTGGCTAAGCTGAGCCATCTTAGTCGAGCTGCCCACCATCATAAAAGCCAGGGTACCGCTGGTTACCCAAAACAAGACACCGGGCTGCCAGAGCGATAAACCACCAAGCTCTGGGGTGGCCTGGGTGGATAGAACCGCGATCGCAACGACATAAAATGCTGCGATCATCACTGCGATCGATAACCCAAACAGCAGCAGCAGCTTGGTGGTGTTGCGGCGGGCCTGGTCTTGATGCTCAAAGAAATTCATGACTAGCTAAAAGATACGCGGGGGACTTCTTTGACTTCGGGAGTGCTTTCTTCAAGCAGCTGAGCCGAGTTGAAATTAAAGCTGCCCGCGATCAGGTTGCCGGGAAACATCTCCCGCTGGGTGTTGTAAAGGGTGACAGCATCATTGAACGCCTGGCGAGCAAAGGCGATGCGGTTTTCGGTAGAGCGCAGTTCTTCAATTAGCTGGGCCATATTTTGGTTGGCCTTGAGGTCGGGGTAAGCTTCCGACAGGGCAAAAAACCGACCTAGGGTGCTGTCGAGCATGCCCTCGGCTGCTGCCAGCTGAGTCATCGCTTGCGGATCGCCAGGAGCCTGGGCTGCCTGACGGCTGGCGCTCATGGCACTGTTACGGGCGTTGATGACCGCCGCTAAGGTTTCTTTCTCGTGGGCCATATAGCCCTTGACGCTCTCCACCAAGTTAGGAATTAGGTCATAGCGGCGGCGCAGCTGCACATCAATTTGGGCATAGGCATTTTGGTAGCGGTTTCGTCCGGTCACCAAGCGGTTGTATAAGTTGACAAAAAAGACCGCCGCAATAAGCAGTACGGCCACCAGCAGTATCAGTACCCCCATGGGCAAGTCCTCCAAAAACGGCATCGTACCGTTAGCTTGCCCAAGCCTTAAGGACGCGTCGCAGAGTTAAGAAAAATTGTGTTTAAGAGAGATGAATTGAAGATTTTAGGCTCAAGGATGAAGGTGATTTTTGAATCAAGAACACTCCCTCGTTGAATGGGCAAAGTTTGCGCACCTATTCAACAGAAGCCTGACGATAAACTCATCAGACGCCGAGAAGTCACTCTTTCCTGGAAATATCTCAAAATTACTTTTCTAGCCCTAAACCTTGAACCTTGCACCCCAGCGTCTTCGCTCCTAACTACCCGATCGCGCTAGGGGTTCCGACGGCGGAAATGGCAGTGGCCGATACCACTGGGGCCGGGTTTGGGGGAATGGTGAAGGCTGCGTTAGCTGCTGTTTGACCTGGTTGAGGTCTTGGTTGAGCTCACGAATGCGGCGCGACAGCAGGCGAATCACGTTGACCGCAATGCCGGGGGTTTCGTCGATGGCGTCGTAGAGCTGCTGCTGGGTAAGCACTAAGCAGGCGCAGGGCTCTAGGGTGGTAACCGAGGCCGATCGCGGCTCGGCATCAAACACCGACATTTCGCCAAAGCATTCGTCTTCTTTGAGTTGGGCCACTTCCTGACCGCCGATGTGCACACTGACGCGGCCCGACACCACAATGTACATCGATCGCCCCTCCTGGCCTTCGGTGATGATGGTGTAGTTGCTGTCGTAAAACACTTCATCCATCACCGAGGCCAGCCGCACCAAAAAGTCGTCCCGCAGCTCCTTGAACATGGGGACGTTGCGAATAAATAGGAGACGTTCGACGCTGTTTAACATACGGGGCTGTTTGACCTAAGGGGGCAACGGCGGGTGAACGGGGCAGGATGCGTCAGCTAGCGGACGGGCTCGGCTCCAGATTATAGGTGTTGATCAGCTGCTTAACCTGGGCCAGCACCAACGGGTCGGCGTCTTGCTCCATCAGGGGCAGCAGCTCCCGCAGGGCGCGGGGCGACGCCACAGCTAAGTAAGTCAGCACAGCCTCACGCACAAAACCGGTAGGGTGCTGGAGTGAGGCCAGGGTGTGCTCAGCGGTGAGATTCCACCGTTGCACGCGAGCTAGGTGAAAGCAGCAGGCGATCGCCCAGTCTGACAAAAAGTTGCGCAGGTCGAGCAGCTGACGCAGGCGATCGCGGGGCGGCATGGGTCGGTAGGCAATCAGCGGTGTAGATAGGGCCAGCAGCTTCAGCTTGTCGGCATCTAAACGGCGATCGAGCAAGATCAGAATCGACCGTTTGTTGGCCACATCCACCACGTTATCGAGAATTTCGATGCCCCTAGCCCATTGGGCAGCCGACCCGCTGAGGCTTACCTGGGCCGCTTGAATGGCAGTGGCGGGCGATACAAACCGCAGCAGCATAAACAGCCGCTCGGTGGCATCGGCCTGCAGCCCGTCGAGGGCTTTGCGCAGCAGGTCAGCCTCAATCCCCTCAACCCGGCTGGGTGCCAAATCAACTTTGGCAGCCAGCATCTGCCCGGCAAAGGCCAGCTCCGTATTCAGCAGCTCTTCAATACCGCTGCGGCCCAGCATGCGGTCTAAGGCCTCGTCGATCAGAGCCGATCGCTTCACCCCAGACTCCTGGTACAAGCTGAGCAAAATCCGCAGAATATGGCGGCGGGTGCTGCCCCAGGTGGTGACTAGGTTTTGAATTAAAAATTCCAGGGCGGGTACGGTGCCAATGTTGCCAATCACCTGCCAAGCCTGGTTGCGCAATATCTCGGGGCGGTAGCTGTCGAGGGCCAGTTCTTGGAGCATGGGCAGAGCTTCATTGCCCAGGCGGGTGAGGGCGGTGACAGCGGCTTCGCGGGTTGACTTGTACTGGAGCGCCTTAAGCAGCGAGGGGTAATATTTTTTGTACTGGGTAGCGGCGATCGCCTCCAAAATCGCCCGCCGCACCCGCAGCGAGGAGTCTTGCAGCAAATCGTCAATATAAATGCTGAGCGATTCCATATAGTCGGCCTCACCCAGGGCGCGGCAGCCCATTACCCGCTCCCGCTCTTCGTCATGCACCAGCATTTTGCGGAGGGTAGCGGTGGCTTCGGCCCGCTCCTGCAGGTTGCCCCGCCGCAGCATAAGCGAGGCCGCTGTGCCCCGCACTACCGCATCCACCTCCGGCGGCAGATAGGGGCGCAGATCGTTGATATCAAAGCGTTCCTGGGCCAGCCACACGTAGCGCAGGGCCAGGGCCAAAATTTCGGGAGCCTGGTTGGGCACCTCTAGCATTTCCTGTACCTGAACGGTGTAGGCGGGGTTGGGATACTCCAGCATCGCCTCTAAGCTCTGGCGCTGGAGGGCCGGGGGTAGCTCGGCTAGGCGGGGCGCCAAGATCTCGCCCACGTTTTTGGGGTCAATGTGGCTTAGCAGCTCAATGCACGATCGCTTGTTGGCGTCCAATCCAGGCTTTTCGAGCTGTTCAATAAAGGCGCGCTTCAGCACCCGCAGGTTGGCGTCAGAGAAGGTCAGCAGGCCGCGCTCGGCCCCCCGCACCAACAGGTTGAGGTAGCGCGATCGCAGCATCACCATAATCGCAAACCACACCAGCGCCGCCACCACTGTGCTCAGCAAAAACAGCCGCGCCTGGACCAGGGTATCCACCAGCCCAACACGGTTACAAACGGCGATGGTGACCAAAATGGCTACCCCCGTGCCCCCCATCGCCAGCGGCTCGGCAATTCCACCCACCCACGACTGCACCGTGCTGCGAACCTGGTCAGGAATCGGCTGAAACAGAATTGGGCGTGTGGTGGCTACCAACGTATAGCGGAGCCACTCATCAAAAAACTTCAGCACGATCAGCCCGACGAACATGACCACCAAACCCAGCCGCAGGGGGTAACTGCCCACCAGCGTAGTCACGCCAATCGCCACAATCACCGAGGGCAGCACCAGGGCCACCTTAAACACCCCCTCCCGCTCAATCAATCGGCTGGAGGTAAACCACTGGGTGAACAGCTCAATCAGCCCCAGCAGGCCGCTAAAGAAGCCCAAAAAGACCGCGATCGCATCGACATCGAGGCTGGTTTCTAGCTGGTTGAAGAACTGAAACTCTATAGAGAACAGCAGCATTTGGGCCAGCACAAAAAACGAAAACAGCAGCACCACGTACTGCTGGATTGGCCCCTGGAGCCGCTGACGCGATCGGAAGCTCTCCACTGACTCAGCGTCTTCTGCCTGACGGCGGGGTGAATCGGGAAAGGCGTGCTCGTAACTGCGGCTGAGGTGGTACAAAATAGCCGCCCCCGCCACCATCACCACAAAAGCAAGCAGCATAACGTTTTGCAGCCCAATCAGCTTAAGCAGCAGGTACACCGAAAAACCGCTAATGACATCAGCCACCAGGTTGCCGCTGCTGATGATTGGATACGCCCGCTTGATTTCGCGAATATTGAACAGCTGGTTGGCGGTCACTGATAGGTTGAGGTCGTTAAGCCCGTAGATGGCCTCAATCCATAGCCGCATCGAAAACACCATGGGGGCTGCCAACAAGGGCACCGTTAGCCCCCAGCGAAACCCCAAAATTGGCACGGCCATCAGCATGGCGATAATTACAATTACCCGGCGCAGCGGAAACAACCGCTGTAGCCAGGAATAGACCACGCTCAGCCCTAGCCCCACCCCAGCGCTAAAGATGTAGATCCACGGCAGACTGGCCGCCCCGTAGGCATCCAAAAATAGCGCTGCCGAACTCACCTCTAGCCACAAAATGCCCATGGAGGTGGCGGTGTAAAAGGCAAACATGAGCAGCGTGCGCTCTTCTTCCCCAGGGCGCAAGTTGATCAGGTCGAGAAAGCGCCCCTTTAGGGACTGAATCTCTTTAGCGGGGCCAGATAAGCTCATGCCAAATGCAGTGACGGTAGGCTAGTGCCTCAAGGATACCCAATCTGGGGGATGTGGACGGGCTTTGGGGGTTTGTGAAGCCAAGCTAAATAGAGATGTAAGGATGAGATGGGCAGAGGGAGCCAGTGCCTGTTTGCATTAGCGGCACTAAAGAAGCAACGGCGCTGTTTGCCTCTCGGCCAGGCGATCGCCCATGCAAAACGTCCCTAAAGGGGAAAGGGTGAGGAAGCTCAACGTTTTGTCAGGAGAAATGGTGGATAGGTGCAGAAGGGATGTTTTTAAGGCAGGGACTTTCGGGATAGTATTGAGGTTTGTTAGTTTTGAAAGTCTCGCGAATCAGCGCTGGTGCTGAAACCTTTTACATCCCCAGGCCCTATGGTTAACCCTTCTATTCTCCCCAGTTCGGCTGTGGCTCCTCAGCAGGCCATCAAACACACCCTCTCTGTACTGGTTGAAGACGAGGCTGGGGTGCTGAGCCGCATTGCCGGTCTGTTTGCCAGGCGCGGGTTTAACATTGAGAGCCTAGCCGTGGGGCCAGCCGAAACCTCGGGCATTTCTCGCATCACCATGGTAGTGCCCGGCGACGATGCGGTGATCGAGCAGCTCACAAAGCAGCTCTATAAGTTGATCAACGTGCTCAAGGTCAACGACGTCACCGATACGCCCTGCGTTGAACGGGAGCTGATGCTGCTCAAGGTTAATGCAACCAGTACCAGCCGCTCTGAGATCATCGAGTTTGCCCAAATCTTTCGGGCGCGGGTAGTAGACGTGTCTGAAGACTCTCTCACTCTAGAAGTCGTGGGTGACCCCGGCAAGATGGTAGCGATCGTGCAGGTGCTCAACCGCTTTGGCATTCGCGAAATTGCCCGCACCGGCAAAATCTCTCTGCCTCGCGAGTCGGGGGTCAACACCGAGTATCTCAAGTCTTTGGAACGAAAGTTTCAGTAGTGAAGTAAGGCGGGTCTGAAGATTGAGCTCATCGGCGGGTTGAAGCGTTAAAAACTTCACGGCTGGTAGCTTGTTGACCGTCAGACTTGCCGACCGGCTAGTTCCCTTAGTCCGCCAAACGAATTCCTATGTCTACCCAATCAGCTATTCCCGTCGTGGTTAACGGAGCCTACGGCAAGATGGGCCGCGAGGTCATTAAAGCTATCGATCAAGCCCCAGATATTACTTTGGTGGGAGCGATCGGCAGAAACCCTGAGCTGATGGGCCAAGACATTGGCGAAGTAATTGGTTATAGGCCCCTAGAAGTGCCGGTCATGAATGACCTGGAGGTAACCCTGGTAGCCGCTCAGAGCGAGGGTCTGGCGGTGATGGTTGACCTCTCCCATCCCGATAGCGTCTATGAGTCGGTGCGGGCAGCGATCGCCTACGGTGTGCGCCCAGTGGTCGGCACCACGGGCCTGAGCAACGCGCAAATTCGCGACCTGGCAGAGTTTGCCGACAAGGCCAGCACTGGCTGCCTGATCGTGCCCAATTTTTCCATTGGGGTGGTGCTGATGCAGCAGGCCGCTCAGCAGGCAGCCCAGTACTTTGACCATGTTGAGATCATTGAGCTGCACCACAACCAAAAGGCCGATGCCCCTAGCGGCACTGCCGTACAAACCGCCCAGATGCTGGCGGAGGCGCAAAAAAGCTTCAACACTCCGTTGGTTAAAGAAACTGAGACCATCCCTGGAGCCCGAGGCGGCACAACTCCTGAGGGCATCAATATTCACAGCGTGCGGCTGCCGGGACTAATTGCCCACCAGGAAATTTTGTTTGGCTCCCCGGGGCAGCTTTACACCCTGCGTCACGACACCAGCGATCGCGCCAGCTTTATGCCCGGTGTGCTGCTCTGTATTCGCCGAGTAATAGCCCTAAAATCGTTAATCTACGGGCTGGACAAGGTTCTCTAACCCAGAGGGGTTTGCTAGCTGGCGCTGCTGCCGGATGTTCTGGCGCGATCGCACCCGTTGAATCAGCGGCAGACCCACAAAATAGCTGGCTACTCCCGCCACCAAACCCACTACTGTACTGCCTAACATCAGCCGCGCCGACACTTCAGTGCCCATATCCATCCAGCTTTTGAGGGTGTCGAGGTCATCAAAAGCCTGGGTGGCACTACCCCCCAGAAGCCACAGCCCCACCTGGTAGTTAAAAGCGAAAATAGGCACGTAGGTGAAGGGGTTGCTGATCCAGGTAGCCGCTGCTGCCATCATGCGGTTGCCCTTCAGCACCGTAGCTACGGCCACCCCAATGAGGATTTGAAAGCCAAATAGAGGAAAGCAGCCAGAAAATATCCCCGAGGCCATACCCCGGGCCAGCTGTTCAGAAGTGCCCTGGAGCCGCAAAAACCGCAGGTATAGATAGCGGAGCTGCCGCCGCCACTGGGGTTGAGTCGTTTTTCGCATTACGGGCTTGGGGTCGGGGGTCGATTCGGTTGTAGGCGTAGTGATCATAGACGGGGGTATACCAGAGGCTAAGTTCCCCAAGAACCCAGGGGAAGTAAAAAATGGAGACAGCTCAACGGTCAGGTGGGTAGCCATTCCTCAAGGCTTGGTAGGCTACCCCTTAGTAAGCAGAAAGACTCAGCAGTAGAATCTTAGAGGCACGTAAAGATTCTTTTCTATTCTACCCAGTAGATCGGCGCTTTATCAGACTCGCCCCAGGCTTCAACATCACTTCACCCTGCAGGATAGATGCTATGAATGGCGCTGCCGCTCAGCAAAGGGCGTTACCCTCGACAATTCAAAGCGAGACAATCGCGGCGATCGCTACCGCCATTGCCCCCCAGCAGGGCAGTGTCGGCATTGTAAGGCTGTCTGGAGCCGAGGCCGTGGCGATCGCCCGCAAACTATTCCATGCCCCCGGCAAACAACCCTGGGAAAGCCACCGCATTCTCTATGGCCAAGTGCGCGACCCCATCACTCAGCAGCCAGTGGATGAAGCGCTGCTGCTGCTTATGCTGGCCCCTCGTTCTTACACCCGTGAGGATGTGGTGGAGTTTCACTGCCACGGCGGGTTGATGGCGGTGCAGCAGGTGCTCCAACTCTGTCTGAGCCAAGGGGCCAGGCTGGCAGAACCGGGCGAATTTACCCTGCGGGCGTTTCTGAACGGGCGGCTCGACCTCACTCAGGCAGAAGGGGTGGCCGATCTGGTGGCGGCGCAGTCAAATCTGGCGGCGAAAACAGCCCTGGCTGGAGTGCAGGGCAAACTCACCCAGCCCATCCGCCAGCTGCGCTCGACCTGCCTCGACGTGCTAGCCGAGGTAGAGGCCCGCATCGACTTTGAAGACGACCTGCCGCCGCTGGATGAGAAGACGGTGCGATCGCAAGTAGCCACTGTGCTGGCAGAGATCGATCGCATACTGGCCACGACAGAATCGGGGGAACTACTGCGCACCGGGCTCAAGGTAGCGATTGTAGGTCGTCCCAACGTGGGCAAGTCAAGCCTGCTCAACGCCTGGAGCCGCTGCGATCGTGCCATTGTCACCGACTTGCCCGGCACCACCCGCGATGTGGTGGAGTCGCAGCTGGTGGTGGGCGGCATCCCTATTCAGGTGCTCGATACAGCAGGCATTCGCGAGGCCAGCGACCCAGTGGAGCAAATGGGCATTGCGCGATCGCGCCAGGTGGCCCAGGGCGCAGATCTGGTGCTGCTCACCATCGACGCCACCGCCGGGTGGACGGGCGCCGACCAACAGCTCTACGAGTCGGTACAGAAAACTTCTCTAATTTTGGTTGTTAACAAAGTAGATCTGGTCACTGCCGACGTTGTAAAGGATCTTGTTTTCCCAAAGGACTTGCCTGTGGTTCACACCGCCGCGGCCCAGCAGCAGGGGATTGATGCCCTTGAGCGCGCAATTCTCAACGCGATCCACGCCGACCAGCTCACCACGGCCAATCTAGAGTTCACCATTAACCAGCGCCAGGGAGCGGCTCTGACTGCAGCCCGCAATGCGCTCCACCAGGTGCAGCAAACCATTGAGAATCAGCTACCACTAGATTTTTGGACGATCGATTTGAGGATTGCGATCGCGGCCCTGGGTAGCATTACCGGCGATGAAATCACCGAATCTATGCTCGATGAAATTTTCAGCCGGTTCTGCATTGGCAAATAATCCGGCAACTTTGAGAAATTATTCTGTTACAGGTATCACAGTCTCCCTAAGCTCAGCTACTCCTGGCTTAATACGTTAGCTACGCTTCCCAAGCGAGTCCTGCGGGATTGAGCCCTACCGCTTTTTCATCACCAGGGTCAGACCATCGGCGATGGGAACTAAGCTGGCGACGACGCGATCGTCGTTGTGGATCGCCTCATTGAGGCGGCGCAGGGTATTAGTGCGGCTGTCCTGCACAGCGGGGTCGGCTACCTGGCCCGACCACAGCACATTGTCCAGTGCAATGAGGCCGCCGGGGCGCACCAGCTGGAGCGCCTGCTCGTAGTAGGTGGGGTAGCCGTTTTTGTCGGCATCAATAAAGGCAAAGTCAAAGCTGTTGATTTCACCCGCCTGAATGAGCTGATCCAAAGTTTCGGTGGCAGGGGCGATGCGCAGGTCAATTTTGTGGGCGACCCCAGCTTTTTCCCAGTAGCGGCGGGCGATCGCGGTGTACTCCTCACTTACATCACAGGCCACCAGCTTGCCTTCCGGGGGCATCGCCAGCGCCACTCGCAGGGCGCTATAGCCCGTAAAAACGCCGACTTCTAGCGCCTTGGTCACTCCCAAGAGCTGCACCAGCAGCGCCATAAACTGCCCCTGCTCGGGAGCAATCTGCATCTGGGCCATAGGATGCTGAGCGGTCTCATGGCGCAGAGCGACGAGCACTTCGGGTTCATGTACCGAGTGATCGATCAAGTAGCGGTAGAGGCGATCATCGAGGGGTAGGGTTTGATTGCTCATAGCAGCTAGGCAGGGGCGCAAAAGTACAGCATCGACCTGAGAAATTGAGAAGAAAGTCAGGGGTTTTGCTAACCCAGGTCACAATCTGATTTACCATAGCACCGCACAGCTCTGGCCCTCGCCCTCACGTTGGGATAGGTCCTAGGCCCACGGGAGGATACTGCGATGGACGCGGATTCGGTCGTGCAAGTTTCAGCCATGACCGGCTGGATTATTGGCGTCAGCCACAACAAAGACCGAGGCTACCAGTGCTGGATTGTGAAGCCTGACCTGGATGTGCTCAGTGACGGCACTTTTTACACCACCAGCAGTGCAGCCATGTCGGCCGGGCGATCCTTTGTGGAGCGCTACCGCTAACAGACCAAGCTTTAACCCATTGGGCAGACGCAGGATTTTGCTAAGGAGCAATAATCCCGACGCGACCTCTCAAAAGGTAAGCGGTCATGTCCATTCCACAGGTCTTAGGAGGTGGTTTTTAGGATAGGTTTGCTGCGATCGCAAACTTCCCCTCTAGCTCTGCGCCGCCGCTGCTCACGCCACACCATAGCGGGCGCACAGTACCCGTCTCATCTGCCGCATGTTCCCTGGTAGGTCGGTCTTAATGGCTTGTTCAATTAAGAATGTTGGTACCGGAATCGTCGGCGCGGCTTGCACCGAGTAGGTCAGCAGAGTGCCTTGGTTGAAATCTTGCAGGTGCAGATCCGCCGCGAAATGGGAAAAGGTGCCTTGCTCTAGGCGAAACTGAATAGCTTCGCAGGCGGTTTCGACCACCTTGAGGTAAATTTCGACTTGGGCCGTCAGCAGCATAAACCCCTTGCGCCCCACCTGGTAGAGGCGGCGGTAGCGTTGAGTCGCAGTTTTCACGGTCTCTAGAACTTCGCTGTGCACAATGTTAGGAAAATATTGAGTCCAGCAGCTGTAGTTGGTTACCTGAGGCCAAATTTGAGGGCGCGCCAGGGGTACGTACATGTGAGCGGTGACAGCGCCGCTGGTGTTGCCGATTGGCGACTGGAGCAATACATCTCCTCGGAGTAGCGCCACCTGGTCGCTGGGAGAAAACTGGGCTAGAAACCCGTCCTGCCTGACCTCGTGGATACCCTGAGCTTTGCTAGTAACCATTGCTCTATTCCTCCTAACGATGCGATCTGGTGTTGATGTCAACAGCCTGTAAGCGCCTGCTTAGGCTGTCGGTGGCTGTCTGACTCCGGAGCGATCGCAAACCCCGGTCCTGCCCGCTACCCTGGTAAGGGCTGCGGCATCTGGCCCATGCTAGCGCTGTGTCGCTTGCTTTTCTATTAAAGGTCAGACAGTTTTGTAGCGTAGGGGGGACGGTAGTATCATTACGGGGCTTTTACCAATGCCCCTCAGTATTCCCCCGTAGCCTAGTCATAGCTTTACAAACGGAGACATTGCCGCCATGGGCCGTCGTCGCTACCCGCTACAACCCCTAACCAAACTCTTTTTAGCAGCCCTAGGCGTAACCGCCATTGTATGGGTTTTACGGGGCCTGTCGCTGCTGGCCTTTTTGCCGGGTCTGGTGATCTGGCTATTAATTCTGCTGTGCTTCGGTCTAGGCATTGTCAGCAGCCTTCAACGAATTCGTTAGGGGTTGGAGCGCATTGTAGTGATCGCATAGCCCTTTGGTAGACCTGAGAAGCTTTGCCCTGGCAGCCAAAGCATTAAGACATGAGGCAATGGGAGGCTTGGAACGCGAAAAACTATGTCCAGATCTCCCAACGAACTGGCACATCCTCATCGGAATTGGTATAGCTCAATTCCGACGTTTAATTTTAAAGGAATCGAAAGATGGTGGCGGCGGTATAGGTATAGGCCGCTTCTGGGGGTGGTGAACGAATCCCCGATGGCGCAGAACGCTGAGGTTGACCTGAGCTCCTACCGGCACCAGCAGAATCAGCCCATACAGCGTCCCCAGGTTGAAACCAAGGACTAATAGGAGGTCGTAGGCGATCGCCTGTTGGGTCAGCCAGCTGAGTCCCCAGTGCCGCAGCCCCAAAATCCCTAGACTCAAGACTAAGACGACCCTGACACCAGGCCACAGCCCTAGACCAGGTAGCCTGCGCTGCGGGACAAGTCTATATACCAACGCCAGACCGGCGGCTCCGATCCCAACAGCTAACAGCCAACGCCCTAGCCAAACCAAGGCATTCCATCGGCCAGCGATCGCCGCCGCGTCGGTCGTACTGCCTACTAAGCTAAACACCAGCCCCGCCACTCCTAGACCTAGTAGAGTGATCCCCCAGGGCAGCAGTCGATCGCGCCAGCAAGCCAGGGGAGTAGGACTACTGCCCGCGGCCACTGCCACCAGCCGCATCAGCTTTTGAGTGCCGGTAACTAGGCAAAGCCAAGCCCCTAAACCAACCAAACCTAAAACCCAGAGCCTAGGAGCATTAGTGTGTGGGGTAGCAGCCATCCCCAACATGGTTTGGAGACCGTGGCCCAGCGCCAGCGCCCCAGGGAAAATTATTGCACCTTGCTTGCTGTGGAGCAGCACAAAACTGAGCCCCAGTAGGCCCAGCAGCCAGAGAAATGCGATCGCAGCGGTGACCTCTGCCCAGCGCGATCGGGCGGCCTGTTGCCCTACCTCACGCCAGAGTTCCCCGCTGCCGTAGAGAGATAGGGTCCTGATCCAAAGGGCAGGGCTTAGATAGTGCAAAAACCGCTTCACCATGGCCCCTATCTTGCCATAGGCCTCCGTGTTTAGGGCGCGTAGGAAGTCAGCGGCAGGCGATCGGTCAATCAATCTAGGCCCGATAGACCGGTAGAGTAAAGAAAAAAGAGCTGCCCGCCCCAGAGGCCGAGTCAACCCAGATTTGACCGTAGTGAGCGCGCACAATTCGCTGGCAGAGAGCCAGCCCCAGCCCGTAGCCATCCTGAGTAACGTCCCGCTGGAGACGATAGCTTTCCTCAAAAATTTTGTCGCGGTTTTCGGGCGGAATTCCAGGACCGGTATCTACCACAGCCACCTGTACCTTTTGGGTGGTGCGATGTAGCGCAATAATCGAGACCTGTCCCCCCTGAGGCGTGTATTTGATGGCGTTGTCGAGCAGGTTGGTGATTACACGCTTGACTTGAGTACCGTCGGCATAGACCGTGGGCAGATCTTGGGGAATTTCGGTGGTTAAACTTTGCTGTTTTTCCTGAAGCCGGTTTTGAAAAGCATCGACCACCTCCATACACAGTGCAGGCAGGTTGAGCTCCTGGGGCACAATTTGGAGTTCCATAGAGGCCCCCCGAGCCGCCTTAAGAATGTCGGTAATCATCCGATTGATGGCTCGAATTTGAGTTTTGGCGTGTTTTAGCAGCTGGCCCGTGAGCTCAGGGCTCAGAGTGATGTTGCGGGTTTGATTAGGGGCATAGCCCAACTCCAGGGTTTCAACCGCAATGGATGCAGCAGTGAGGGGGTTGCGAAGGTCGTGGGCCATCATGGCAATGATGCGATCTTTAAAGCGCAGCTGGGCCTCGAGTTCTTCACGGGTCTGGTTGAGCCGAAAGATCTCATCGGAGAGTTTTATGAGTTCGGCGGAGGTGGTCAAGAGGTCGGCTTGCTGTGCCAGGGGGTCGGCTGATAGGGCTGATTCGGCCTCCACCCCCAGCGAATTGAGGGTATCGAGATGCTCTTGCTGCCACTTAGGCCACCAGCGCTCTAGCTGATTGATAATGTCGCTACCAGCCAGCATCTGCTGGGGTGCTGGGGAAATTTTAATCAGCGCGGGGCTGGCTACCAGCTTGTAGTGCTCGGCGAGGTAGGGCTGTTCACCAATGTCAACCACATCGAGGTTGAACTCAAAATGGGTCTCTAGGGTTTTCAGATACTGCTTAATTTGGCGCATTTGCCGGGCCAAGCTGGGCCGCTTGTCAATAAATAACAGCAGTTTGAGGGGCACTCGAATGTCATCAAAGGAAGTGGAGGAACCCTCCATTGCTGTCTCCTACAAGTCTGAAAACCGGTTTCTAACTACGATTTTACCCTGACTCTCAAGTCTCTACAGCTCAACTGGGGACCTCTACCAATTCTGACCAGTTGCCAAGCTGGCCCATCGGCAGATGTTTAATTGAGGTATTGGCCCGAAACTATACCCAGTGGCAAGACAAGTTGTGTGTAGCGCGATCGCCCCTCGGCGAATGGCAAAATTCACGGCTAAATTGGACCAATTGCAAACAAATGACCACCACTAACAAGAGTTGTTACGGTTCGCCGTTAGGGTGAAAATCTGGTTGCTGAGGTCTACTACATTGAGTTCAAGTCACAGAACCCGAAAGGGGCATGGAGCGGCGCATTGAAGCTTTGAGCTAAAGCGAGAACTGAGTTTTCTCAATGATCAATTAGCTATTTATAAAGATTAAACAAAAGGGGGCAATAGAATGGGTATCAAAACGTTTCAATCCACCCTATTTTCTTCCCTGGTAAACCGAGTTGCAGGCCAGGGCCGGAGTTGCGATCGCCGCTCTTTATCCTATGTGTTGTTAGGTGCAGCCACTGTTGCGGCATTAGGTACT
The DNA here is from genome assembly GCF_014696135.1 of Nodosilinea sp. FACHB-141. Lineage (NCBI taxonomy): Bacteria > Bacillati > Cyanobacteriota > Cyanophyceae > Nodosilineales > Nodosilineaceae > Nodosilinea > Nodosilinea sp. FACHB-141. Next base: position 81,273 of record NZ_JACJPP010000020.1, on the reverse strand, counting down.
GCCGCTCAAGCTCAAACTGTAGATAGTCAGACTTCCTCCGAGGTGCTAGCAGTCGCTCAGACGGCTGCAGAGCCCGTGGGCGAGCGCTATCTATTTGGCCAAGTTCCCGAGCCTGATCAAATTGGTCAAGGCTACGTGGTGCTAGAGCGCACGGGCGATCGTGTTTATGGCGCGCTGTACTACCCCAGCTCGTCCTTCGACTGCTTCGAGGGTCAGGTACAGGGTACCGAGATTGCCATGACTGTCATTAACAGCTATGACCAAGCCGACACCTACCCCTACAGCCTTGCCATGGTTGAGGATTCTGCGGTAGCGTCTAGCGAGGCCTCCGGTGAGCTAGTTTCCTTTGGTCTCGATGGTTTCCACGCCATTAGCGACCTGAGCGAAAACGACCACCGCATGCTCGAAATGTGCAGTGGGGTTGTTAGCTCAGCTCAGTAACTACGAGCTGGGTTGAAGTTGTCCAAAGTTGGTTCAGCCGTTACCCAGTTAACTGTTGAAAGGGGAGCGCTAGTTTATGCTTAAAGCTCCCCTATTATCGTTGTAGGTCGCGTGAACGCAGCAGAACAGGCCAGCAGCATTGAGTTTGCCAGCAAAATTGCCGCCGTAGTGGGTCTCTTCAAGACTGAGTTTCCCGATCTGCGAGCCGACCTTAAGCCCTGGGCCAATGACCCTGACACCCGTGACCTAGTTGATCCTGACTCCATCGATGTAGGGTTTCATTTTCCTGGGGTGAGTCGGTTGTTTCAGTGCCGCAGCTTGCTGGTACAGATTCGCTTGCACAGCGATTTTGAAGACGATGGCAACCAAAACCTGTTACCCCAGGAAAAATGCCGGGTGATTGGTCTTGACCTTGCCGGGTTCGACCACCGCGGCAAGCGCTGGAGCCTATCTACTATTGACAACTGGGCATTTTCGGGCGAGGTTACCCCCGATCCCACCTGTCGCGAACGGCTAAGGCGTTGCTGTCGGCAGGTGTTTGCCTTGTTTAACGCTTCTCCAACTACTTCTGAGCCAGACTGCTTCTAGAGCATCGCTAGTTCTGAGTCTTTAGGAGATTGATGGGGCAATCGCAGCTCAACTCAAGCGGCATAGCCTGTACAGGCCGTGACGTATACCTGAGTCCATCGTTTACCAATGGGTCTTCAGCCCTTGCAACCGCATCACCTCCTGTAGCGATCCCATAGAACCACTGGGGATCACGGCAGCTGGGTCATTGACGGGCGCGCCAGGCGACACCAACCAGCCTGCGGTGACCCCGGCGGCGGCTCCCACCTGCCACTCGCCGTAATGGATGCGGGTTGAAGCGCTAGCGATATGGGTAGCCGCCAGGGCTTTACCGCCCATTAGCAAATTGTCGACCCCTTGGGGAATTAGACTTTCTAACGGAAGCTGCACAGGCTTGACTCGGGGTTCTTGGGCCGGAGCAGCAACGGCTTCTCCTGAAGGCAGCCAGTTGCGGTAGCGGCAGCCGTGAATATCGATCGCATAGTGAGTTAGCCCGACGGTGGTAGGGCTAAAGTCGCGCTGACCGGGGAAATCGTAGCGCAGATCGTTTTCGCGAATCATAAACTCATCTTGGCCATAGGCGGCGCGGCCCACAATCCGCCTCCCCTCTCGAAAGTAGGGCACCATGCTGAGGCCCGACAGCGTGCCCATAGGGCCATCGGCCCCGTAGAGGTAGGCCAGAGGATAGCTAGGGCCAGACTGGGTCTCAAGCAGCCAGCGAGCAAACATCAGCGCGTTCTCTTCGCCAAATTTCAGCGCTGACGATGATAGGCCTCCCATCCAGTTCTGGTGCTGGCCAGCGGCCTCCAGCTCAGCGGCTTTGAGCAGTAGCGGTGGATCCATCCAGTTCCAGTCATTGCCCTGGTTCCAGTTGATCATGGAGATATCGCCAGCGACGGGAGAGCCGACGTAGGGGTTGCCCCGGTTTTGGCTGACGATGCGCCGGTAATGAAAGACGCTCTTGCCCGTGAAAAACGGAAATCCTTCCAAATTAAACGAGGCTTGGTGCTCATGGATGCCGTAAGTGGGCTGAAGCCGTGCCAGAGCGGCCAGACTGTCTCCCCCATCATTGTGAATGCCGAGGGCAAAAGGGTAGGTAAAGGCTTGGGTACAATCGGGGTTATCAAAGGCTGCGGCGTTGGGTTCCCCTGTGGTTGCCTTTGATTCAGACCCCACGCGATAGGGCACCTTAGCCCAAGCCACCAGTTCGCCAGTGTCGGTGGCGTCAATCACAATCATTGACTGGCCGGGAGGCGGCTGTAGCTTGACGGGCACTCGGTCAAACTCGGCGGTGGGCGACCAGCTATACCAGTTGGCCAACTCTGCCGACAGTCGCCCCATGGGCCGATAGCTAGGGTCTTTAGGAATGCGCCGTACCCCGTATACTGCGGTGATGCGGCGGCCCGTGGCGTCAAACTCAGCCCCCTTGAACGCTGTCATCGCAGCCCAGCGGCTCGCTGGGGCGCCGGGGTTAGTGTCGGCTAAGAACTGTTCGGCGGCCTTGGCCCCAGCCTGAGGCGGAAAGCACAGGGTGCCTACCCAACAGCTGTTGATGTCGGCCACCGATCGCGGGCTACCGCCTGGGCTCCAGGCCGGTAAGTTGACCACTTGCTGCTTAATGATTTGTCGGAACCGCTGCCAGCTGGGCGACAGATTGTTGGCCTGGCGCATGCGCAGCGACTCATCAAGGGCAGAGACACCCTGAGAGCTGATCTGCCCGCCTAACCAGGGGGCAACTTCGATCAGACAGGTAGTGGCACCGCTGGCCATGGCGTGGCCAGCGGCGGCAACTCCACCGAGGGAACCGCCCACCACTACCACCTGACATTCCCAAACCTCTTTGAATTGGGGCATCGGATCGATGCGCGGGCGACCGTTGAACACAATGGGCTGCGGTAGGCCCTGCAGCCGCAGGGCAGGGGTAATGTCGCCCCCAGCCCCCGGTGCTGGAGTGGGCGACCAGCGCGATGCGGTAAGCCCGGCGATCGCCCCCGCCCCAAACATAAGAGCGGCCAGCCCTGGCAAATGCCGCCACCGTCGCCAGATTCGCCGCTGAGTTTGCCTGCGATCGCCCTTCACACCTAAATCCTGGTTAACGCTGCCAAGGTTTTAGCACACCTTTCCCACCAGCGATCGCCCTTGGCATGCTCTGTTACAGGCAATCCAGACCAGGATGAACCTGATACAGTAGCCACAGATCCGCTACGTTCTGCCCTATGATCCCCGATTCGCCCTTTGTCTCCAACTCTGCTGACGGTGCCAGCTCTGCTTCAGCCTACGGATGGACGGGAACCGCCGAAGACACTGGGGCGCTGCTGTCGGTAGACGCGGTGCAAAAGTACCTCAACCGATCGCGGGCTTCGGTATACCGCTACGCCAACACCGATTCCGCAACTCTCAACCCCCCCTACGACAAAGCTAAGCTCAATCCTGAGGTGCGCCGCGACAAAGACGATCCCCTCGAGTTTCGCCCCCAGGAAGTGCGCCGCTTCGCTGAAGAAGTGCTGGGCCTGCACCCCACCATTCAAGTGCAGCCTCCGGAGGAGACGTTGACCCATGACCTAATGCGGCAGATGTTGCAGGAACTGCGAGCGATTCGGCTGCTGTTGGAGGAGCGGGGGAGTGGGGAGTAAGGGGTTAGTTCAGCTAAACCTTTGAATTTAATGCTCAATATTTAGGATTTATGTAAATTGGCGTTGTCTAAAAACTTAAAGTCATAACCAAATGCTCAAGTTTTCTGTTCCTATCTATGAAATCTATATAAAAAGTAGGACGCTCTCCCCAATCTGGACCCCTCTTCAAAAACGTTACATTGTTGACTCAAACCCTCTAACCTCCTGGCCTTCGTCCTCCTTACCTCCCCTACCCTCCTCATCCCCCCATCCCTCTCTCTACCCTCAGAGGGATATCCGTAATTTCCCTCAACCGTCGGGAATGCTAGATTCAGAATTGGTTTAAACCTGTGGGCTTGGTTTGGCCAAAGGTTAAGCCTTTGGAGTGATCAATGTCATGGATCGATTGCTATAACCTTGCATATAGTTTCGATGGAACCGTTTTCCACTTCGAGATCGTCGATACTCTCATCCAAGATGAGTACACGCCGGTGGTAGTCTCAACCGAGTCTACCTACGAGGGTTGGATATATGGGACGGTCTGAGCTTTCTAGGCCTTGGCCTCGACCTCAGATTTGTATCCCTTGTTGAATTCTGTTATTTCACTGTATGGATTCTGTCAGTCAACCGGATACCCCTGCGGGGGAACCTCCTAGTCCTTCATCTAACGTGTTGGGCGTTTTAATTGCGGTACTAACCCTAACTCTGCCACTGTTTGTAGTCGCCCATTTTTCAGCGGCGACGGCAGAACTAGAACAGCCCCCGACCTTCTCGGTACCAGCTTCAGCGGGGCGCTAGGGCAATGCCCAGAGCATAGTTAGGACGCACTGTTGGGGCGTTCACGCAGGGGAGTCGCTCCCGTTAAAGCCGCTGATTTGTTTGGGGTCGGTGGGCTAAACCATGCGGAAAAGGGGCCACTGCCCCGTAAAATACTATGTCGGAAGGGCATTTGCGGAAGCCTGGCGACCGTACTTAGCAGTGCGCTGGGGAGGCTTGAGCCTTCTTCTGTCCTGTACATTCAGCTTTTTATTGATTGGAGTAGTGTTGTGGACCTATCTCGTATTCCAGCTCAGCCTGAGCCTGGATTGATCAACGTGCTGGTGGAGATTACCGGCGGCAGCAAAAACAAGTACGAGTTTGATAAAGACTTAAACGCGTTTATTCTCGACCGGGTGTTATTTTCGTCGGTGAAATATCCCTACGACTACGGCTTTGTGCCCAATACCCTAGCTGACGATGGCGACCCCCTCGACGGCATGGTGCTGATGGATGAGCCCACTTTCCCCGGCTGTGTGATAGCAGCGCGGCCCATCGGCATGCTGGAGATGATTGACGGCGGCGATCGCGACGAGAAAATTCTCTGCGTGCCCGCTGCCGATCCCCGCTACACCAGCGTCAAATCGCTGGACGATGTGGCTCCCCACCGCCTCGACGAAATCGCTGAATTCTTCCGCTCCTACAAAAATCTGGAGAAGAAGGTGACCGAAATTCTCGGCTGGCAGAATGTCGATAAGGTGTCTGCTCTGGTAGAGCAGTGTATCGCGGCGGCGAAGTAACCCTCCGACCCGCCTAGAGTACCAATTACACAAAAGAGGGATGCTTCGTCGACGAAGCATCCCTCTTTAATTAGGAAAACCCTTTGGAGGCCTAACCCCGCCGCGCGAGGCTAGGCACTTCAGACCTAGTAGAGTTCTTCTTCTTGGTGGGTCAAGATGGTGCAGTCGGAGGTGGGGTAGGCAACGCAGGTCAACACGTACCCAGCGCCGATCTGGTCATCATCCAGGAAGGACTGATCAGATTGATCAACGGTGCCAGCGGTGATTTTGCCAGCACAGGTGGAGCAAGCTCCAGCCCGGCAGGAGTAGGGCAGGTCTAGACCCTGCTCTTCAGCAGCGTCAAGAATGTAAGTATCGTCATCGACGTCGATGGTTTGGTTGAGCCCTTCAGCCTCGTTAATCAACGTAACCTTGTAGGTTGCCATGGTGCTATCCTCTCGTCAAATACAGATTGCAGATCGATCTTTAGGCTACAGAACACCCTTCGGATAAGGTTTCCAGGATTTGCTCTGAGCAGACCTAACACAACTTTGATACTACGGGAAAACCTGAAGCCTGTCTTGCCTTTTTCGCCCCTGGTTGAACGGGATTCGTAATCAAACCGATAAGTAATGGGTTGATTTGCTTATACCCTGTTAGGATCCCAAACGTCAGACAGTGGCGATCGCCCGATCAAACGCGCATAGCTTTTCTAATAACTGTTCACAAAAAGTAGGGCAGCCCAACGCTCGGGCCACCCCAGCAGCGAAATCAAACAGCAGCTCAGTGACACCGATGCCCTTAGCCAAAGAAGTAGCCTGTCAAGTTAAAGACGACTGGTCAGTCGAGGTTCAAGGTGCAAGGTTTAGGGTTTAAGGTGCATGACCTGCCCTAAACCCTGAACCTTAGACCCTAAACCCAACTCGTCAAAACCCGTCAAAATCCTCTTTGCTACGACCTAAGACTTGCGGCTATTTTCAGACATTTGCAGATTGAACTCGGCCTGGGTCAGCAGGGCTGCCACTTGACAGGCCACATCGGGCGACACGGCCGGCTGACTCTCGGTAACAAAGTCGAGGTAGCCATTGAAGGTGCGCATAATGATTTGCTTATTTTGCAGCATGGTTAATCTCCTTAAAGTGAGCCGCCTACAAACGGGTGCTGCCCCATGATAAAAGCTGCCTAACCCGAGGAGCTAATGTCGTTATACTGAATCGGTTTGCTGAGCAAGGGTGAGCTGCATTCATGGTCGATTTACTGTTGTTTTGGCACCGCCGCGATCTGCGCCTAGGGGACAATGTGGGACTGGCAGCGGCCCGCGATCGCACCCCCCAGGTGGTCGGTGTATTCTGCCTAGATCCCGGCATTCTCGACAACGGTGATGTCGCCCCGGCGCGGGTAGCCTACATGATTGGCTGTCTAGAGCGGTTGCGGGATAGCTACGCCCAAGCAGGCGGCCAGCTGCTCATTCTTCAGGGCGATCCCCGCCAACAGATTCCGGCTCTAGCCAAAGCGCTAGCAGTCGATGCCGTTCACTGGAACCGTGATGTAGAGCCCTACTCACGCCAGCGCGATACGGCGGTTGTCGAGGCTCTCAAAGAAGCCGGCATTGAGTTTCGCACCACCTTTTGGGATCAGCTGCTGCACGAGCCTGGAGACATTCAAACTGGGGCAGGCGAACCCTACACGGTTTATACCCCCTTCTGGCGCAACTGGGTGAAGCGCTCTAAGGCAGCGCCCCTGCCGGCACCGGAGGGGCTGCAACCTCTCAGTGCCGAGCAAGTAGATGCCGCCAAAAAAGCGGGCTGTATCGACCTGCCTAGCGCCGCAGATTTAGGCTTTACCTGGGAAAATGGCTTTCCCGTTGAACCGGGGGAGCAGGGTGCCCTGGAGCGGCTTGAGGAGTTTTGCGATGGCAGCCGCGCTATTGACGACTATGACGAGCAGCGCAACTTTCCTTTTGTAAATGGCACCTCGCGGCTCAGCGCGGCGCTGAAGTTTGGGGCCGTGGGCATTCGCACAGTGTGGGCCGCCACCGAGGCCACCTACCAACAAAGTCGCAGCGATGAAACCCGTAGCGGCGTGCAAACCTGGCAGCAGGAGCTAGCCTGGCGCGAGTTTTACCAGCACGTGATGTATTTTTTCCCGGAGCTGGCCAAGGGCCCCTACCGAGCCCAGTTGAAGGACTTTCCCTGGGTGAACGATGAAGAGCAGTTTGCCGCCTGGTGTGAGGGGCGCACCGGCTATCCAATTGTCGATGCCGCTATGCGCCAGCTCAACGAAATGGGCTGGATGCACAACCGCTGCCGTATGATTGTGGCCAGCTTTCTCACCAAAGACCTGATTGTCAATTGGCAGTGGGGCGAGAAATACTTTATGCAGCATTTGGTGGACGGTGACCTGTCGTCCAACAACGGCGGCTGGCAGTGGAGCGCCTCTAGCGGCATGGATCCCAAACCGCTGCGAATTTTTAACCCCGCCAGCCAGGCCCAAAAGTTTGATGCCGAAGCCGAGTACATTCGCCAATGGGTGCCGGAGCTCAGGTCGCTAGATACGGGGGCACTAGTGATGGGAAAGATTGCGGAGCGCGATCGCGGCGACTACCCTGCCCCCATCGTCGATCACAAAATTCAGCAGGCGCTGTTTAAAGATAAGTACAAAGCTCAGAGGGCTTAACACCTAACCAAGTTGATTGTGACAGGAGCCACATAGGTTCAGGGTTTAAGGTGTATGGTTCACGACCTACCTTGAACCGTACACCTTAAACCTTCGCTGATCTGTCATCTTGGCTTAGCAGACTCATAACCGCAGACGCTTTAACCGCTGAGCGGGCCTAACGTCGCCGTCGCGGTCGCACAATGCTAAACAGCAGCCACAGCCCAAAGAAACTAGCCGCCGCAAACAAGATAATGCTCAAGATCTGCCCCTGGGATGTCTGCTGCCCCGTGGACACGATCGCCGCCCCAATGATCAGCGCTGCCACTACGGTGCTAAAGGAATGGCGGTTAGAAGATTCATCCAGGCTGCGGCGCAGGTCGTCTACACCCTGAATGCTGAGGCTAAACTTGAGCTGCTCTGAACTGAGGCGATCGAGCAAAAAGCCTAGCTGGCGCGGCGAACTCAGTGACAGGTTACGAAACTCTAGCCCCGTGCGCAGCAGCGCCAGCAAGGGGTCATCCCCCACCATTTGCTGGCGAAACAGATCGGCCATCAGCGGGCGCACCTCCTCGAGCAGGTTGACGCCGGGATTGAACTGCCGGACCGCTCCCTCTAGGTTAGCGAGGGATTTGGTGAACAACCCCACGTTGGCGGGCCAGCGCAGGTTGTTGCGAATGCCCGCCGCCAAGATTTCGCCAAAAATTTCGGCGGTGTTGATCTGCTCTAGGCTAAGACCGTAATAGCGGCCTAGCAGACGGGTATAGTCGCTCTCTAGGCGAGCCAGGTTGACGGGTTTGAGGGGTTCGGCCAGCTGTAGGGTGAGTTGGCAGCAGCGTTGGGCGTCGCAGTTAACAATCGCCAGCACCATCTCGGTTATGGTGTTACGGGTACGGGGATCCAAATGGCCCATCATGCCGCAGTCGAGCAGGGCTAGGCGACCATCTTCCAAGTAAAAAATGTTGCCAGGGTGGGGATCGGCGTGGAAAAACCCGTCCACAAAATACTGTTTGAAGAAGGCTCGAAACAGCAGCGTGGTAGCGGCCGATCGCAGACCAACGGCATCGCTGTGGGCATCTTCGGCCAGCAAATCGGCCTTGAGCAGAGGGGTGCCCTCCAGCCACTCCATGGTCATAATTTTTGTGTTGGTCAGGTCCCAGTAGATCTGTGGCACGATCAGCTGGTTGGCGTCGTACCAGGCGCTTTTAGACAGGTTGCGGCGCAGCTGGTCAGTGTAGCCCGCCTCCGTGGTGAAGTCGAGTTCAGCATTGATGGCATCGGCAAACTCTTCAGCTAAATCGACTACGTTGTAGCGCTGGCCAAACTGGGTAGCCGACACCAGCCGGGCAACGTCGCGAATTAGGGTCATATCGCGCTCGACCTGGCGCTCGATGCCGGGGCGCTGCACCTTCACAGCGACCTGCCGACCATCTTTGAGCAGCGCCTTGTGGGTTTGGGCAATGGAACCGGCGGCGATCGCTTGATAGTCCAGCCGTTCAAACAGCTCCTCGGGAGGCTTGCCCAGGTGCTGGCGAATGTAAGCTTCGATCTCCTTAGGGTCTACCGGCGGTACGGTGGTTTGTAGGCTGCTGAGCTCCTCAATGTAGGCCGGGGGCATGAGGTCGGGGCGGGTGCTCAACAACTGCCCTAGCTTGACGTAGACCGGCCCCAGGTCAGTGAGAATGTTGCGCAGCACCGCGGGGGGCGGAATCTCGGGCTCATCGGCTTTGCCTCCCACCAATAGCTGCCGCATGTAGTCCCAGCCGTTGCCGAGCACCACTTCAATAATTTCTTTTTGCCGAGCCAGACGAGACGATGAAACCATTGGGGGCAGGGGTAGGTTTTGCTCGATGCTAGCGCACCTAGGTAAGGCGTTGGCTGCGTGTGGTGCGCCAGATGACTATTGATAAACCAGCGGCGGGGCCAGATTCACCCGATGCTATGATGCTTGGGCGTTGTCGGTTCCGGTGGGGATCAGCCACTGGAGGCAAGGGGGAAAGTGCAGTGCAAGTCTGCCGCTGTCCCGCAGCTGTAAAGCTGTTTTGGTGTTGAGGGGGTATTCGCCCAACACCAAGACGCTGAGCCAGAATGCCCGCCGATCGCAGGTCTGTTTTCCACTGTTCTTTCTTCGTCTGCGAGGTACGGATGAATTATCGCTTTACTGCTTTGGAATCAATTAAGACTGGTTTTTCGCAGAAGCGGATAGGTCGTAGCATCGGGGGCGCGATCGCCGCCCTGCTGCTGCTGCCCCTGCCCAGCCTGGCCCACCATCCGCTCGGGGGCCGAGTGCCCGCTAACTTTGCTGAGGGGTTTTTGTCGGGACTGGCTCACCCCATTATTGGCCTCGACCATGTGGCCTTTGTGGTTGCTGTGGGCCTACTGGCAGCCGTTAGCACCTGGGGAATCGTCATTCCTGCTGCCTTTGTGCTGGCGGCTATGGTTGGCACAGGGCTGCACCTGGCAGAGCTAACGTTACCGGCAGTGGAGTTTGTGATTGCTGGCTCAGTGCTTGGGTTTGGGGTGCTGCTTGCGCTACGCAACCGTCCTCAAAGTAGCGCCATCACAGGCTTGGCAGTGCTAGCTGGGCTGTTCCATGGGTTTGCCTACGGCGAGGCCATTTTTGGTGCAGAATCCATGCCGTTGGTGGCCTATCTCGCTGGGTTTACAGCAGTGCAGATGGGGCTTGCGATCGCTGCCTTTTTGGTCGGGCGACAGCTCACCCAACGGTCTACAACTCTTTTCGTACAGCGGGCCGGTCTAGTGATCTGCGGTATTGGAGCCACGTTTCTTGCCACCGCGCTCCTCAACGGTTTGCTGCCCACCTAGGATCGTGAGGCGGGAGTTGGCACAACGCCGTTGAGCGTCTGTCATTCCCAAATCCTGCCAAATTCCCTTTCTTAGGCTGAGCCTGTTGCGAAATAGGCACAAGAGCTAGGTCTAACTTCTCGGTCTGGCGGTATGCTTAATCCGTTTGGTTGAGCCAGCGGTGCATTCCCTATGACCCTATCTCCAACTTGGGCCGCGGCCCTGTTCATGCCCGCAACGGTTGGGCTGCTATACCAGGCATTGCAGCCCCATCCCTGGCCCTATCGCCTGCTGGCTCTGTCGCTGATGTTGATGAGTCTAGAGCAGGCCCATATGGCTCGGGTAGACCTGCGCCATGGAGATATAGTGGGCCAGCGATCGCGCGATCCGCGCCTGGGCCACTTTAGTCGTGTGGTCATGCTGACAATAGCTGGTCAAGTGGCAGGCTTCTCCATAGCCGCCCTGGGCCATCTCGGTTGGGGGATGGGGCTAATCTTGGTCAGCCTGCTGGGGTTTAACCTGGTAGCCTCCATTCGCTTAGAGCCTGCTAGCCCGAAGCCGATTCAGCCCGCAGGCTGGCGATCGCGTCTTGATGTGCTTGGGTTAGATGCGATCGCCCTCGTCCTAGCTCTGTTGTGGATTGCCCAGCGGGCCCAGGGTTGGGTAGCTGGAGGCTTGTTTGCCATTACCGTGCTCTACGGCGGCAGCAAACTGGTGGCCTACGTCACCGCCGCCCTGCGCTCAGGTTCAGCGGTTCATGTCTCCCACACCGCTCAAGAGCATCCAAAGACCTCCCAGCAAAATTAGCAGTGCTAGCCCGCCCATTGCTCCGTCTAGCCAGGATGTCGCCATTAAATATCCCCCTCTCCCTCAAACAGCGTCTCCAGAGGCATGGCCTCTAGGTTTAACGATTCTTGCAGATAGCGCGACACCACGTCTGACTGACCGTGGGTAACGTACACCGTTTTAGCTCCCGTATCCTTTACTGTTTGTATCAGCCCTGGCCAGTCGGCGTGGTCAGAGAGCACAAAACCGCGCTCGTAGCCCCGTCGTCGCCGCGCTCCCCGCACCGCCATCCACCCCGAAGCAAAGGCCGTCTGGGGATGCTTAAACCGCTTCATCCAGCTAGAGCGGTGGCCAGAAGGCGGAGCCAGCACCAGCTCGCCCGTGAAGCTGTGGGTGCGGGGCATCTCTGAGGTGCAGATGGTGGGCACCATGGCTACGCCCTGCTCGCGGTAAATCTCAGTCAGCACGTGAATTGCGCCATGGACGTAGACGGGGCGATCGGTTAGCTGGGTCAATTCACTCAGCACCCGCTGGGCCTTACCAAAGGCATAGCAAAACAAAATTGACGGCCGCTCAGGATCACCCTGCCACCAGTCGTAGATCTGACGAGTGGTTTCAGCGCCACTCTCCCATCGGTAGATCGGTAGGCCAAAGGTGGCCTCAGTAATGAACGTGTCGCAGGGCACCACCTCAAAGGAGGCACAGGAGGGGTCGGCACCACGTTTATAGTCGCCCGATACAACCCAGACTTCGTCCCGGTGCTCAACTCGAATCTGAGCCGAGCCCAACACATGCCCCGCCGAGTGAAACGACACCCAGGTTTCACCCAACTTAATCGGTGCTCCATAGGCAACTCCCTGGAGCTGAATGTCTTCCCCCAGCCGCCGGCGCAAAATGCCCTCCGATTGCGCCGTGGCAATATACTGAGCCGAGCCCGATCGCGCATGGTCGCTGTGAGCATGGGTAATCAGCGCTGTCTCGACTCCGCGCCAGGGGTCGATATAGAAGCCGCCTTTTTCGCAGTAGAGCCCCTCAGGGCGCACGGTAATCAATGTCATCGGTTAAGGAGATTGGCAGGATAGGAGTTGACAGGTTGACGAGGGTTCAGGGTGCACGACTTGCCTTAAACCCCGAACCCCAGACCGCTAGATCTCGTCAAGAAGGATTGTTTTCGATCTACCGAGCTTGGTTGAGTACTAATCTTTCTTCTCTAGCCGAAAAAGCAAAATTACAATCCCAATCACTCCAAGCTGCACCCCCAGGTTGGGCAGAGCATTGCCCACATCGCGCCCGGCCAACAGTTGGGTAAAAAAGACAAACGCCCCGATCGCTCCAGAGGCCCCTACAGCGACATAGACAAACTTACGCAAGCTTTTGTAGGGCGCTTGAGCTTCTGCCTTGAGCCGGGCATATTTCTCAGGGCTCATGCCCGGAGGGGGCTTATCCGGCAGTTGGTCGGGGCGGCTATATTCAGGGCGCATCAATCGGGCCTTAATCAGGAGAGCATACTGTCATCCTACAAGGCATTCCCTGCGCAGTGGCGGCTGAGTCAACCGCCCTGCGCCTCGACAGTCACGTTAGGAGTTGCTCCCTCCAATTGGCTTCTGGTGGGTCGCGCTACCGGAAATTGCAGGCTACCCCAGCCCACAGATTGGTAATGGTGCCGGTGGGTTCGGGTGAGGTGAGTAGCCCAAAGAGATTCCCCGCCGAAAACTCGACCCCAAGGGAACTGTCCATCACCTCAACGGTGTAAGCCTCTTCTAGCTCCTGGCGGGTTGAGCCAATGCCAATGCCCGAAACGGTGGTCAGAGCGGTGTCATCGTCACCAGACTGCATAGCCCAGCCCACAAAGGTATCGTCAGCAGCATTTAACGCTAAACCGTTAGACCATCTAGCGATCGTCAGCGGGCCAGAGGGACACTCGCTGTTCTCGCCGACTTCCTCAGGTTCGCCCAAAATCTGGGTCACAGCATCTAGGGCAATGGCCATGTCGCTGTCAAAGGCCAGGGGGGTGGTCGAGCCTGTTTGCAAATCTATCACCTGTAGCCCTTCATCCGTCAGCGTCAAACCAACTTCCTCAGACTGAGGCGTTTCGGTAGAGGTCTCGGCAGGGGTTTCTACATCAGGGGGAGTTGGGGCTGGAGCGGTAGTCTCACTAGTGCAAGCAGTGGTGGCAATAAGTAACGACAGCCCCAGCAGCGCAAGGGTTTGAGAAAAATGATTTTTTTTAGGCATAGCTCTAAGAATTTTGGGTTATGACTGGGAAATAGAGCTTAGGCAGAGGGGTCTGCGCAGAAATTAGCTGCCGTCCACCCATTGAACAAGCTGCGTTCGGTGCTTAGACCCCACGCAACCTTAGGATACGTGTTGGTGGGCGACGAGAAAGTTAAGTCTCATTGCCAAACCCGCTCCCCTGACCCACCTCTTCTGAAACCGCATTTTTGAGGAAACCGCCATGGCCGACTCAGCCGCTTTTACTCCCGCCGATGCCGAAATTGTTACCGTGCGCCCCCAGCACGACACCGCAACGCTGCAAAAGCTGCCCTACTTTGTCGGCATTTCCGAAGCTACGGCGGGCTCGCAGGGCATTTCGATGAATCTGGTGATTATTCCCCCTGGAGCCTCCGCAGAGCCCCACTTCCACAAAGACTACGAGACCGCGATTTACATTCTCCAAGGGCGAGTCAAAACGGCCTACGGCGAGGGTTTGAAGAAAACCATAGTCAACGAGGCGGGCGACTTTCTCTACATTCCACCGGGGGTACCCCACCAGCCGACCAATTTGAGCAACAGTGAACCGGCGCAGGCGATCGTGTCTCGCAACGACCCCAACGAGCAGGAGAATGTGGTGCTCTACAGTGTGTAAGTGGCAGAGTAAGGGACTGTGGTGCGAAATCTGGTGATGTCAAACAGATTACTGACCTCACCTTTCTTCAACCTATTTAACTTAACTACCTGCATGACTTTTTGGCAGCAATTATCACTGTAGAGCTGGGCCTGTTGTTTCAAGACTCCAAGGGGTGATCCCCTGGCAAAGGTTTCGGTCGCTATCGGCAACATTCGGATTGTTTTGCAGATAGCCCGTCAGCCAGCTACAACTCCACGGCACTAACTTTTCTAGACTGAGGATACTGAGATCCCAAATAATTAACGTGTTGTCGTCACTACCCGTAATGACCTTTGAGCCATCGACGTTGAACTGAAGGGTTCTAATACTGGCATCGTGGTTACCGATGGTGGCGATGGCTTCACCCTGGGAACTCCAGAGACGAAGGGTGCTGTCTTGCCCAGCAGAGGCAAATTGCCGACCATCGGGACTAAACTGCACCGCATACACTTCGCCCTCGTGGCTTTTCTCTAGAAAGCGAGGTGCTGGTTCATTCAGTGGCCAGAGGCCGATGGTGCGATCGCTGTTGGCAAAAACCAAAATTTGACTATCAGGGTTAAAGCTCAGATCATAAACTGTGTTAGCACTCTCATAGGTATGAATCAGTTCGGCTTCCGCCAGTCGCCAAACTTTGAATGCACGTACGCCACCGGCCGCTAAAAACTGGCCATCGGGGCTGAACTCAACCACAGAAGCATTAGCACCTAGCTCAAAGGTCTGCTGAATTTGCCCGTCTAACCCACGAATTTGGATTAGGCCATCATCGCTAGCCGAGGCAATGGACTGGCTATTGGGACTAAAAGCTACTGCATTGATCGATTTTCCCTGACGACCAATGACACCCCTGGCTTCTCCCGTTCCACTCCATAATTGCACCAGGCCAATCTGGGAAGCTATAGATTCTTGCCCTACCGCTGCTATCCAGCGACCATCGGGGCTTACTGCTACATTATTGATCCGATCAGAGGTTGCTTCTAGGGTTTTTATAACTTCCCCCTGGGGAGACCAAAGCTTTAACGTGCCATCTTGACTACCTGAAATAATCTGCCCCGTTTGAGGATTAATTCCTACATCATTAATGCTATCGCTATGGCTCTTTAATTGTTCTATCCAAGGGTTGTCCCACTGCCAAAGACGTATGCTCAGGTCATCGCTGGCCGAGACGATTGTGGTGCCATTGGGGCTAAAAGCCACATGGTTGATATAGTCTTGATGCCCCGGCAGGCTAGTTACTAACGTGCCATCGCGCCGCCAAACGCGGACAATGCGATCTTGCCCGGCAGCCACGATAAATTGACCATCGGGGCTAAATTTAACCGAACTCAAGGCTCCATTGGCAATAGGCTGTAACCGGCTGAGTAAATTCCCCTCAGGTGACCAAAGAGTAACGGTGCCATCCTTACTTGCCGCTGCAATCGCTGCGCCATCAGGGCTAAAAGCCACATCAAGAATACCGTCTTCAGTTTCTATAGTCTTAAGTAACGTGCCATTGGTTTGCCAAACTCGAATAGTGCTATCGAAACCGCCCGAAACCAACGTGTCGGTGACTGGGTTGAAGCTCACACTTGTAACTGGCCCAGCATGACCTGTTAAAGTTGCAAGCGAAGTACCATCCTGCCGCCAAATCCGAACGGTTTTATCGGCACTGGCGGAGGCTATTTTTTGGCCATCAGGGCTAAATCGCACAGAAGAAACCCAATCCCCATGGCCTTGCAGTGTTCTCAGCAGTTCTCCCGCCGTACTCCACAGGTAAACCGTATCTTCGCCACCTGCCGCCAGGGTTTGCCCGTCTGGGCTAAAGCTCACATCCGCTAGACCACCACCGTCTGGCCCCTGAAAAGTATTAATTAGTATTCCATCAGGTTGCCAGAGTTTGACGCTTCCATCTAGGCTGGCTGAAGCCAGTAGCTTGCCATCAGGGCTAAACTCAACTCCGTAAACCCAGTCGCTGTGGCCTTCCACAACATTACGCTCCTGCACTCGATACACGGCTTGGGCTAGCGCTGAAAGCGTTTCTGCTCGTAAGGGTCCCCTAATCCATTTCGATTTTTGGAGCTGAAGAGTTGCCCTTAACCCCTGCTGTAGAGACTCGAAGGGGGTCTTGAGGGCCAAACTAGCAATAGACGCATAGTTCAAAGCCGTAATTTCTTGAGAAATGGCCTCCCGCTTGCGCGTCTCGGCCAGCAGCCCTAAAGCAGAGACTATTGTCAGCGCTACTATCGCCGACCCTAAAACAATTCTCTGATTACGCATGTCGCGCTTTTGTCGATGGGTTTCGGCTACTCGGCTGGTAGCCACAAAGTCTCGCTGGAGTTGGGTTAAAGCTGGGGATAAGTTTGATTTTTGATACAGCCAGGTTTCAACAGATTCTAGATTGCTGCCTCGTAGTAGAAAGCTGTTATCCCGTTGGTGATGAACCCATTCATCTGCTAGCTTTAGAAGCCGAGTATGGGCTTTGACGTAGTCTAAGTCTCGATCGAAGGCGAGCAGCAACTCTTGAAAAGATTGCTCAAAGCTATGATCGCCGATGAAACTTATCCAGTTAATGCTTGATAGGGAAGCTGGAACTTTACAACCGCTAGTTTTCTGGCAAAGGATGGGTATTAATCGCTTGTTAAATGAAATCGCATATTCCAACTCCTTAAGGCATTCTTTGGAGACTAAGGAGGCCGGACTCATCACAAACAAAAAGTTATTGGAGTCTAAAATTCCTTGACGAATTTCCTGTCGCCATTCTGACAGAGGCAAGATGTCCTGCCAGTCAACCCAGTAGGTGTGATCGCACGCTTCAAGACGATTCGTCAATTCCTTGACAAACTCCTTATCTCTACGAGAGTAGGAAATAAAAACATCTGCATTTATTTCCGATTTTTTGATTGTCATAGAGCTATAAAATCAAGAAAGCTGCCTAAAGTCAAGGTCGAGGTGCCGGAAGTGCACCATTAGTCAATGAGAGAAAAATCAACGCTCTATATTCTTGGATTCTGCGTTGTCAATGTCGGCATGAGCCAAAAGCTTTGCAGAGCTTGCCCTTGAGCCGGAATACGGACTATTGAAGGCCGAGAAAATTTCTCTGGCGAGATTATGATGCACTTCTGAGGCGCTGTTTGTTATAGTTAATTTTTAGGAGGACCTTTTGGCAGCTTTGCTCCCCAAGAGGAATCAAGGCCAAAATCTCCGACTTCAACCCACTCAGAATTTAGTAATGACCACCAGTCGGTAGCTAAACCTTTCATCACAAACTCGTAGGGAAGCCAACCATAACCCTCATCACCCCAATCTTTTCCGTAGGAGTTTTGAAATAGAAAAGCCTCCTTAACATCGCTGTAGCCGACCACTAAAACGGCATGTCCAAAAATCTCTATGCCATCATTATTTATTTTTTGATTCGGGTTAGCTTTAAACTTGCTAAATGCTGTAATTATCTCTTCTGCCGGCAGCAATACCCTCCCAGATTCATCGTTGTTTCCAAATTCATAGAGGAATCCACATACAGCTGGAAAGCCAGCTGCCAAAACGGCTTTTATCTGAGTCAAAATGAGGTCTTCTTTCTTAGCTTCACCCTCCACACCGTTTCCGTTATCTAAATCAAGGGAGTCGAGCCTAAAATACTTTATGGTTTGATAGCTCTGAGCAAAGGCATAGCAAAATGGGGGCGGCTCATCATTAAAGTCTAAAATATCTACGTCGTAGGGCCAATACCGTTCAAGCGGCGCTCCAAACAATTGCAACGCCTTCAGCGTTTGACGAATAGAGGCCCCAACGTCAAACATAGCAACTAGGAATTCATTAATCTTTTCTTCCTTTATATTTTCAACTATTTTACGGCGCTGCTCAAGGAAGTTAAGTGATAAGTCATCCAAGGTATTTAATAAAGCTTCTGAACGCTGATCAACATCGACTTCCTCAGCCAAAAGCCCGTCTTTTAGTATTTCTTTTAATTTTCTTCTGTCTGCTTCTTCTTGCTTTCTGAGATGTCGAGTAACTTTGTAAAGAAACCGGGCCGACAACGATACAGGTGTAAAGTCGGAGGTGGGCCGATCTGCAAGCCTGTTTTGAAAATATTCAACTAATGCAGCCACAGCATGGCTAGTACAAGAGTTGAATTCCTTCTGAAGCTTGACCGGAGAACACCAATAGCTCAGGTCGACAATATCCGGCAAAATATAATTTTGAACGGATTTTTCTCGAAGCTGGCTAGATAGGTTGCCGTTTAGAGGAATGCGAAGCGGTGGTACCTTGTCTACTGAATTTTCCCCGTGTTGAGTATCAGAGGGTGAACTTCCTGCTATTCCTGCTTTTGGCAATCCTTCTTTGTTAAGCAGATTATACATGGTCACCGGATTTATCTCGATGATATTTTCCGGCCTCAAAGTTTTGAAAGACAGATCGGATTCAAAAGATGATTGATTGCTTAGCTCTTCAACTTTTTGTTCTAAAGCAAGGCCTCTACCATGCTTGGCCATAGGTGCCATCTGATGAAGAACTTGCCGAGCTTTTATCAAATCTTCTTCATTATATTTGCTGAATTTTTTTTCGTTGGAGTTGTCCGTATTAATGATTTTATTTTCAATAAAAAGATCAAAAGCTTTAGGACTGATAGGGGGAATCAAAGGAATTAGAGAGTCAGACTTCTTAGCGTTTGGGTTTGGGCTGACACCGATTAGATCAATACCAGCGGTTAGGCCGCGTGAAATAATTTCGACATCCTTACGCAGATAAGAAATAGCTTCTCGAAGTGGAATTTTAACTCCTTTGACTTTGATCGGTATATTTTGAAAAGACTTTCCTACCCTAGCAAGCGGAGTGCCACTGAGAGGATTAGATGTTGCCTCAAGAGATTCAAGAAAACTGTCAAAACCTCTCAAAATTTGAATTTGCCTAACTAAGGCATTAATTTGATCAGTTTTGAGACTGTAGTCATTAATATCAGGCTTATCTGGCAACCAACCTGTCAGTCTTTTATCCATTTTTCGTACTCCACGATAGTTAAAAGAGCTTGCTAATCAGGGTCAAGTCTAATTTTTAGTGTGTGTACTGTTTATTGTCCCCTTGAGGTGGACTGAGGGCTGTTTGTATGCACATATTGTTTCTGATCTCAACATTTTCACTTAATGTATAGCTTATTGAGCAAAATACAACTTCAATATTAGTACAAGATATGGTAAGCATCTCAAACATTCTGGTTTAAGATGGCCAAACTCAAGGCGATTACAAGGCAGATGATAGATCTAGTCCTTGCGGTGGGCTGAAAAGTTGTGCTTTAAACTAGGTGATCAGCGATGATCCTTTGTTATGGCTGTAGCTACTGTTACGCAGCTTGTCCGAGCACAGCGTCCATAGTATCGCGTAGGTTTGCTGAGACAAGAAGTTATCTTCGAAGTCGACGTTTCAGCTATGCCCAGCACTTTTCTACTCAATTGAGGTTGGGTCAATGAGGCGGTAAACGCATCAAATGATAGCCCTACAACTCAAGCAGCTCTGCTATCTTCCTGCTGTATTTCAACAAACAGTCAGATTCAGTTCTATACTCACTGTCGTCCTAACCGAAATAGCTACAGACTGGGGCGCGTAGCTGGTCTAGCAAAAGCTTGCTGGAGTTTGCCAATCCGCTGCTCGGCGGTCTCTGGCGGTGGCGAAATCCACAGCGACTCGTAGAAGAAGAACGACATGCCAGAGTAGGCGCGATCGCGCACCGCCGCCATCTGGTCAGTAATGAAGTCCATCTTTACCGGAGCCGATCGCAGACCGCTGAGAATGCCAATGTTCACCGGAATTTTGCGCCGCGCCGCCTGGATCGAGGGTTTATTCATCTCCCACATAAAGCGGTTTTGGTCGCTGCGATAGACCTGAATCACCAGCTCATCGACAATGCCTCGGTTGACCCAGGTGGGCCAGTCTTGCAGGTAGTTAGTAAAGGCAAACGGGTAGGGATTGGGCGAAATCGACACCACTGCATTGGGCCGCCGCGCCTTCACCAGCTTGTGAACCTCGGCCAAAAAGTCGGAAATTTTGTCGGCCCGCCAGGTCATCCACTCGGCATCTTGGGAGTCGTTAGGCGGAGCCTGACCGTTGTGCTCAGCCCGGTACAGGTTGATGGTGAAGGGGTCGTAGCCGAAGTCCACCGGCAACCCTAGGTGGTCATCGAACTGAAAGCCATCTACCTCGTAGTTCGAGACCAGTTCGTTAATCAGCTCTAGCTGAAACTTCTGCACCTGGGGGTGAAACGGGTTCATCCAGCGGCGCGGAATCACGTTGCCCTCCATCCAAATGCCGGGGTCGTTCACCACGTCAGGGTCAGGAAGAAAGTCGTCTTGGGCAAGCCATTGGTCGGCCCGGTGCTTTTCGCGAGCCAGTTCCCCCGCCTTGGGGGCATCCAGCGCGGGGGGTAGCTTGGCAGCCTGTTTAGCGTCTAGACCAGCGGCCAGCTTAGGCACATCCCCCGGACGCCTGGAATCGCGGGGGGCAAGGGGCTCTGCCTCAGAGGGCTCTGGCTCAACTCGCTTTTGGGTAAACCAGTCGGGGTGGCGGCGGTAGAGTTCGTAGTTGGCGGGGGCCATGAAGCCAAACTCAAACCAGGGCACCACGGCCATGCCCCGGGCGTGGCCCATGGCGATCGCCTCCCGCATCATGTCGCGATCGCTTTCGCTAGCGGGGCCGGGCGCGCGCAGATCGCCGTAGAGGTGCTGACTCACCCCTAGCTCGCGCCGGGCGGTGGCGCTGGGGTAGAGGGTATGGCCATAATTCCACACCACCGGATAAATCGTGTTGAAGTTGAGGTCGGCCAGACGGGTTACCGCCGCCTGCAGCACCTCCGTGGAAAACAGCACCTGGCTATCCACATTAGTCAGCCACACGCCGCGCGTCTCGCGGGCGGGCGGGGCCACGGCAGGAGTCTGGGCTTGGACCACCCAGGCAGGGTCAATCGTCTGGCGCAGGGCAGGGTTCGGTGCGGCGCGGCACAACAGAGCTGCCGCTTCGCCGCGGGTGAGTCGCTGGGTAGAGTTGAGGCGGTTGCTCTGGGGATAGTTCACCACCACGCCCTGGGTGAGGGCAGTGGCCACCCCTTCGCGAGCGTAGACAGGTACCTGGCGGCCATCCTCTAGGCTAGCGTTGATGATTGTGTTGGCAGCAATTTGGTAGCTGCCGCCCAGCTTGGTAGCCAGGGCCATAATGCCCTCGGCCCGAACCAGAGGGCGATCGCGCTGAAAGTAAGCATCGGGGTAGTGGGCTGCCACCGTGGGCGCGGTCTGAGCCCCCAACGCCCGCTCTAGCGGGTTAGCCCATTCCTGAGCTGGCCCTGCAGGCGAAATCAGGTTCAACAGCGTCACGTAGTCGCCCCAGAGAATCGGGTCATCTGGGTAAAACAGCCCTCTGGCGTCGGGGGTAACCAGGTGCTGTTCAGCCAGGGCCGTGATGCAGTCCTTTGCCCAGTGGCTTTGAATGTCAATGGGAATCACGGGCCGTGGGAGAGCGGGCTGCGGCAGGATGGGCCTAGAATCCGCCTCGCCACCTAACTCCTGCTTAGAGCCAGTAGCCTGAGCCGCTACCTCAGACGGAACTGTCGCTGCCGCCTTAGGCAAAAAAGGCGTTAGCCCTGAGCCGCCCAATACCAGAATCAGCGCCGCGCCGAAACCTAGCAGCGATCGCCGCCATCCCCTACCCATCTTGCCCATACCCTTCAACCTCCGCTCCGTTTGGCCTGATAGCCCTTGGCCACCAGGAGTTCGACTAGCTTTTGGGCATGGTCGCCCTGAATTTCAATAGTGTCGTCTTTGGCGGTACCGCCAGTGCCACACTGAGCCTTGAGCTGCTTGGCCAGGGCCGTAAGCTGGTCGGGGCTGTGCTGAAACCCGTTGATGATGGTGACGGTTTTACCGCCGCGCCCTTTGCGGCTGACCTGCACCCGCACGGTTTGCTGATTGGGGGCGCGATCGGGCACGCCCCGTGCCATGGGGTCAGTAGGGCCAAACTCACGGTAGGCGTGACGGTCACTTCCAGAACTATTGCCAGCCTTCTTGCCCATAGCTGCTTTGTTAAAACTGCATGATTTATACCACTGGCGGGGGCAACTCGGGGCATTGCAGTAGGCCAGTTCCCAGGAAGAATGGTTCGGGACCAGTAACCTCACAAAAGTCATTAAATCCATCCCCAGATCCCAAAACGTGCAGGCAATAGCCTTCTAAGCGAACTTTAGAAAGGCGTCCGCCCGATGGGAGGACTACACTAGAATTAGCAGCCTTATTCCCCCCGCAGCAGCCTTCCCATGCAACTTCACCTCAAGGTTTGGCGCCAGACCGATGCCAGCACTCCTGGCCAGTTCCGCACCTACACCGTGGCCGATGCCCACCCCGATATGTCGTTTTTAGAGCTGCTCGACGTGCTCAACGAGCAGCTAATTCACGCGGGCGAGGTGCCGGTGGAGTTTGACCACGACTGCCGCGAGGGCATCTGCGGTTCCTGCGGCGTGATGATTAACGGCAAAGCCCACGGTGGGCTGCCCCAGACCGCTACCTGCCAGCTCTACCTACGCCACTTTAAAGATGGCGACGAAATCACTGTCGAACCCTGGCGGGCTAAGGGCTTCCCCGTCATTAAGGATCTGGTTGTAGAACGGGCCGCGCTCGATCGCATCATCATGGCCGGGGGCTACATCTCCGTCAAAACCGGCTCAGCTCCAGAGGCCAACGCTATCCCCGTACCTAAGGCCAACGCCGATGCTGCCTTTGACTACGCCGCCTGCATCAGCTGCGGGGCCTGTATCGCGGCCTGTCCCAACGCCTCAGCCTCCCTATTCACCGCTGCCAAAGTAGCTCACCTGGCCTTGCTTCCCCAAGGCCATCCTGAACGTCACCAGCGGGTGCTAGCCATGAGCAACCAGATGGCCGCCGAAGGCTTTGGCGACTGCTCTAACCACGGCGAATGCCAGGCGGTATGCCCCAAAGGAATCTCGATCGATGCGATCGCATCCATGCGCCGAGAGTATGTGCGAGCGACGGTAGGCCTTTAGAGTTTTGAGTGTTGAGTTAAGCACCGCATTCAAAACTCAAAACTAAGAACGCTCCAAACCATCACTCTTCTTGCCAAATACGAACGGTGCCATCCCATCCGGCGCTGACCAAGGTTTTGCCGTTGGGGGCAAAATCTACTCCCCAAACCCAGCCCTCGTGGCCATGCAAAATGGTCGTTAGGCGGCCCTGCTCCATGTTCCACAGGCGAATGGTGCTGTCGTTGCTGGCGGTGGCCAGCAGCTTGCCATCAGGGTTAAAGGCGAGGCTGTTGACCGGGGCCGGGTGGGCCTTGAAGCAGGTAGTCTGGCGGCCGCTGTTGAGTTTCCAAAAACGCACGGTGCAGTCAGCGCTGGCGCTGGCCAGCAGCCAGTTGTTGGGACTGGCTGCCACCGCCAGCACCTCGCCGGTATGACCCGTGAGCACGTGGTTGTGTCCCTTACCCTGAATGCGGTAGAGGCGAATGGTTTGGTCTTGGCTGCCGCTAATCACCGTAGTGCCATCGTGGCTAACGGCGATGGAGCGTACCCAGTGGGTATGGCCATTGAATTGGTGCACAAGGGTGCGATCGCGCAGCCGCCAAACGCAAATTTTGTGGTCTTGGCCGCCGCTAAATAGGTACTTGCCGTTGGGGCTAAAGGCGACGGCCCGCACCCAGTTGGTGTGCCCCTCCATCTCGCCCCAGGCTTCTCCGGTAGTGAAATCCCATAGGCGAATGGTGTTGTCGTTGCTGACGCTGGCAAAGCAGGTGCGATCGGGGCTCACGGCGACGGCCCGTACCCAGGCTCGATGGTTGTCGATCACCCGCATGGTGTGACCCGTAGCCAGGTTCCACACCCGCACGGTTTTGTCACCGCCGCCGCTGACGATAAAGTTGCCGTCGGAGCTCACGGCTACCGATCGCACCCAGCTGCTGTGGCCCGTCAGCACTCGCGTGCAAACCCATTTGGTGGCCCGGCGCGGCGGCACAGCGGCCGTGCCCTGGTCAAGGGCAGCGGCCATATCCACCAGTTCAAAGGCAGAGGGATCGCCATCCGGATCGCCCTGAGAAAGAGAGTCGGGGGACTGGGGGGGCATGGCAAGGGTACGCATCGGCATAGAGCTCTATCGGTCGTTGGCGACGGCAAACGCAGACGCAGACTGACCCCAGCCTGCAAATTCACCGTCGACTACACCCTGACAGCATCCTATTCCGAAATACTGCTTAACATAGGTTTTGACCGCTTGGTTTACCGATCGGTTTGTTATGGGTTTTTGAAGGTTTTTAGAATAGTCAGGCTCAGGCAATGCTGCCGCGCTTGCGGGCTTCTTTGTAGGAGGTGCCAACATTCTTGAGCCCGGCACGAATCATTTCTTGCTCAAGTAAGGCAAAAAAACGGCTGCGATCGCCCCCCTTAACCACCGCCTGATTGTGCGCTTCCGCTAGCGTCACCGGATACCCATACCCTTTTTGCACCTGGGTGAGCACCATTCTGAGCGCCATTTCACACAGCGCTTCGTCTGCCATCACCCACTGGGGCACTTCCACCCGCGCCACTTCAGGGCCGACATTGAGATAGCAAAAGTACACCCGATGGTCGCCGTACAGATCCAAAATGCTGGCGGTGCTGCGCCAGAAGGGGCTGCGTTCCCCAGGGGCTAGTTCTGTCGCCCAGAATGTCGCATCCCGCAGCGGCAAAAACCGACCGCAGGGGGCTCGGTCGGCCTGGTTGCCCTCGTCGCTACTGCAATGAGTTTGGCAATCGGGCTGCAAAAACGGGCAAGCCGCAAACCGCAAAAAGTTCATCGCTTCGCCGCTGCGGCTGGCGCTGAGATAGCCCACCAACGGTATGTTTTGCCGCCGCAGCCGCTCCCACGAGTCAAGGATGGGAAGGAGAATGCGATCGCGCGCCTCTCCCGGCAGCGCCTCCAAAAACCAGTAGATCAGCGACCCATCGACTAAAGCCAGCACAGGCACCCTGTCTGCTCTGGAGTTGGCTTCAACTAGGCTATTGTGAACGGCTTCCCCCACTTCGGCCAGCACCACGGCCTCGGCCACGGTGCGGCGATGGCCCATCCATTCTTCGGTGCTGATGCCCCACTGACGCGACAGGTAGAGATCTTCGGCGCGATACACCACCTCTGGCAGGCTATCGAGCATTGGAAATCGGCTCTGGCCGTAATGGAGCACGACGCGGCCCACATTAATTAAATAGCAGTAGGCAATCTCGTGGTGGCTGGGGGAAATTTGCGACCCGTCGGTAGCGATGACGGTGTGGGCCTCGGGGGCGGCAGCGATGACGCTGCGAACGGTGAGGGCTTCAGTGGGCTGTGCGGCGGTGAAGGGAGCGCGATCGCCCCAAATTTCGGCCTTGGCAACCAAATCGGGCTGATGGGTGGCGGCGATCGCCAACAGCTGGCGGGCTGCCGTTATGCGCTCTTGGGCGGCAGCAGCCTCCTGGCTAAGGTGCTGGCTAATGCCCTGCATCTGCCGGGCCAGCTTCATCAGGTCGAGCATGGCAGAGTCAATTTGGTACGCTCATACTAACATCCCCTTTCAAATTTTTCGCTAGAACCTATGGCCTACGGATGCCACTTCGGTTCTCATCGTTATACTGTCGGGTGGCTTAGGTCTTGGTCGTGTTTTGGTCGTGCTTATGGAGTCAAGATGGCTCACCTTAGGGCTCACCTCAGGAGCGTTAGCAACTCTGGGTGCCCTAGTTGTGGCTGCCCCCGTTAGGGCTGCAACCCTGCAATATTGGTGGTTTGATGCTGAAACCAATCAGCTAGTGTTCACCACCGACGGCCAAGTGCAGCCTCGGGCTCAACTGCTGGTTAACCCCACCCGCATCGTGGTTGACCTGCCCAACACCCAGATGGGCAGCACCAATGCCAACCAGTCCGTAGGCGGTGCCGTGCGAGAAGTGCGAGCGGGCCAGTTCGATCGCCAAACCACCCGCCTAGTCATCGAGCTTGCGTCCGGCTACAGCCTGAACCCTCAGGATGTGCGGGTTCAAGGGGTTCGCCCCAACCAGTGGGCGGTGCAGCTGCCCACCCTCAACCAGGGCGCGGCGCCAGCCTCGGGGGCTTTACCACCTCCCACTGCCACGGCCAATCGAGTGCAGGGCAACACCGGCACTGGCGCTGGCTCCATTCTCAGTGGCGTGGTCACCACCGGCGACGGCTTCCTGGTTCGGCTCAGCGGCACGGCGCCCACCCCCACGGTGCAAATTACCAGCGACGATGCCGACAACCGCTTTGCCATCATTGATTTACCTAACACTGCCGTAGCGGGCAACCTGCGCCCCGATGACTTGCCCAATTACCGCTACAGCATCATTGCCTGGGACATTGCCCAGCAGCCCACCAGTCCCCCATCTACCCGAATCACCCTACGGCTCGCCCCCACCAGCCCCGACTGGCGCGCCTTGCGCAACAACAGCGGCGTGATTGTGCTGCCCCCCAGCGGCGTGCCCATCAGCAGTATTGCCGACGAACCGGCTCCCCTAGCAGCGGTTCCAGCCAGGCTACCTCAGGCCCAAACGCCCCAAGCCCAGACACCACAAGCCCAAACGCCTCCACCCCAGGCCCAAACGCCGCCCAGTTCCCCACCGCCCAATCCCACACCGCCGCCTACGCGCTCTGCAGAGCCACTGCCCTCAGTGCCGAGTGGCCGAGTGGTTGTAGCCATTGACCCCGGCCACGGCGGGCGTGACCCCGGAGCAGTGGGCATTGGCGGTCTGCAAGAAAAGCAGGTGATTTTTCCCATTTCCCTGCGGGTGGCTGAGCTGCTCGAAAGCCAGGGCGTTGTCGTGGTGATGACTCGACGTGAGGACGTTGCTGTCGATTTGCAGACCCGAGCCGACATCGCCAACCGCGCCCAGGCGAATCTATTTGTCAGCATTCACGCCAACGCCATTAGCCTCAGCCGCCCCGATGTCAACGGTATTGAGTCGTACTATTCCTCCGAAACCGGGCGCAGGCTGGCGGCTACTCTCCAGGCCAGCATGCTAGCGGCAACAGGCATGCGCGATCGCGGCGTCAAACAGGCCCGTTTTGCCGTGCTGCGCCAAAGCACCATGCCCGCCACCCTACTTGAAATTGGCTTTGTTACCGGCGCTCAAGATGCCCCCCGCCTAGCTGACCCCGCCTGGCGCGAATCCATGGCTCAGGCGATCGCTCGCGGCATTCTGCAATATATTCAGCAGGGGCTGTAGCGGCGAATGGCCTACTGGTTCGACGGGCAGCTCTGCCAGGGGAGCGATATTGCCCTCGCCGTCAACGACCCCGCTCTCATCTACGGGGCCACGGTGTTCACCACCCTGCGAATTTATGACCAGAGCCTTGACCATCCCCTCACCCACTGGGTGGCTCACCAGCAGCGTCTAGTTCATGGCCTGACCAATTTTGGCTGGCCCAGCCCCGATTGGGGTAGGGTGCGGCAGGGGGCTGAGGCATTGTTAGAAGACCATCCCGTTTTGCGGATCACCTGCCTCCCCGACGGTCGCGAGCTGGTGACCGGGCGCAGTCTGCCCTCAGACCTAGAGACGATGCAGACCCAGGGCATTGCCGCCTGGGTGGCGCGGGGGGAGATGTTTGGGCGATCGCAGCCCGCCTACAAAACCGGCAACTACCTTGGGGCCTGGCTGGCCCTACAGGCTGCCCAGCGGCACGGTGCACGCGAGGCCATCCTAGTGAATGCCCTAGGCCAATGGCTAGAAACCAGCACCGGCAACCTTTGGGGCTGGGCCAACGGTCAGTGGCATACCCCCAGCTTGGCAGCCGGCCTATTACCGGGGATAGTTCGTTCCCATTTGATGGAACATTTACGGCAGCAAGGGGAACAGGTCAATCAATCCCCCTGGCCGCCGGGGGTGATTCAACGCTTTGAGGTGTTGGCCCATAGCAACTCAGGGGTGCAGGTAGTACCTATTCACACAGTTTTGGGCGATCGCAGTAAACTGGAGGTTAACCCACAGCACCCGGCCCTAGCGGCTTTGCGGGCTGCATTTAGCGAAAATTAACCCCTATCCCAATTATCGATTAGCCCATTCTCACAGATGACGTTAACATAAGTTAATATCTCTCTAATCTTGCGGCTTATTTAAGCATTAGCCCCAAATTGGTTTCATTAGAAACGGTTTCTAAGCAACAGTTCATCCCAAGAAGTAAGTGGAGGCAATAGCCCGGTGAACAAACGGTGGAGAAATGCAGGTCTATATGCCCTGCTGGTCGTTGTAGTCATTGCCCTGGCGACCGCAATTTTTGATGGCTCTGGCCCTGAAACCCAGACCTGGCGCTATAGCCAGTTTTTAGACGCGGTGCAAAATAACCAGATCGAGCGCGTCAACATCAGCGCCGATCGCACCCGCGCTCGCTTCACAGACCCCGAGGGTAACGGTCAGATCATCGTTAACCTGCCCAACGACCAGGAGCTAATTAGCACCCTGGAAACCAACAACGTTGACATCGTTGTCATGCCCCAGAGCGACGACAGCGTCTGGGTTCGCGCCTTTAGCACCCTGCTGATTCCCATTTTGCTGCTGGGGGTGCTGTTCTTTGTGCTGCGCCGCGCCCAGAGTGGCCCTGGCAACCAGGCTATGAACTTTGGTAAGTCCAAAGCCCGCGTGCAGATGGAGCCTCAGACTCAAGTCACCTTTGGCGATGTAGCTGGCATTGAGCAGGCCAAGCTAGAGCTGACCGAAGTCGTTGACTTCCTCAAGAATGCCGATCGCTTCACCGCCGTCGGTGCCAAGATTCCCAAGGGCGTGCTGCTAGTTGGCCCTCCCGGTACCGGTAAAACCCTGCTGGCCAAAGCCGTAGCCGGTGAAGCGGGCGTGCCCTTCTTCTCCATCTCCGGTTCTGAGTTCGTCGAAATGTTTGTCGGTGTGGGTGCCTCCCGCGTCCGCGACCTGTTCGAGCAGGCCAAGGCCAACGCTCCCTGTATCGTGTTTATCGATGAGATTGACGCCGTTGGTCGTCAGCGGGGCGCAGGTCTCGGCGGCGGCAACGACGAGCGTGAGCAAACCCTCAACCAGCTGCTCACCGAGATGGATGGTTTCGAGGGCAACACCGGCATTATCATTATTGCCGCTACCAACCGCCCCGACGTGCTCGATGCGGCCCTGCTGCGCCCCGGTCGTTTTGACCGCCAGGTGGTGGTCGATCGCCCCGACTACGCCGGTCGCCTCGAAATTCTCAACGTCCACGCCCGCGGCAAGACCTTCTCTAAAGATGTCGATCTGCAAAAGATCGCTCGTCGTACCCCTGGCTTTACCGGGGCCGACCTGTCGAACCTGCTGAACGAGGCCGCTATTCTCGCCGCCCGCCGCAACTTGACCGAAATCTCCATGGATGAGGTTAACGATGCGATCGATCGCGTCCTCGCTGGCCCTGAGAAGAAAGACCGCGTCATGAGCGAAAAGCGCAAAGAGCTAGTCGCCTACCACGAAGCCGGTCACGCCCTAGTTGGTGCCCTCATGCCCGACTACGACCCCGTGCAGAAAATCAGCATCATCCCTCGCGGCCGCGCCGGTGGTCTAACCTGGTTTACCCCCAGCGAAGATCGCCTAGAGTCAGGACTTTACTCCCGCTCTTACCTGCAAAACCAGATGGCCGTAGCCCTCGGTGGCCGCATCGCTGAAGAGATCATCTTCGGTGAAGAGGAAGTCACCACCGGTGCCTCCAACGACCTCCAGCAGGTCGCCCGCGTTGCCCGTCAGATGGTGACCCGCTTCGGCATGAGCGACAAGCTCGGCCCCGTCGCCCTCGGTCGCCAACAGGGAAACATGTTCCTGGGTCGCGACATCGCCGCCGAGCGCGATTTCTCTGAGGAGACCGCCGCCACCATCGACTCCGAAGTGCGGGGTTTGGTTGACCAGGCCTACACCCGTGCCAAGCAGGTGCTGACCAACAACCGCCACGTGCTCGACCAACTGGCCACAATGCTGGTGGATAAGGAAACTGTGGATTCTGAAGAGCTGCAACAGCTGCTTGCCACCAACGATGTGAGCATGGCATCAATTGTGTAAATCACGTTGAAGTTTGCGTAGTTCATAAAAAGGGGATGTCCACTGGGCATCCCCTTTTTATATAACTCTTGTAGGCCGTTGGGTATTGCCAACTAACTCATTCCCGAACAGGCCACCTAACAATGCTTTAGTAACCAGCTACCTGCTGAATGCTATGTGTGGTGCTTCATTTTGCTGATTTGACTAGCTCACAAGATATCGATGTTCAATTTTTGGTGATTGTATCAAGATCCACCGAAGAATATTGATCCTAAAAGATTCATGGGTAGAGTACAAAGAGAAGCCTATGACTGTTTCGAGTTGAGGAATGAGCCTTGGGTACTGAGAACGATGAGTATAAAGCTGGTCTCCGCAAGCGCGTGAAATTAACGAATCCTGAACAGCTCTACGATGTTCAGGATGGGAATGGATCCCAAATACCATACGATTTAGCGGATGGTCGGCAGCTATTCAATCACTACCGCCATCGAATGACGAACTATGATCAGGTGTTAGATCAAATTCGTTCAGAGCAGCAAGGTCAGATCACTGGCAGGCAAGAAAAGCAGGTTGCGGTAGCAGCGGCAGAAAATATTCTGCAAAAATATCGTGATGAGCACGTCAAAGTTATTCAGGACAGCCAAAAGAAAGGGCAAGTACTTAAGTCTCTGTTTGAGAAGGCTGGAGTCAGTACAGCATCGGCTCTGTCGCAGTTATTAGATTCGTGGTCTGAAAAGATCAAGCAGATTGGACATTTAGAAAATAGTCAGCGCTCTCTACAAACTTGGAATGATACTTACCGGGTACAGCGGGAATTAGTGAAGGCTGTACTGAAGCAAGAAAATGCCTCAAAGGAAATTCAAGAAAAAGTTAAGCTTATTTATAGTACAAAGTCATCTAATAAGGCAATTGAGTTGGGATCTGATCTATTTAATATCGAGAAGTCTGAAATTTTAAAGTTAGTTAAAACTGTTGTCCACTACACCAAGTTGTAAGGGGGCAGTATGAAAATGCTTGAGGTTAAGCAAGAAGTTTACAAGCTGACTAAGACAGGAACAACTCAAGAACTCAGAAAAGGGCATCCTGAACTAACAGAAGGACGCGACCTACGATACAAAGCTCATTGGGTAACAATTTTAGAGCAAGTCCGTGCTCTGAAACAAACGCTCGACATAAGTCTGACTGAGTTAGAAGAGTCCGAAAAAATGCTTAAAGGATCCCTACTCACGGTTGGTGCTATAGCTGGATTGACGAAAGATGAGATAGAGATTGATTGGAAGCGGATTCAGCTAGAAGCTCAAATAGCAGATATTTATATTGAGGAGTTGTAGTCATAATCTCTCTTAGCCAGCTATCACTGCTGCCTAAAACAAGTGGCATCTACCTGGTTCTTCATCAGGATGGTACTGTTTTGTATGTTGGCCAGTCTAAAAACCTTTACCAGCGTTGGAATGGAGGCCATCATAAGCTTGCTCAACTTGTAGCCAATTATGGCAACGATATTTATATTCACTGGGTCGAAGTACCCGAATGGCTATTAAATCGTGCTGAAAGCGCAGCTTTTGATTCTTATAAACCTGTTCTCAATTTAAAGTCGCCTCCGATAGTATAGCGATCTCCTCATCATGGGAATGGCAGATTTTTCTCTTCAAGTACATATTTTTTTGTTTTCCTAATAGCAATCTGAATTTTCAGAAGCGCTAAGCACGGGTTTCAGTGTTGTAATTTTGGATTCGCTAATAGCTTGCACCATGGCTTTTCATCAAGGCTATGTGTAACGGTTTGCAAGCAATAGTGGGCAAACCGTTAGGAAACATCGACGCCGCTGATCGCAAAGGCTAGGGTTGTCGTTGTTTTATAGAGCCACAGCCCGCGAGATGACCGTTCAACCTCGATCTTCTGCACCTAACATTATTCTCACCAACATCGAAACCGTTCCTGGCAAAACCATTACGCAGCATATGGGCTTGGTACAGGGTAGCTCCGTGCGAGCCAAACACATCGGCCGAGACATTGCTGCTGGACTCAAAAATATCGTAGGCGGCGAGCTCAAGGGCTACACCGAACTGCTGCAAGAAGCCCGCGAAGAGGCCACCAGCCACATGGTGCAAGAGGCCCAAAAGCGGGGCGCAAACGCCATTGTCAACGTCCGCTTTGCCACTGCATCGCTAACCTAGGGCGCAGCAGAACTGTTTGCCTACGGCACCGCCGTGCGGGTTGAATAGCTATGGAGGAGCTAATTGTTTTTGCGGTATTGCTAGGGATCGGCTACTTTTTTGGTACCCGAACTGAAAAGCAGCACTTTCGTCAGTTACAGCAGCGAGAACAGGCTATTCAAGGGCTGATGCTCAGCACTGCTGGGGCTAAAGTGTCTCTGCCTAAAGCCCATCAGGCACAACTATTCACCGGCAGCGTAGTCATATCATCCGACTTTTTTAAGACGTTCATCGCGGGGGTATTTAGTTTCTTTGGCGGACGCATCACGGTTTACGAAAGCCTGCTTGAACGGGGCCGCCGCGAAGCCATATTGCGGATGGAAGAGTCAGCCCTGAGCTGGGGCGCAGACCAGGTTGTCAACATCCGCATTCAAACCGCTGAGCTGAGCAGCAACAACGGCCAAGGCGTTATTGCCATTGAGGTGATTGCCTACGGCACAGGCGTTCGCTAGCCTGCTGGGCAAGTTGGCCTCACCGCTAGCTTGCCCTAAACCATTTCCGCGGCGGCAACTAGGCCAAAGATGACAAATAACAGCCCGCCAACGGTTGTCAGCCAGCGCTCTGAAATGCGGCCAGCAACGAGTTTGCCGCAGGCAACGGCGATCGCAGCACACACCGCATGTCCCAGGGTTGACCCCAGCACCACGCCCACCGGATGGTTAGCTGCAGCCAGGGCAATGGTGGCAAACTGAGTGCGATCGCCCCACTCCGCCACAAAGGTCAGGCTAAAGGATTGAATCAGCACGGCTTTGATCGACCATTTTTTGACCTCAGCCTCACTTTCTTCGACGGCCTCTAGGGCCTCGGCCTGCTCATCGGCCAGGCTACCGCCTCCGACCATACGACTAGCGTCGTACAGCAGCTTGAGGCCAAATCCTAGAAACAGGGTTACAGTTAACCCCTGAACGTAGTGCTCAGGAAAAATAGTGACGGCCTGACCGATTGCTACCGACAAAACCGTCATGACAAATAGCGCGGCTGTAACCCCCACGAACACCCAGCGACGAGGATGCCGGGTGGCTAAAATCATGCCGATAAAAAAGGTTTTATCCCCTAACTCAGATAGGGTGATGAACAGTAAGCCAGCGGTAAATCCGGTCAGTGGATGCATGCTCGTCTCCAGGATTATTAAGCCTGAGCGGGCATGATGGATGCTCACAAGAACTCCACCAAGCCCACGTCAGTTGTGGACTCAGTGAAGGTCTCGCTTGCGAACGCACAGTTTTACTTCACAGTGCTAATTCACCATCTGAACCAGGCTCATCGCCAGTATGTTGATTCAGACGATTGGGTTAAAACCCAAAGCTACTCCCCTTCATGACTTAAACCATATCACGAACAGGGGATTTGAGCCTAATTAAAAATACTGATCAGAACTATAAGAAATAAACTCTTATTTCATAATTTAATCATTTTTGAGGTGACTCTATTTCACTTTTTGTTCATCTTCTGTTGTTTGCCATGGAAGTATTTTCTGACCTATCATATTTCTCTAATGAATAAAATTACCTCGGTTGGCGAGTGAAATGTCTAAATTAATTCCTTATCAGCCTTTGGTTTTAAGGCTTTTACACGGCATCGCTGGCTTGCTAGCAATTAGTGCCTTGATTACCGGCTTTCTGGTTTACAACACCTATGATGGTCGATTTGGCTCTATTCCTTTGCCCTTACTGCCAGATATTCAAGGCATTCATGGTACGTTTGGTCTCTTCTTTTTGCTGATATTTCCCGCTCTGGCCATCTATAGCTTTCATTGGGGATATCGGCGATTGTTGTTTCCTGACTTTTGGTCTCGACTTACCCATCAAGTGGGTAAACCCGGCTGGTGGGTCAATCTTCAGCGACTCTTAAACACCGCCATGCTCCTAGCCGCTACCTTATCCGTAGTGACCGGCAGAATGATGCAAGAGGCCTGGTTGCCCGCTGGCGAACTGCACCACGTTTGGTACAGGCTACATCTGACGGCGTGGCTAGTGCTGCTAATAACTTTGTTGGGCCATATTGCTATGGGCCTCAAGGTCGGCGGAGTGCCCTTGCTGCTTTCAATGGTTCAAACCAAGTACCGTCCTGAAGAATCGCCGTACCTATGGATAGGATATCTTCGAGAAAAATTCCACGAGCGATTTGGGCGTTAAATATAAATTAATAATTTTTAAAGACTTGTATCTATGAAAAGAACAAACGCTCCGTTGAAGGTTGTTGAGTGGGTGGTAATCGGTGGCATTTTTGCTGCATTTATTTTGCCGTTGTTAACCTATTTAGCTGAACTGTAGCGGCTGTGCAGTCGCTGAGCAGCAGGCCAAATTAGCAATCGCCACTATCCAAATTCACTCATGCCATAACTCAACGGCATTGCTCGATCGCAGGCTAGGGCCAGTCTGCGATCGCCGTGGTTGA
This sequence comes from Nodosilinea sp. FACHB-141, assembly GCF_014696135.1. Classification (NCBI taxonomy): domain Bacteria; kingdom Bacillati; phylum Cyanobacteriota; class Cyanophyceae; order Nodosilineales; family Nodosilineaceae; genus Nodosilinea; species Nodosilinea sp. FACHB-141. Next base: position 46,375 of record NZ_JACJPP010000020.1, on the reverse strand, counting down.
CTGCACCCGATGCATACCAGCCTCGGCAAAGCGCTGATAGGTGTCTTCGGCTTGATCAGTAAAATCGACCACGCCGGGGACAACCACCGCAGAGGCACAGTCGTCAAGCAGGTAAACTTTTTGGGCCAGGGCAGGGTCAGTGGCCTCAATGTCGCTCAATAGGTCAGCCACCGTCCAGGCGACGCAGTGACTTTTGGCCTGGCCAGCGACAATTACCCCATCAAACTCCAGCAGGGTTTGAATAAGGGGGGCATTTTTTTGAGCGATCGCCTGTCCCTGACTATCCTCCATCACCTCAGGACTGAGCACCGAATAATTCTCCGTGAGGGGATTGCTGCCCTTCAGCTCAAAGCGGGTCTGACTCTGGCGGGCAATGGTGTGGAAAAAACAGGCCTCTTCGATCGCCGGCACCAGTGCATGACCAATGCCCCCCAGCATCGAGTGGTAGGGCCAAACGGTGAGGGGATACTTACCCCGGTCATCCAGGGTTTTGGTGTAGTGTAGAGCATACTCTTGCAGGTCGCGGGAGGCGGTGAGATTGGCGGCGATCGCCGGGTTGACCCGCCACTTGCCCTGCACCACATCGTCGTAGTGAATCATAGTCATCGGCGGCGGATTTTCACCCTCAGCGTCGACCCAAAATAGGGGATGAAACACCTGCATCGCCTGATGGGTATCGAGGGTAGCGGTGATCGTGGTGATCTGCCCTAGATTGCGGTAAATAAACTCGCCCAGGCGGCGGTTATCGTCCACAGCTCCCTGGCCCGATCGCCCGCCCACAAACAGCTCAAAGCCCGGAATGCAGAAGGTGTTTTGTACATCGATCAGCAGCAGGCAGAGGCGACGATCATCCTCGGCAGCGGGGGCAATGTGATGGGCTTTGGCCCAGGCTTTGGCCTCAGCGGCGCGCTGCTGATAGGGCACCGACCACACCTCACCGACCCGGCTGGGGTTATAGAAATCGGGCACTGGCAGCAGGGCTGAGTCGGTCATCGGCTTGGGGCTCCGCAAACTATCACAGGTCAGATGCTCTAATTTTATGCTCAATAGCGGAGGTGCGGCACTGGGCGGGGGCTTGTGGCTTATTAAGCTTCATATATGCCATGGCTCACTGGTTAGTTAAAGGCATTGCTAGATACAGGTATGAATAAAACTACAACGTCTCTTGTAGGGGCAAGCTGCCGTTTTCCCTGGCGATGTGCTTTCTGTGGATGGCAACAACAATCAAAAAACTTGGACTTTCTTAGTCTTTTCTTAAACCTTTTTTAAGGTGTCATCTAGCCAATTGATTACTCTTCTTTCACTATTTCTTAAATAATTGCTAAACACTCGTTAAACTCGTCGTTACCAGGGCCACATAACATTTTCTCGTTACTCAAAAAAGCCGATTGGGAGCCCTGACCATGGCAAAGAAGCAAGATATCCGCACCATTCTTAAGAAAGTGGTCAACTTTGAGGATGAAAACCACAACCCCTCAAACAACGACTCCTTCAACCAGGTTTTAGACCGCGCCCGCCTAGGCCGCCGGGGATTTCTCAAGGGCAGCTCATCCTTAGCCGCGGCCGCCATGCTGGGGACGGGTTTGGCCTTTGCAGCCGACTCCACTAAGCAGACTCAAAAAGCTGCCAAAGCCGCTACTAATTTGCGCTTCAACTTTAGCCCCGTAGCCAAAAGCACCACCGACACTTTGGTTGTGCCTGAAGGCTACACCGCTCGCGTACTCTTGGCCACGGGCGACCCGATTAAGAGCAACGTCACTCCCTACAAAAACGACGGCACCGACAACGACTTTGAGGTGCGGGCGGGTGATCACCACGATGCCATGCAGTACTTCGGCATGAACCGCGCCGGCAATGGCTGGGATCCAAACAGCAGCGATCGCGCCCTGCTCTGTATCAACAATGAAGTCTGCGAAGATCTGGGTTTTGTGCACCCCAGCGGCCCTACCAACTACGGCCCTGAGAGCACTGAGGCCCGCCCCGCTATTGAAATTGACAAAGAAGTTGCTGCTCATGGGGTCACCATCGTCGAAATCGCCAAGCAGGGGTCTACCTACGATCTCAACCGCGACTCCCGTTTCAACCGCCGCATTACTGCCACCACTACGTTTGAGCTCGCTGGCCCCGCTCGCCGCAGCCCCATGATGGCCACGGCCTTTTCGCCCAGCGGTCAGCAAACCCGTGGTACCCTCAACAACTGCGGCCACGGCTACACCCCCTGGGGTACCTTCCTCAGCGGCGAAGAAAACTGGGCCGGCTACTTCAACCGCCGCGAAGACGATGCTGTCCGCACCGCTAAGGAAGTGGCCGCCTTCAAGCGCTACGGCATTGGTGGGGCCACCTCGGGTCGCTACAACTGGTCGCGTGCCGACGCCACTGGCAACACCGACCTCTACAAGCGTTGGGATGTTAGCAAAACCGCTAGCCGAGCCGAGCAAGATTTTCGCAACGTCGCCAACACTTTCGGTTGGGTAGTCGAAATTGACCCCTTTAACCCCAACGCCACCACCAAAAAGCGCACCGCCCTGGGTCGGTTTGCCCACGAGGGCTGCTGGTCAGCTACGCCGGTAGCTGGCCAACCGCTGGTGTTTTACATGGGCGACGATGCCCGCAACGAGTACATTTACAAGTTTGTCACCGCCGCCGCCTGGGAGCCACGGGACGCCAATCGAGGTGCCGTTGCGGGCGACAAGTATCTTGACGAGGGCACACTGTACGCGGCGAAGTTCAACGATGACGGCACTGGCGAATGGCTGCCCCTCACCCTGGATAACCCCAACATCGCCAACTACGCCAGCTACGACTTTGCCGACCAGGCCGATGTGGTAATCAACGCCCGCATCGCCGCCGATGCCGCCGGAGCAACGAAAATGGATCGGCCCGAGTGGGGCGGGGTCAACCCGGCCACTGGCGAGGTATACATTACCCTGACCAACAACGTGTCGAGCAGCAACGGTCGGGGTGTCAAAACTCCCCTAGATGCCGCCAACCCCCGGTACTATGCCGAAGAAAAAGAAACCACTATCAGCCAGGGCAACGTTAACGGCCACATCATTCGCTGGCGCGAGTCGGACGACACCCCCGCCGCCATGGCCTTTAACTGGGATGTCTACCTCTTTGGTGCCCAAGCCGACGCAGGAGAGAATATCAATTTGTCGGGCCTGACCGCCGAGAACGATTTCTCTAGCCCGGACGGCATTTGGTTTAGCCAGGCGACACCCGGTCTGCTGTGGGTGCAAACCGATGACGGCTACTACACCGATGCCACCAACTGCATGATGCTGGCCGCCCTGCCGGGGGCTGTGGGCGACGGTGAGTCTAAGATGGTGACCAACAAAGCGGTGCCTAGCAACGCCAATGCCGACCAGCAGGTCAAGACCTACGTGGGTCAAGCGGCTAGCCCCACGGTGCTGAGTCGATTTTTGGTAGGGCCGCGCGACTGTGAAGTCACCGGCATTACCGAGTCACCCGATGGCAAGGTGATCTTCGTCAACATCCAGCATCCGGGTGAGAGCAGCGAGTCGGTCACTGACCCGGCGCAGTTTACGAGCCACTGGCCCGATGGCGGCACCGCTCGCCCTCGCTCAGCGACGGTGGTGATTACCCGCAACGACGGTGGCAAAATCGCTGTTTAGCTAGTGATAGCCGATTCCTGATGCTGTCTGTTAGGGCAGTATCAGGCCAGTAGTGGCGCAGAGGGGAGCTTGGCTAACACCACGTTCCCCTTTGTTCCGCAGCAGATTGTCTTGCCAAATCCTGTTTGCTTGCGCTTAAATCCATCTGGGCAAATGCCGTTTGCCCCTATACCTGCCACCGTTGAGCTGAGTTTTCTGGTTGACAAACTCTATTTCTCTAGACGCACGACATACCACTGCATGGCTTCACCGGGGCTGAGCTCTAGCTCACAGGCTGTATCACGCAGGTGTAGAGCCTGCTCGGCAACGGTAGTGAAGCGCTGAAGGTCGCGGGGTAAATCGTGCTGGCGATCGCTCAGCAACTCCGTCAACCGCTCTAGCAGTTCCTCTGGGGAAAGAAATTCTTCGGCGGCGCCGGGCATGAGCACGACGAACATCTCTTCCTGGTACATAATGACATCGGGCATGGTGTTGCTCCTGGGGGATTTAGTTTGATCCTAAACGGATTGGCTCCCTTGGACGGCGGTGGCGATCGCGTTTGTCCACCCCTCCCTAAACCTTTCAGCTCAAACGCTTCAAAAGCGGACAGGAGTTCTAAAGGAAACTGTGAACTTCCGTGGGTAAATCGCCCGAATCTTTGGATCCGATGGTAGGATAATGAAGCATTCACCGAAATCCCGACCGGATTACCGGTGAATTTTCGCTTTTGTCACTGTCCGAGCTTTCCGGGAATAGGCCGCTCTGCGGTGCCATTGCCTGGATTTTTCTGTTTTAACGGTTATTGCCTGCCGCTATGGTTCAGACTCCTATCAAACCCAACTCCGCCGCCCCTGGGCCTACCCCCTCCAAAATGGAGGGCATTAAAGAGAACAGCCGCTTTTTGCGCGAGCCCGTAGCCAGCGAGCTGCTGCAAGACACCACGCACTTCTCCGAACAAGCCACTCAAATTCTCAAGTTCCACGGCTCGTATCAGCAAGACAACCGCGACAACCGCGCCAAGGGCCAAGAGAAGGACTACCAGATGATGCTGCGCACCCGCAACCCCGGCGGGTACCTTTCTCCGGAGCTATATCTGACCCTCGATCGCCTGTCCGATGAGTACGGCAACGGCACCCTGCGGGCTACCACCCGCCAGGGCATACAGCTCCACGGCGTGCTGAAGCAAAACCTCAAGGCCACCATTGGCGCGATCGTGCGCAATATGGGCTCTACCCTAGGGGCCTGCGGCGACCTCAACCGCAATATCATGGCTCCCCCAGCCCCCTACAAAAACCGGCCCGAGTACCGGCTGGCCCAGGAATATGCCAACAACATCGCCGACCTGCTGCGGCCCCAAACCGGAGCCTACTACGAAATTTGGCTGGACGGTGAGAAGGCGGTTTCCGTCGAAGAGCACCCCGACGTAGTGGCGGCCCGCCAGCGCAACGGCAACGGTACCGTCGTGCACAACAGCGAAGAGCCGATCTACGGCACCTACTACATGCCCCGCAAATTCAAATGCGCGGTCACAGTGCCTGGCGACAATTCCGTTGATGCCTACACCCACGACGTCACCCTGGTGGTGATCACTGATCGCTCTGGGCAGCTCAAAGGCTTCAACGTGCTGGCTGGCGGCGGTTTAGGCCGCACCCACAACAAAGAAGAAACCTTCGCCCGCACGGCCGACGAAATTGGCTACGTTGACAAAGCCGATGTCTACGACCTGATGAAGGCGATCGTCGCCACCCAGCGCGACTATGGCGATCGCCACGATCGCCGCCACGCCCGTATGAAATACCTAATCCACGACTGGGGCGTCGATCGCTTCCGCCAGCAGGTTGAAACCTACCTGGGCAAGCCCCTGAAGCCCTTTAAAAAGCTGCCTAAGTGGACCTTCTATGACTACCTAGGCTGGCATGAGCAGGGCGACGGCAATTGGTTTGTCGGCATTTCTGTCGAAAACGGCCGCATTATTGACCGCCGCGAGGGCATTCAGCTCAAATCAGCGCTGAGGGAGATCGTGCAGCGATTCCACCTGCCGATGCTGATCACCCCCAACCAGAGCGTACTGTTCTACGAGGTCAAGCCTGAAGACAAAGCCGAAATTCAGGCCATTCTCACCCGCCATGGGATAGCGAAAGAAACCGAGATCGACCCTCTGGTGCGCTACGCCATGGCCTGCCCTGCCCTGCCCCTGTGCGGCCTAGCGGTAACTGAGTCAGAGCGCATTATGCCCACGGTGCTGGGTCGTCTGCGTGCCCTGCTCACCAAACTGGGCCTGGAAGACGAACACTTTGTCGTGCGCATGACCGGCTGCCCCAACGGCTGCGCCCGCCCGTACATGGCCGAGCTAGGCTTGGTGGGCAGCGCTCCCGAGTCGTACCAGGTGTGGCTGGGAGGTTCTCCTAACCAGACGCGACTGGCTCGCCCCTACCTGGAGCGCCTCCACGACAACGATGTCGACACCACCCTAGAGCCGCTGTTTGTGTTCTTCCGCGACGGGCGCAAAAAGGGCGAAAGCTTTGGAGATTTCTGCGATCGCGTCGGCTTTCAGGCCCTGCGGCAGTTTTCTGCCACCTATAACGCCGACCAATATACTCCGCGGCACACCAAAGAGGGGCGGCACCGGCTGAGCATTTCCCACGATTTGTTCATGACCCTGCAATCCACCGCCGACAAAGAGGGGCGACCTATGGCACAGGTAATGGCCGATGCCCTAGCGGTATATCTGCAAAAGCCGGTACCTAGAGACTAGTGCGAAAAAAAGTGGGGTGGATCATACGATTCACCCCTTTTTTTTGCAGAATTGAGCGTCAAGGGGTCAGATGCCTATTGGGTTATGCCAGCAAGTTTTGCTAGCGACCTTGGGCACCTGACCCCTTAGTTTTTAGCCCACGGGTTGGCTGCGATCGGGCAGTATCCACACCAGTACAGGGCAGACCACCACGGTCATCAAGGTGACAGCGGCAATAATTTCGAGTCCGGCAACAAGAGCAGTGCTCATAACTAGGTTCGCCTCCCAAGGCAGAGAATGGTTGGCACGTTCCTTCGAGAAGATTTCTCTACTTCCGTCCTGTCAAGCTAGCGACATCAGACAGTGGACAGGATGAACGGTATCTTTCTTATCTACTCTTACAGTTTAACCAAAGTGCCTATTGAGAATAGGGCTTTTATTAATTCAAAACGGTTCGGATTGCCGACCTATTTAATCTTCTCGCGGCAACAGGAAACCTACTTTTTGCAATCGTCAATGTGGCTTTCCATATTAGGAGGAAAGAAAGGGTTTGGTACGGAAGTTTAACCCTACATCAGCTTTCAGCCTAATCCTTTGGCCCAATATGGCAGGGCTCCTGCCCAGTTAAAAGCTGACAGGGTTCTATGTATGTTGCGGCTGCGAAAATTACTAATTTTTAGGTAAGAAAATTTTTTCCATTCACCGACACAAATGGGCCGACAAGTGGATTAAAACCGGATAGTTTTGAGCAGCACAAATAGGAATTTGGTACCGCAGCGGCTGTCGCTGTGCGATCGCCCCTAGCCAAACTGCTTCTTGGCCGCTTCGTAGACCTCAACGGTAATCTGACTCATGCCCTGCTCTTGGGCAAACTTCTCGATTTTTTTGCGGGCGGCAGGGCGCACAAAGAAGGGAATCTCTTTGAGGCGGGCTTCAGCGTCGGCAGTCCATTCCATAGGTAGAGGCGCAATTTTGCATAGAGCTTCAAACTTCTTTACGATATCAGGGGTTAGAGACATTCTTTGCCCCAGGGGTTAATTTCGCGACGGTAGGGCTGTGAGCCCTGCTTACACTGCACAAATTTTCCCTGGATACAAGGAAGGCTAGACCTTAAAATCCTCTCGTCAGAGAGTTTTGGCCCTATGACTCCAATCGTGTTCTTTAAACAAGGAGATCGCAGTGATCAGGAAACTCTTACTCGTCATGCTAGCTGCCGTAATGACCACGCTGGTGGCAGTGGGCCTATCCTCCGAGGCCAAGGCTAATATTGTGGCCGAGCCGGTAGTCTACAACCTGGACGGGAAACCCTTTGAGGGCTATTTTGCCTTCAACCAAAACTTTGGTGAAACCCAGCCCCTGGTGCTGCTCATTCACGATCGCGATGGCCTAGGCGAATACGAGAAGCGCCGCACCCAAATGCTGGCTGAGCAGGGCTATGCGGCCTTTGCGGTCGACCTCTTTGGTCAGGGTGTGCGGCCTGCCAACCCCGACGAAGCGCGGGCTCAAACCAGTACGCTTTACGGCGATCGCGCTACCCTGCGTGCTCGTCTGATGGCTGGTCTTGCCCAAGCCCAGGCCCAGGCCGGAGTAGACAGCAGCCAAGTCGTGGCGATTGGCTACTGCTTTGGTGGGGCCGCCGTGCTCGAAATGGCCCGTGCTGGCATGGATGTAGATGGCTTTGTGTCGTTCCACGGCAGCTTTGATACCCCTGAAGGGCAAGACTATAGCCAAACCCAAGGCCGCATTCTGATTCTGCACGGCTCTGACGATAGCGCTGCTCCCATGGCCGATGTGGCCCAGCTGGCCACCGAACTCGACGCAGCTGAGGTGGACTTTGATATGGAAATCTACGGCGGGGTTGACCACGCCTTTACGATTTGGAGCGACGCCGATCGCTACGATGGCATCGCCGATCGCCGCTCATGGCAAACCCTAATGACTTTTTTGGGTGATGTTCTGGGCTGATGCTGTAGCGCGGACCGTAGGCGCGATCGCTACCCTTTAGAGCAAAGCATCCTCTCAAAACACCGTAGGTTAAGCCCAGCCTGCGGTGTTTTTGCGTTTCCCAGAAACGTCTTTGGCTCAATAGAGGATTTGATGGTTTGCACTAGCAGAGTCAAATTTAACCAACTATCAAGACTTGGTAGCGATTAGCTGAGTTTGGGAAAACTGGGCTGGAACAACCCCTTTTTTCAGCATTTTGGATTGCAAGGAGCCCCTATGATAGCTACCAAAACTCGGCATCGGTTGGTCACTCGCAGCGATTTTGATGGTCTCGTATGCGCCGTCCTAATGAAGGATATGGATCTAATTGATGACATCATGTTTGTGCATCCCAAAGACATGCAGGATGGCAAAGTTGACGTCAATTCCAACGATATCACTACTAACCTGCCCTACGTTGAAGGGGTGCATTTAGCGTTTGATCACCACTCTAGCGAAATGCTCCGTAATCAGGGACAGCGGGACAATCATATCATCGACCCGCAGGCTTCTTCGGCGGCGCGAGTCGTTTACAACTACTATGGCGGGGCCACCCGTTTTCCTGCTATTTCGAACGAAATGATGGTGGCAGTAGACCAGGCTGATTCAGCACAGTATGTCAAAGAAGAGGTGCTGCATCCTAATGATTGGACTCTTCTGAATTTTTTGATGGATGCGAGGACAAGATTAGGGCGGTTTAAAGATTTTCGAATTTCGAATTACAACCTGATGATGCAGTTGATTGACTACTGCAAAAATCACACAATTGCCGAGATCTTAGCTCTGCCAGATGTAAAAGAGCGGGTAGAGCTCTACTTTGCCCAAGAGCCTGAGTTCAAAGCCCAAATTTTGCGCTGCGCCACGGTTCACAATAACTTGGTCGTGCTTGATCTACGGCAAGAAACCGTGATCCATGCGGGCAATCGCTTTATGGTCTATGCTCTGTTTCCCCAGTGCAACATCTCGATTCATATGATGTGGGGATTAAAGCAGCAAAACACTGTGCTGGCAACGGGCAAATCTATTTTTAACCGCACCTCCAAAACTAATATTGGCGAACTCATGCTGAAATATGGGGGAGGAGGGCACGATGCTGCCGGCACGTGTCAGGTTGACAACGAGCGAGCCGAGCAGGTATTGACAGACCTAATTGCCCAAATTAACGCTGACTGCTAAAAAGGGTCTCAGGAGTATATTGATCTTGGCCACCTGCTGCTGATTGAGCTGATTCAACCCATGGGTACAACAATTAGTAGCAGGTGTGCTTTGCCGCATCACTGAGCCCATACTCCCTTAGATCTCTCAGTCGCTTGCGACGGAAAAAACGAGTGCCGCCTTTTTCCGACTTATTCCACCACAAGAGACGGTTACGCTCCAGATAGGCCTTTACCGCTGTCGCTTTGGGTAAGATTATGGATCACTTTTCAACCCTGATATTGCTGCTACGCGATCGCACCACCTTTCTAGAAGAAGTCCGCGAGGGCAAAAAGATTGAGTCCAAAATTTTGTCGCTGCTGGTGGTCAGCTCGCTGTTTTTTGCTATCTATGGGGCCATTATTGGCTCGTCGAGCGGTTGGCAACAACTGCTAGTGTCGATGGTCAAACTGCCGGCCCTCTATCTGCTAACGCTGCTTATTTGCCTGCCAACGCTATATTTTTTCGACATCTTATTTGGTTCCAAGGCTGACTTTAAACAGTATGCAGTGCTCAGTCTCACCACCGTTTCGGTGATTAGCGTGCTGCTGTTCAGCTTTGCGCCAGTGACGCTATTCTTTTTGGTCTCTATTCGCAGCTATCACTTCTTTTTGCTGCTCAATGTCGCCATTTTTGGTCTTACCGGCTTCATTGGGGTGAGGCTGTTTTATGCGGGCATTCGCTCTGTGATGGATTTTACTGAAGATACGCCGCAGATTCGCAACCGGCTGCTGCTGTTTTGGCTGACGCTCTATGGCTTAGTGGGCAGCCAGTTGGGGTGGACCCTAAGACCCTTTTTTGGCTCCCCCGACCAACCCTTTCAGCTGTTTCGTGAGGTAGAAGGCAACTTTTACTCCCAGGTGATTCGCAGCATTGCCGCACTGCTGTTTGGCAATTGATTGACCGCTATTGGACAAGCTGAGGAAATAGTTGCTTCCCCACCAAAGACTATATTTCTAATTCATATTTTTGACTGATAATCTCTAATTTTGCAGAGACGATGACCTCTGATTTGCAGGCGCTACGCATTACCCGATCTGAACTCGATCAGCTCACGGGTCTAGACATCGACTCGGTTTTTATGGGCAGAATGATTCGCCCTTCTGTGTGGCGATCGCGGCGGCAACTGCTCTCCCTTTTCATTACAGAATGCCTGGTGCTGGGGACGATGTTTGTGGTTTGTCTGGGACTCGGGCTGGTGCTGGTGAGTCAGCAGGAGGGCTTTGACCAGTTTGGGGCGCTGCTGCTGGGGATTGCTGGGGCGATCGCGATCGGAGCTGTCGCCTGGCACTTCTACCAGTGGCAGCGCTCTAAAAGCTTCATCACCCTGGCGCGACTGCTGGATGAGTGTGATCGCCACAATGACATCATTCAGGCGCTGCAAGTGATGGAGGCATTGGATGTGGCTCAGGGGTCAGGTCAAGGGTTGCAGAACAGTGAGATTCTAACTGCCCTCCAGTCCACCCGAGACAGCCTGACTTCAGCTCTGATGACCGAAAAAATTTTGCGGCACCACCGAGCCCTGCTGGATCGACGCCAGGACTTATTTACTACTATTGAGGCCAACCTGGTGACGCTGCAAACTCTACAGGTCAATCACCAGGCCAGCGAGTACCGACAGTTCTTGCAGGAGGCGCTAAACATTGGTCTCGCTGTACAGCGAGAGATGGACGCTAATCCCTATCTGCCCCCCGATCAGTAGGGGGGGACGGCGATCGCCCTCAAAGGATCAATACCAAATCTGTGAAATAGTTCTACAGACTGTGGATGCTCTTAATTCCCCCTGTCTATGGCCAAGCCACAGATGTTGCGTCGGCGCAAAATTTTGCACCCCTACCAGTTGCAATTGATGGCCTTACTGGCTACGAATACCTACTCCATCCGTTCTGCTAACTCCATCCAGCGTTCTGTGGAGGAATCAATGGTAGCGGTGAGTTCGCCCAATCGCTCAGATAACTTGGTCACCTCGCTATAGTCGCTGGGTGGGTTGCCGTAAAGCTGTTTTTCTAGCGCTTCTTTCTCGGCTTCCATAGCGGGAATTTGGGTTTCTAGCTGCTCATATTCTCGCTTTTCTTTGTAGGAAAGCTTTTTGGCTTTGGCATCGGGGGTTGGTTCTACCTTAGTTATCGTCGCAGACGCAGCGGCCTGGGCCTTGCTCGCAGCGGCCTGTTTTCCGCTTTCCTTCTGAGTGTCTGAGGCCGCTTTCTTATGGTCTAAATAGACCGAGTAGTTGCCGGGATAATTTCGCAGTACGCCGTTGCCTTCAAAAGCAAAGATGGTGTTGACGGTGCGATCGAGAAAGTAGCGATCGTGGGAAACTACAATCACGCAGCCGTTGAACTCCTCCAGGTATTCCTCCAGCACGCCGAGGGTCTGCACGTCGAGGTCGTTGGTGGGCTCGTCAAGAATCAGCAGGTTGGGGGCCGAGAGCAGCACTCGCAGCAAAAACAGCCGCCGCCGCTCGCCACCAGAAAGCTTCTCTAGAGGGGAGTATTGCTGGTTTGAGGTGAACAAAAACCGCTCCAGCATTTGAGAGGCGGTGATTACGCTGCCGTCGTTGGTGGTGACCAGTTCGGCGGTTTCTTTGAGGTATTCGATCACCCGCTGGCTGGGGTTGGCAAACAGGTCTTCAGAATGCTGGTCGAAGTAGCCGACGTGAATGGTGGTGCCAATATCGACGGTGCCAGTGTCGGGCTCTAGCCGCCCGGTGATCACGTTCATTAGAGTCGATTTACCGACACCGTTGGGACCGATGATACCAATGCGATCGTCGGGGGCAAAAGCGTAGGTGAAGTCCTTGAATAAGAGGCGATCTTCGTAGCTTTTGGAGACATTCTCCAGCTCGATCACCTTTTTGCCGATGCGGCGACCAACAGTGGAAATATCCACCTTGCCGAGGGATTCTTTAAACTCGCGGTTTTGCATGTCGCCGATGCGATCGATGCGGGCTTTTTGTTTGGTGCTGCGGGCCTTGGGGCCGCGCTTAAGCCATTCCAGCTCGCGGCGCAGCACCCCGGCGTGTTTCTTTTGGGTGCTTTGGTCAGCAGCTTCAGCTAACGCCTTTTTCTCTAGGTAATAGGCGTAATTACCCGCGTAGCCATAGAGGTCGCCGCGATCGATTTCGAGAATGCGGTTGGTGACCTGATCGAGAAAGTAGCGATCGTGGGTGATCAGCAGCAGCGCGCCACGAAAGCCGCTGAGGTAGCTTTGCAGCCACTCCACCGATTCGGCATCGAGGTGGTTGGTAGGCTCGTCCATCAGCAGGGCGTCGGGGTCGGCGAGCAGGGCAGCGGCGATCGCCACTCGCTTCCGATATCCCCCTGACAGATCGCCCACCTTGGTGTCAAAGTCATCAATACCTAGGCGGCTAAGAATGGCCTTAGCATTGGTCTCTAGATCCCAGCCATCGGCAGCGGCAATTTTTTCAGATACCGTAGAGAGCTTGGCCATTAGAGCGTCGGCGTCGCCCGTGCCCTGGGCCATATGGTGCGAGATATCTTCGTACTCGCGAATCAGCGCCATCTGCTCGCCCGCGTCGGCAAAGACCTGCTCTAGGACAGTGCGATCGGCCTCAAAGTCGGGCTGCTGGGGCAAGTAGACAATCTTGGCCCCTGGGTTGACCCAAAAATCGCCGCCGTCGAAGGGCTCTAGCCCAGCAATCATCTTCAACAGGGTCGATTTGCCCGAGCCGTTGGTGCCGATGAGGCCCACCTTGTCGCCCTCATCCAGGCTAAAGCTGGCATCGCGGAGAATTTCCTTAATGCCAAAGTCTTTGGTGGCAGAGCGCAGAGTAAACAGAGTCATGGGCAACTGGGTCATGAACCCTTAGATCATAGACCCTAGGGTATGCTGGCGGGGCAAGTCGGCAGTTGTGCAGTCTCATTTAGTACGATGACCAATGATGAAATCTCCTACAGCCTGAGCCACCACGCCGAGGTGAGACTAGCTGAGCGCAAAATTGAATGGGCTTGGGTTGTCCTTACGGTTGCAGAGCCAGCTCTGATTGAGTCTCATCCAGAAGACCCCACCTGCCAGCGTGTCTACCGGGCAATACCAGAGGCTGGCGGACGGGTCTTGAAGGTTGTTTACAATAGGACTACCAATCCCTGGCACATAGTGACGATCCACTTCGACAGGCGCATGCGTGGCAAGCTATGAACATTGAATACGATCCCGACGTTGATGCTCTTTACTTACGCCTGGCTGAGGGTGAAATTGTAGAGTCTGACTCAATAGAACTCGATGTGATATACGACTATGATGCCAATGAGCGAGTAGTTGGAGTTGAGCTGTTGAGGGTAAGCGCTAATCTACCAGAGTTAGCCATCAAGGCTTTTCCGTTTCGGAGCCTGGAGCAGCAGGTGGAATTTATGCGCTTTTTAGAGGCGATCGCCGATGCCGATCTGCAAGCAAAGCTCGCCTTCGCCAGACAAATTTTGCAAAACCAGCAAGCTTTGCTGCAAAGTGCCTGAGGTTAGTTGTTTAGTTGGGCGGTTCAGCGGCAGCGGCTTGGGAACTGGCGGCAGAAGCACCTAACAACTGCGGTAGCAGCAACCCCGATCGCGCCTTGTAATCTGCAAACTCTGGATAACGCGACAGCGACTCGTCCTTTTTGCGCATGTTGGGCACAAACAGCACGGCCGCAACCAGCCCTAAAATGGCAAAGGGTAGCCAGTGCATCGCTAGCAGGGCAAAGGATAGATAAATCAGAATTTCGCCCAGATAGTTGGTGTTGCGGCAGCGGGCAAAAAGCCCTTCAGTAATTAGCCCCGGTTGATACTTGAGGGTGAAGTACTTTTGAGCATCGCTGGCGTAGTGCAGAAATATGCCGAGGATGTTGAGGGCGATTGCCCCTGCGACCAAAGGCAACGGCGGCTCCACCCCCCGGCTAACCAGCAAAAAAGGAGCTACCCAGTAGAGGCTGATGAACCCAAAGCCAAAAATTCCGGTGGCTAGGGGAATGGTTTGCTCCCACTGCTTGTCGGGATAGAGGCGATCTTTTAGCAGCCACACCAGGCCATAGGTGCCATGAAGGGCCAGGTAAACCCACGGCCCCAGGCCAAAGTTTTGGTAAGCCACCATCAGAGCCGCGACAAAAAGAGCCGTAGTGCCTTTATGGAGGTTGATAACGTGCTTTATTTTCATTGCAGTGTCCCTAATTGGCTTCACTATCGTAACGAGGACGAAAATATATCGCTAGACGGAACAGGTCGTACCCCTCGCGCCGATAGGCTACAGTCACCGCAGGGATGGCCCAAAGAGGTCCATCTTCCAGCGAAGATTCTCTCTGCCAAGACTACGAGATTTTCCTATGACGTTAATTTCTTTGTTCCGCTGCGATCGCATGGGACGACGCTTGCTAATGGTTGGGTTTGCCTGTTTCCTGGGTCTAACCAGTTTTTTAACCATTGCTGTACAGCCGAGTTTGGCCCAAATTCCCTTTGATTCGAAAGAGGCCCACGGTCAAACTAAAGACCAGCTCACGGGTCGCATCGAGGGCAAACCGTTAAGTGCCGAAGAACGGTTAAACCGGGCTTATGATATGAGCGAAGCGACAGGCATACGGGAAGAAATGCGCCAAGCTGAGGGCAAGGTTGATCCTAAAGAGGACAATGAAAGCCTAGCTGAAAAGGCCACAGATGCCGTTAAGCGGGTGACGGGGGCATCGGGTAAATAAAACTGAAAGTTGTGATCAACAAACCGCTGATGCCCAAGCATCAGCGGCTACAACCCATAGCCCGCTTTTGGGACAGGCATGGCGTTGCTGATGGGAGAAGAATTGCAGCGAAAATCGATGACACATCCTAGTGCTCTAAACCCTAAGATGTGCCCATCTTTCGGTGTGGTTTTCGGTAGTGCATTGCTTCGCGTTGGTGGAGCCTCGCCCTATCGTATGCACTACTACGAAACTATCGTAGCGATGAAGCTGAGGTAGAGGCTAGAACCAAGCACATCAGCGAATCTCTTGCACCCATCGGGTGAGCACTCGCATGAGTTTGCTTGAGCCGTGGGGCATGACAATGCTCCACTCGCTGACATGGGCGAAGCCCCGCAGATGAAGTGTTTGCACAATGGTTTCGATGCCCTGAGCGCTACCAATCACCATGAGATGCACAGGCTCGCGACTCTCACCAGGCGAATCAGTGGATTGTGGCATAGCAGCAGCAAGGAAAGCAGAGTGGCGGAGGTGGGGAGTTGCGTTGGCAAGCGAACGGCTAGCTTGTGACATGGCAAAGATGATGTTGACATGTTGGCAGCATAAACGAACGCTGACAGTTTGGCAACATAGACGGGCCTAGCCCCCTCTGCCAAAATCTGGGCATGGGAAGGGCAGGCAACGCACTACAGCAGGTTTTAGAGGCTTACGGCATTAGCCAAAACAAATTGGCAGTGACGATGGGCACAGATCGCGCCAATGTGAACCGCTGGGTGAAAGAACTCCGTGACCCAGCTGGAGACGTAATTTTTGAAATTAAGGAAGCTTTGAAGCAGATTGATTCAGAGGCTGCCGAGACATTCGTCCGTTTATATTTGGGTTAAGTAGAGCATCAGCACTAAGGACGACCCAATCTGCAAAAAATTATCTAGATTGGTATTTGAGACTTTTAGAAAGCAAAGAACCTATTAATTCGTGGTTTCTAAGCGATCCTATGGTCACCCCAAACCTATTTCTACTAAGTCATTTAATAATCTCTGGACTATACTCTTCATCCGAATTCTTTACAGCTTCGATCGCAAGTAACTCAGCTACCTAGCCGAAAAAATGGCGTCGCCGCTGAGCACAAATAAAGCTTATTAAGCCTGACCGTTAGCCACTAGCCAAACGTAGGCCAGCACACCCAGCGCCGCTACCCCCGCTAGCGCCTCGCCCTGCTGATTGACAAAGGTTTGCGCGATCGCCCAGCTATGCCGCAGCAACTGCCGCCGGGTTTGGCCCAGCTCAACCATTAGGGCTTTCACTTCGGCGTCAACTTCTTGAACGGTTAGCTCGTTGCGGCGGTAGGCGGCTTCGACCTCATCCAGCTTGCGCCAGTAGTCTCGGGTGGCACCCATCAAATCGGGAAGCATCGGTTAATTTTTGTAACAGCATTATTGACAGTCTAACGCTGCTCCAATTTGGGAGGGCTCTGTAGAAAGGGGTAGGGTGAGGTTAGGCTTTTGCTGCTTCGATCGGTTTCTCGACTACCTGCTCGGGCACTTGCGTGGGTATCTGCTCAGTGACGGCTACAGCCGCCTCATCGCCGTGGGCCTGATAGAAGACTAGGGCCGCTTCCACCTGAGCTTTAGAAAGACCATACTCTTCGGCAATCTGCTCTGTTGACCATTCCCACTCAGTTGCCGCCATCACCACGGTTCGCACATGAATGCTGGTGCCGTGCACCACAGGCACCCAGCTATTCTCGGCATCAGAACGGAAGGCAATGTCTGGAAAGGCCGGGTCAGGTTCCATCAGGGCGCAGTGGGTTTCTTTTTGCAGCGAGGCTAAAACCGTATTCACGAGCTGCCAACGGTCCTCGACAGAAAGTTGCAAAACCTGGTCTTGTAATTCCTGGAGCGTCATAGATGTGAGCGTAGGTGCGGGTTGAACACCTCTATTAAACTGCAAATGCTGGGCCGGGTCTTGTCTGCGGTTGGCCACCCAAGGGCTCAGGGCAACTGGTTTATGCTGATAGAGGTACCTCTCGCCTGCAGGAGAGGTTTGTTGAGCCCCCTTTCTCTGTTGTTGCGCTATGTTTGCCACCACCGCCCCGCCACTGCCCGTCAACCGCGATCGCATTCGCCCAGCTATTCAATCTTTGCAAGATCAGTTGGTCACTTGGCGGCGCGGCCTGCACCAGCGGCCTGAGCTGGGGTTCAAAGAGTGGCTGACCGCCGACTTTATCTGCGAGCAGCTCAGCGAGTGGGGCATTGACCACCAGCGCAACATTGCTCAAACCGGCGTGGCAGCGGTGATTGAGGGTACCCGACCCGGCCCTGTGCTGGGTATTCGCGCCGATATGGATGCCTTGCCCATTCAAGAAGAAAACACGGTACCCTACTGCTCGCAGCACGATGGGGTGATGCACGCTTGCGGGCACGATGGCCATGTGGCGATCGCTCTAGGCACCGCCTACTATCTAGCCACCCACCGCGATTTTGCGGGCACCGTCAAAGTGATCTTTCAGCCCGCAGAAGAGGGGCCAGGGGGCGCAAAACCCATGATCGAAGCGGGGGTGCTCAAGAACCCCGATGTGGACGCCATGATTGGCCTCCACCTATGGAACAACCTGCCCCTGGGCACCGTGGGCGTCCGCACCGGAGCGCTGATGGCGGCGTCAGAATTTTTTACCTGCACGGTGCAGGGCAAAGGGGGCCACGGCGCGCTGCCTCATCAAACCGTTGACTCCATCGTGGTTGGGTCGCAGATTGTCAACGCTTTGCAAACCATTGTGGCCCGTAACATTGACCCCACCAAGTCGGCGGTGGTCACCGTAGGCCAGTTTCACGCCGGCAAGGCCCAAAACGTGATTGCCGACAGCGCCACCTTTGGCGGCACTGTGCGCTACTTTGATCCCGCCTATGCCGACTACTTTGCCCCTCGCATGGAGCAGATTATTGCGGGCGTTTGTCAGGCCCACGGAGCCAGCTATAGCCTCGACTACCGAGCGCTGTACCCGCCCGTAATCAACGATGCGGGGATGGCGGATTTGGTGCGATCGGTGGCTTTGGCGGTGGTTGAGACTCCGGCGGGAGTGGTGCCTGACTGCCACACCATGGGCGGCGAAGATATGGCCTTTTTCTTGCAGGAAGTGCCGGGGTGCTACTTCTTTTTAGGCTCAGCCAATTCTGACAAGGCGCTGGCCTACCCGCATCACCACCCCCGCTTCGACTTCGATGAAACGGCCCTAGGGCTTGGGGTGGAGATGTTCGTGCGCTGTGTGGAAGCGTATTTTGGTGAGGGGCTAAATCTGTAAGAAGGTTAGGAGAAACACTATGGCGATCGCCGGAAGCTGCCACTGCGGAAAGACGGCCTTTCGTATTGAGGGCGAGATTCCAGAACAACTGACTCGATGCACTTGCTCGTTCTGCTCTAAACGTGGCGCACTGTGGGCGTATTACCAGCCTGATCAATTTCAGGTAGTCACCCCAACAGACGATGCCATTTACCGTTGGCAGTCGAAACTTGTGGCGCATCATTTCTGCCCAACCTGCGGGTGTGGCACGTTTTCTGATAGCCCAGCCTTTGAACTAGATGGAAGCTGGGACAAGAGCAGTCGCCGCATCGGAGTTAATGCCCGTCTGTTCGATGACTTTGATGCAGAGGAGGCACTTGTCGTAGTTATTGATGGCAAAAACCTTTGGTAGCTGCTGCGTAAAAACTTTGCCTTATCTGTGCTCCGACTGCGCTGTCTAACAAGATAGTCAAAGACCGCCGGTGCTAAGTTCAAGGTCTAGGGGCACCGCGAATTGGCATCTTCGGGCAGGTCCAGGTTAACTTCTTTGATCGTTTGGATGCGCCGCAGCTAAAGTTGCTATGTTTAGCCATTAGGTAGAGAGGATTCCACCATGGGGCAGCTGTTTCGGCGGTTTAGGGGGCTAGCGATCGCAGCGATCGCCCTAGTCGTGAGCATCTTACTAACCCAGGCGATGCACCTTGGTGCCGGAAGTAATCGGGATGCGATTGCACAAAATAATGCCCCCCCGCCAGCCCTGGCTCCGGCTCTGCCCATGGTCAACGGCAGTTTTGAAGACCCCCAGGGCCGGTTTCAAATCGGCATTTTAGACGGCTACAGCGTCAGCTCGGCGGGCGGTACCCCCCTATTTCAGGCGGCGGATGGCAGTTTGGCCTACACCGTAGCGGTGACCCCCTTACCATCGGCCCAAACTCCCGAAGCGGCCTTGGTGGCAGCGGCTGAGAGCACCTTTGGCGCTGGAGAAGGCTTTGTCGCAGGCGACGACATACAGCCCATCCCCGGCGGCGGCATTCGCATCAACTGGACGGGTCGCCTCAGCCAGGGGGCCGCTCCGCCCCAGCCTATTACCGGCAAAATCTTTGCCCGCCAGCGCGGCGAAGAAGCGTTTTTGCTGCTGGTAGCCGCGACCAGTGCCGCCGAGCCCCAGCTGTCTGACGCCATCAATGCCCTGGGGGGGACGCTGACGGTGCCGTAGGCTACAGTAGCGTTAATTAAAGGGGTTTAGCAGGCTATGGGTATGCGCCGATCGACCTTGTGGGGGCTGCCCCAGACCTATCTGCTGCTGGGGGGCACTGCCCTAGGGTATGCCTTGATGATTTTTTTGGCGGGGCCAAAGCCAGTGGCTGTGGTAGCGGGGTCCGGAGTGGCGGCGGCTATAGTGAGCAGCTGGGCGGCAGGCTTTCGCCCAAAAGAAGCCACGGCCAACAGCGGTGACCTGCTCGATGCCCAAACCTTTGCTAACCAGCTGGGTACCCTGGAGCAGCGAGTACCGCCCAAGGCCAAAAAAGCCTGGCGCGAAGTACAGGACTGGTCCATCGAATCGCAGCGCTTTGCCGCCCGTATTTTCGATCGCGACCCCCTCCTGCAGGTAGAGCTGCTCGAAGCCCTGCACACCGTACTCGATCTCTCAGGCCAGGTGGCCGATGGCCTAGCCGTGCTCGACCAGATCGAAACCCCCGCCTATCAAAAGATGGCCCAGCAGCGCTTGGCCGCCAGCCGCGATCGCCTCCAGGCCACCCATTCTCAGCTGCAACAACTCCAAGACCAGGTCGCTCTCTCCACCCTCGACACCGCTGGCGACAGCACCCTACCCCACAGCCTCCAATCTCTGATTGAGGCTAACAAAACCATCCTTCAAGACAACCAAGATTCTGCGTAAACCTCAAATCCACGAAAACCCTCAGGAAAACACGCGACTAATTCTGTATCTACTTTCTCACCCCCTACCCCTCACCCATCCACTCATCCACTCCCAAAATGCGCCGCTTCCCCCTGATCCCGTTCCTCATCAGTCTCTGCGCCGTGCTGCTGTGGAACTGTACGCCGGACGTTTTCAACGGCACTCCTAAAGTTGATTCTGTAGAGAGCGCTCGGCAGGCCCTAGAGCAGTCGATATTGCCCAAGATTAGCGTTGGCGAAGAGCTGATCGCCGATGAGGTGGCCAGCCGCTACACCACCGACCAGATCGTAGATCCGCTGCCCGATGTCAATACCCTCCCGCTACACGCGGCCCAGCCCGGCGGCAGCAACACCGCCTACGTAGAGATCTACAGCTCTTCTGAAAAGGCCAACGTCAATCGCCAGAACGAGCGCTGGCTGGTGGAAGTTGCCGAAGCCTTTAACCAGCGCAGAGAGACCTTGCCCTCTGGGGAAGTGATTCAGGTGGGGGTGCGCCAGGTGGCCTCGGGCACCGCCGCCCGACTGCTGGGGGCCGGAGCCGTCAAGCCCCAGGGCTACAGCCCATCTAATGACCTTTGGGTAGCCATGGTACAGAGCCAAGGGGTAAGCACCGTGCCTGTGGCTGCGCGCCTAGTGCCCAACACCGCTGGCTGGGTACTGCCCAAACCCGTCTACGATAGCCTGGCTGAAAACGGCACCGTCAGCTTTGACCGGCTGCTGAATGCGATCGCCTCAGGCGAAGTCACCGTGGCCTATCCCAACCCCTACAGCAGCGCTACCGCGCTCAACCTGCTCTATACACTTTACTGGCGAGCCGCCGGACACCAGGACGATGGCGGCCAGCTCACCGTGGCTGAGCTGCAAACTCCTCAGGTCAACTCGGTCTTCGACCAGTTTCAGCAGCAGGTGCTGATCACCACTCCCACCACCCTCGACTTGCAGGAGCTATTCCTGCGCGACCAGAGCAACCTGCAAGCCTTTCCGTTGGAATACCAAAACTACCTGGCCCTGCGGGAGGTGCCTGGCTTTAGCGACACCGAGTTTGTGCCCTTTGGTGTGCCCCACAACAATCCCCTGGTGGGCTTTGGTTGGAACACGCCCCAGCAAGCGGCGGCCCTGCAGCGGTTTGCCCAGTTTGCCCAGTCGGCCGAAATGCAGACCCTAGCCCAGCAGCAGGGCTTTGTCGAAACCGACTACATGAAGGCCAAGCAGGTGCCCCCCTTCCCCAACGGCGAGACCCTGCTGGCTGCTCAGTCGAACTGGAAACTACGCAAAGACGGAGGCCGCACCGTCTATATGGCCCTGGTGATCGACACCAGCGGCTCCATGGAAGGCGAGCGGATTCAGGCTCTTAAGGATGGTCTACGGGTCGCCGCCGAGCAGATTAACTCGGGCAACTACGTCAGCATCGTTACCTTTGCCGATGCGCCCACCCGCCGGCTGCCCCTGGCTCCCTTTGATCAGCTTCAGCACCAAAAGTTTTTGGCCACTATCGACAGTTTGCAGGCCGATGGTGCGACAGCCATGTACGACGGGGCCATGGTGGGCCTAGCCGACCTGCTGGCCCAAAAAGAAAAAGACCCTAACGGACGCTACTACTTACTGCTGCTCAGCGACGGCGAGGTCAACCGAGGTTACACCTTTGACGCTATCCAAGACGTTCTCGCCTACAGCGATGTGCGCTTCTACCCCATCGCCTACGGTGAGGTAAATCAGGGGGAATTGGAGGCGATCGCAGCCCTGCGCGAATCTACCGTGCAGCAAGGCGCTCCCGACAATGTGCAAACCCTGTTTAAGGATCTGTTCCAGGTTAATCTTTAGGGGTTCGGGGTTCAGGGTATAGGGTGCAAGGTATTGCCCTATACCCTATACCTCCTAAACCTTATACCCTGTACCCCTTCCTCCGGTTCTTGAGGCCTTTCTTCCGCCCCCATGCGCAACCCCAACCAACGACTGATTCTCACCCTCGGCCTGGGCTGGTTGGCCTTTGTTGGCCTGGGGCTGGGTCTGCGCCAGTTTCTCTCAGGCCCAGCGGTAACGGTAATCATCGATCGCAGCTACTGCGCTCCGGCCCAGTGGCAGGAACGGGTGAGCGATCGCTACGCCAGCCTCTACGCCGAGCAAGAGCAGCGGCAGCTCACCATCGACCAGGTGATCTACGTCAGCGACCTGGGTCAGGAAGTTGCCGAGGCCGTGCCCTCCCCCGAAGATGTGCAGACCCTCAGCACCTACGGCAGACCCAACCCCACCCAAATGCAGCAGGCCACCACAGAAAATCCTGACGCGACGGTGTTAACCTGCGGCAATTAGGTGGATGGGTGAGGGGTAGGTGAGTAGGGGGTATGACTCCGCCACTTGCCTCAATTCAGACCTAAACTGGAGGCTGCGTCAACATTTGCATTGCCCCCATGACCGCTACCCCCACTCTCCCCAGCGACGACACCACCCGCCGTCCCGACAGCGACTGGCGGCTGTTTCTGCGCATGTGGCCCTACATCTACAAACACCGCAATGCTCTGGTGATGCCGCTGGTCTTGCTGGTGCCCCTATCGCTGGCCAACGCCCTTCAGCCGGTGCTAATTGGTCAGGCCATCTCCCTAATTCGCCAAGAGCCGGTGATGTTCTTCCTAGAGGGCTTCACCCTCCAGAGCGGGCTGAACTTACTGGTAGGGCTGCTGGTAGTTACCGTGCTGATTCGCCTGCTGCTGGATGGCTTTCAGAGCTACCTGGTGCAGGCCGTGGGCCAAAACATTACCGCCGACATTCGCACCGACCTGTTTACCCACGTCACCTCCCTAGCGGTGCGCTTCTTTGACCGCACCCCTGTGGGCAAGCTGATTACTCGCATCACCAGCGATGTCGATGCCCTGGGCGACGTGTTCTCCACGGGGGCGGTGGGCATTATTACCGACGTGGTGTCGATGCTGGTGCTGATCGTGGTGATGTTTACCATGCAGTGGCAGCTGGCCCTCATGCTGTTGGCCCTGCTGGTGCCCGTTACCTGGCTGATTATTTACTTTCAGCAGCAGTTTCGCAAAGCCAACTATAAATCCCGCGAGCACCTGTCCGAACTCAATGCCACCCTGCAAGAAAACGTGGCGGGCATCAACGTAGTTCAGCTGTTTCGGCGCGAGCGCTACAACGCCGAAATGTTTCGCCACACCAACCAGAAATACATCACCGCCGTCGATAAAACTATTTTCTACGACTCGGCAGTGTCGTCTACGCTGGAGTGGATTTCGCTGGTAGCGATCGGCGGCGTGCTCTGGCTCGGCGGCCTGCTGGTGATGCAAGACGCCCTCACCTTTGGCACCCTGGCCACCTTTATTCTCTTTGCCCAGCGCCTCTTTGACCCCCTGCGCCAGTTTGCTGACAAATTCACCGCCATCCAAGCCGGTCTCACCGCCGTGGAGCGCATCACCGACCTGTTTACCGTGCCGGTTGAGATTCGCGACCCGGAGAAGGTGGGGAGTGAGGGAGTGGGGAGTGATGGGGTAGGGAGTAATGGGGTAGGGAGTAAAAACGATAGCCTGAGCGCTTTTCCTACCACTTACCCTACCCAGCTAGAATCCGCCGCCGAGTCTACCACCCATCCACCCATTCACTCATCCGCCCCTCACCCCATCACCCCATCACTCTCCAAAGCCTCCGAGATTCGCTTCGACCACGTCACCTTTGGCTATAAGGCCGATGAGCACGTGCTCAAGGACCTCACCTTCACCATTCGCCCCGGCGAAAAAGTGGCCCTGGTGGGGCCGACGGGGGCGGGGAAGAGTTCGATTATTCGGCTGCTGTGTCGGCTCTACGATATCAACCAGGGGGCAATCTTGCTGGATGGGGTGGATATTCGCGATTTGCCCCAGTCAGAGCTGCGGCGGCGCATGGCGGTAATTTTGCAGGATGGCTTTCTCTTTGCTGGGGATGTAAAGAGCAACATTACCCTGGGGGAGGAATATCCCATTGAAGCGGTGATTGAAGCGGCGAAAAAGACCAACATCCACGGCCTGATTGAAGATCTGCCCCAGGGCTACGACACCGAGCTGCGGGAGCGGGGCACAAATCTCTCAGGTGGGCAGAAGCAGCTGCTGGCCTTTGCCCGAGCGGCGATTCGCGACCCGGGAATTTTGGTGCTGGATGAGGCTACCGCCAACCTGGATGTGGGTACCGAGGCGATGATTCAGGAGGCGTTGGAGCGGCTGCTGGAGGGGCGCACGGCGATTATTATTGCCCACCGTCTATCGACTATTCGCAACGTCGATCGCATTCTCGTACTCAAGCATGGCGAGCTGGTCGAGCAGGGCAGCCACGACGAGCTGCTGGCGCGGGAGGGGTTGTATTCGAGTCTGTATCGTTTGCAGCGATTGGGGGTATAAGACGTCTTCTAAAAACCCTGGAACTAAAGTTCTAGACTTAGAGCAAAATTTTCTTCTAGCGGTGCCCATCACCCGTTGCAGACAAACTCTGCATCATGACGGATCAACTCTTAGCGGTCGGTGTGCATGGGCGTTGTTAGACTGCGATCGCTTGCTTAGAGTCCAAAATTCTGGTGCGTTCCCAGGAATTTATGGGCGAAATAATTGGGAATTGTCGTGGGGAACGCACCCTACAAGATCGGCGATCGCACTTAAATAACTTGGTATACGGCTTCAGCCGCAACTACACTCCAGTTTCCGGCATCATTGACAACATAAACATCACGTCGCATACCACAGTCCCTAGATGTACCGAATTTCAAATGGATAATGTCATTGCTGCTTACTCTGGTTTTGTATCTCTAGGAGTGTAAGAAATAATTGCGTACCAGTAGAAAGGACAGGCTCAATTACGCCCCTGTTAGAGTGGCTTCTATCAAAAATGTAAAGACCTTTATGTGTTAGAACACTAACTCTGGGCTCAATAGTTGGGCTTTCCTCGTTGTGCTGGTCAATAACAGGTGTTTTTCCAACCAATGATTTAGCTAAGTCAATCACCCGCATCACCAGCGGTTTAATGTGCGGATGTTCTGTATCTTCAAACATGATTAATCCATTCACACCAAGCTTTCCATTTAAGTAACGGACTCTGCCATCTGAATAAGCCGCTAGAGTGTCTACCCAACCATCTACCGGAATTTCAAATACAACACCATGAACGTCATCTGCAATGCTGTGGGGAGGAGTCTCTCCCAATTGACGCAATGCTTTCCATGTCCAAAGTTTATGGCGAATTTCAGCAATGGGGCTATCCAGCAATTGCCTTAAACTCTTCTTTGCTGCCTCTAAGTTTCCATCATGCAGATGATTGAAAGGCTCAACCAACAAACTATCCTTTGAGTTGTATTGGGTTATGAGTTCCTCAAAAGATTGATCTACAAAAAGCAATCTTTTGTAGTGAGCATCGTAGTCTATTGGGTTTTCTGTTGCTTCTTTTACAGCAAAAGGTGACGGGCGAGATTTGATACTCGGTTTAATTTTGATGCTCACTAAGTGATCTCCTCGCTGTTTAGGATTACCGAGGACTGGCACTCCTCTATTTTGCAACCTTAAATCAGCAACACGATTGCCAATTGCTGGAATATTCAATGTTTCGACAGTACCGTCAATTGTCCTAACTTTTACCTGACATCCTGAGGCTGACGCCTCTTCACTAATCGTGATTTCTGACAGCAGATTAATGCCATCTCGCTTAAATTCTGGATCTTGGTCTACTGACAAATACACATATAAATCGCCGCTTGCTCCACCTGGCTCTGCGTCTCCTTCTCCAGCGACCCTTAGACGAGTTCCCTCTTCAACCCCCGGAGGGATTGTAATAGTTAGATTTTTTGTGACTGTGATAAGCCCATTGCCGTTACAGCTTCTACAGGTAAGGGCTGGTCTACCTTGAAGCCAACCTCCCAGTCCTCGTTTCTGTACTCTCTCTCCACCACAACTTTGACAGTTTTCTAAGTGGCAGATGCGGATAACTTCTTCTCCACCCAAAACTGCTTTGCGAAAGTTTAGTGTTAGATCAAATCGTAAATCCTCGCCTCGTCTAGCAATCATTCTAAATCCCTGATTAGTAACCCTAGAATCACTAAAGCACAACTCAATAACGATCGCCAACTTCTGTCCCTAATGTGGTGGACGATTTTTATGACTTCACAACGTGGAGCTGAAACCATTCCTCAAATAGCAACGCAGACAGGAAATACCGAAGTCACAAAACCTACTATCAGTAGGGCACATAGAGCACAAACCATTCCAAAAGCTACGTTCTGCCAACCCTTCCGATACCGTTTCAGCTCATATGAAAGTAGAAGAGTGAGTAGTATAAGCCCGACAGCACCGTTTAACGGGAAAAAGGTCCGGGAACTGAGAAAATGGTCAAAGAAGCTGCAATAGTGGCTCCAGCGAGAGCAGCAGAATCAATGGTTTGATACTGATGTAGCCATTCTTATCAAGAGAAGTTCCTTTTTATCAAAAATTTTGACTCTATTCCTCTTTTCTACCTAATTTTCCTTGTGAGGCAGAGGCTTTCCAGGCAAACTCAACTTTATTTAACAGAATGCTCCCTAAACAGCCTCAACCATTGTCTCGTCAATAACCTTTAAGTAACTTAACTCAACAGTCCGGACAGTTTTAGCAACGAAGCTATAAGGCTTATAGGGCAATCACTCCAGCGATTGGCTACTTGAATCAAAGTTAGCTCGCAGGCTGACCTTGATTTAAACAATTCGAGCAACGTAGGCTCTGGCTTACGGCAATAGGAGGGCAAATTTTTGTCCGGAGTATTGTTAACTATGAGTGCTAGCAGATAAGTTGCAAGAACCGACCTTCGCAATAACCCAAGAGGCTAACAAGTTATTGGATCGCTTTAATCTGCCTAATTCCCTTTACAGAGTAGATAGGCGGATTACTTGCAGCTTGATTGTCGTTATCGGGTAGATAGATAGGCAGCGAGTAATCTGTATATCTTCCATTTTGCTAGGTGCGTTCGCTTAGGCTCATGACGTTACATTTTGACGCCCGCCCTAGAGGTAGGGTATAAACCGCGCCGATCTAAAACGTTCCTGCTGCTATACGGTTGACGGGGAGCTTTTGTACCATTATTTTTTGCGTTAAGCCGTTCAGCAGAGCGGTGACCACACAGAACTCGGAAACTTTAGCGCTGCCGGAAGGTGGTACCAGCACCAACCGACAGCTAACCCCGCAAATCTCTAACGCAGATTGCGAGGCTAGGCTCATGGTACCCTAGCCCCCCAGTTTGCACCTCAAGCTGCGGGCGGCTAGGGTTTTCGCGTTCTGTTTCTTGCAACCATACGCAAAGGAAACAGAACCGATGTTTGAATATCTCGAACCCGATAATCGCGGCGCATCTAACCTGCCGCCGTCTCCGCGCAGCAACCCCCAAACTCACCCCGAGAAAGTGCGTCATCTGCTCTACGGCAGCCTAGCCGCCATAGACTGCACCATCAAAATTCTCCATGCCCACGGCTACGCTGACCCCAACGACTGGAGCGACCCCATCCCCGTGCCGCCAGGCGGAGTGGTGGGCACAGCCTCCCCAGACATGCAGTGGATGGTGATTTTGACTAAAACCCTACTTATAGAGGAGTAGCTCCACTGATCAACGAGGCCGGGACCGCGCTAGCTTTGGCCCAAATTGAGCTATAAGCCAAGGCACCCGGCCTCTAAACACCATAATTAAGCAAAGTGGCACAGCGCTTTATATTCGCGCAGCGTTGCGAAGCAATCTGCATCCTCAGATCGTCAATGCGGCATAGCAGATCACCGATCTGGCACAGCAGTTTAGTGATCTGCACCCTCAGATCGTTAATGTGGCACAGCAGATCGTTAATGTGGCATAGCAGATCACCGATCTGGCACAGCAGTTTAGTGATCTGTGCCCTCAGATCGCCAATGCGGCACAGCAGTTTGGCATTGCAGGTCCAAAGTACGGCTCTGCGGTAGGTCAGCTTAGGATATTTCGTTTTGCACTGAGATAGTGCTCACCGTTTGACCTGTGTTTACCGCAAACTTGTCTGCGAAGCAGCCACTGCTCAATTCTCCCGCCTACAATAGCGGCATTCTACTTCCCCGCTCTCCCTGTGCTCGACGCAGTTCCTCAGCCGCTGAAGTCTTCGCCACCCTTACCCAGCGACGGCTTTTTGGTGTGTGGGTTAGGTAGCCTGGGCCAAAACTGTGTCGCCAATCTCAAAAGCTTTGGGGTGCCTGTCCATGCTATCAACAACACCCTGCCCGACCAGTGGGAGGTACCCCGCCTACGGGATTTAATTGACCACTTAGAACTGGGTGACTGCCGCTCGGCAGAGGTGCTGGAGCGGGCGGGAATTCGCCAGTGCCGGGCGGTGCTGCTGGTCACTCAGGATGAGCGGGTCAATTTGGAGGCGGCCCTGACGGCGCGGGTGTTGAACCCTCGGGTGCGGCTAGTGATGCGTTCAGATAAGCAAAACCTCAACGAGCTGATAGGGCAGCAGCTCAAAAACTTTGTCGCCCTTGAGCCCACGCAGCTGGCGGCTCCGGCCTTTGCCTTAGGAGCCTTTGGGGAAGAGCTGATCGGCTACTTTAGCCTCGACGGCCACCGCTTTCAGGTGGTGATGCAGCGGCTGGAGCCAAGGCATGGCTGGTGCGATCGCCGCCAGCTCCACCAGCTAGACACCAGCCATCGCCGGGTACTCTGCCATACTCCCCTCGCTCCAGATCCGGATAGGGTAGCTGCCAGCCCCTCGGCGCTGTTCTACAGATGGCTACCCGACACGGTGCTGCGAGCCGGTGACGAGGTCGTTTTGATCGAATGCGACGCCCAGCTGCGATCGCTCCATCTCGAAGCCCCCAAACCTCTGCGTCAGGGGGCATTTAGAGGACTGCGGCAGGCGATCGCCCGTCTGCGCGACTGGCCGGCCCTGCAGCAGGGCTTGCTCAGCATTTGGCAGGCTAACTCTGGCCATCAGCTGCGCCGGGTGGCCACGGTTTGCGGCGTTACCGTGCTGGCCTTGTGTCTGGTTGGCACCCTGCTCTTAGATGCCAATTCCCCCGATGACATTCCTCTATTTCAAGCATTTTTGTACACATTTATTACCCTGTTTGGCGGCTACGGCGATGTCTACGCCGCTCTCGCAGACTTTGAGCATCCGCGTCTGCTCCAGACCTTTGGGGTGCTGCTAACAGTGGCCGGAGCCGCTTTTGTCGGCGTACTCTATGCCCTGCTCACCGAAAAACTGCTCACGCTGCGGTTTGAGTTTATGGAGCGCCGCCCCCCCGTACCTGAAAAAGACCACGTCGTTGTGATTTGGTTGGGGCGGGTCGGGCGGCAGGTGGTAGCGGCGCTGCAAGAACTCGATCAGCCGATAGTGGGTATTTCGGCTCAGGCGCTGGATGCCGACGTGCTGCCTAAAGTGCCGCTGCTGACTGGCGATGTCAATGTCGCCCTTGCCAGGGCTAATCTGGCCACGGCCAAAAGCGTAGTAGCCGTTAGCGAAGACGAAATTCAAAACCTGGAGATGGGGCTGTTGGCCCACCGGCTCAACCCCGACTGCCGCGCCATCATTCGCACCTACGATCGCCAGTTCAGCGATCGCGTTGCCCAGATCTTTCCCTTCGCCCAGGTGCTCTGTGCCTCAGCGCTATCGGCTGAAGCCTTCGCTGCAACGGCCTTTGGGGAGCATGTCATTGGCCTATTTCGCCTCTACGACCAAACGGTGTTGATTACCCAGTACTGGGTTGAAACCGGCGATACCCTGGCCGAGATGCTGCTGTCGGAGGTGGCCTATGGCTATGGCGTTGTGCCCCTATGGCATCAGCATGGCGATCAACCCGGCAAAATCATGCCCTCCGACGACACTCGCTTGCAGCCGGGCGATCGCCTGGCGGTACTGGCTACCATCAGCGGTCTGCGCCGCATTGAGCAGCGCGAACTCGCCCCCCGCACCTGGCACATTTACCTCGAAAAGGCCCTCACCGCCGATGCCCTGTTTGATGGTGCCACCGAGCTGGCTCGGGTGGTTGGCTACCGCCTCGGCGACGCGCGGGAGTTTATGGCTCAGCTACCCGGCACCCTGCCGCTGCCGCTCTACCGCCACCAGGCCCTACGCCTTAGCCGCCTGCTCACGCGGGCCCAAGTCAAAGCCCAAGTGATGCCACCGCCTTAGGGCAAAACAGCAGAAGATTCTGAAGAAATAGATAGATTCAGCGGTTTTCCTACCGGGGCTAGGGCCTTTGCGATAGAGTTTGCCCAGAGATATTTGCAGCAGGGCAGGGCTATGGCGAAGCGGGGTAAAGGAATGACGCAGCACCAAGGATTAAAGTCTCGTCTGAGGGCGCTGCTCTGGCTGGGGGGAATCGGTGCTCTGGTGCCCCTGGCCCTGCCGGTGCTGGCCCTCACCGAATCCGTTGGCCCTGAAGGAATTGACGCCCGGCGGCTGCACGACGCCCCCTACAATTTGACTGGCGAAAAAATTGCCATTGGCCAGGTCGAAATTGGCCGCCCCAGCCAGTTTGGCCTCGACAAAGTGGCCTCAGAAACCCTGCCTGTGGTGGTGCGGCGCGTGCTGGTGCTCGACGGCTGGGCCGTGGCCGATGAGTATGTCGATGGCCACGCCGCCAATGTAGCCAGCGTCATGATCAGCCAAGACAAGCTGCGGGTGGGAGTTGCCCCCGCCGCCATGCTGTATTCAGGTGCGGTAGGGGAGCTGGGCGATCGCAGCGCCCAGCCCGAAGAATGCCTCGCCTCCCAGTCGGTAGCGTCGCAGAACGGCGGTGACGTGCGGGCGATCAACTTTAGCTTTGGTGAGCCCCTGGGCCGCGACCCGCGCCCCAACGCGGTGCTCGACGGCAACGCCCTGCTCACCCAGTGCATCGACTGGTCATCGCGGGTGCACGGTGCTCTGTATGTGATTGCGGGCAATCAGGGCGGCGGGGGCATTCCCATTCCCACCGACAACTTTAACGGGCTCAACATCGCCTACTCGCGCCAGGTCAACGGCCAATTCAGCAAAATCGACTACTCTAACCTGGGCAGCGAACCCACACTGCGATCGCGCCAGGCCGCCCCCGAAACCAATGAAGGCCCTCGCCGTTCGATTACCCTGGTAGCCCCCGGCAGCGACATTGAACTCATCGACCCCGACGGACAGGTGCGGCGCTCCAGCGGCACCAGCTTTGCCTCGCCTCACGTGGTGGGCGCCGTTGCTCTGCTGCAACAGTTTGTCGATCGCCAGTTTCGCACCGGGTCGCCCAACTGGTCCCTAGATGCCCGCCACCCCATGGTGATGAAAGCCGTGCTGCTCAACTCCGCCGACAAAATCAAAGACAGCGGCGACGGCCTACGCCTGGGCATGAGCCGGACCCTGGTGGATGACAGCAACCGCTCCTGGCTTGAGTCTGATGCCTACCGCGACCCCAAAATTCCGCTTCACAGCGACCTGGGCACTGGCCACCTCAACGCCTACCGCGCCTACCAACAGCTAGCCCCCGGTGCCACTGGCCCCGATCAGGCCATTCCCGCCATCGGCTGGAACTTCGCTGAGCTGGAGGCTAAGCCCGCCACTGTTCACGATTACGAGTTTGCCGATGCTCTCCAGGCGGGCAGCTTTTTGTCGGCCACCCTGGCCTGGGAGCGAGTGGTAGAACTGGCCGATGCCAACAGCAACGGCCTCTACGATCTGGGCGAGGGCTTTAACGACAAGGGGCTCAACAACCTCGATGTGTACCTCATGCCCGCTGACGAAGACGACATCACCAAGAGTGTGTGGTCATCGGTGAGCGAGGTTGACAGTATTGAACATATTTTTTACCAAATTCCGGAAACGGGTCGGTACAAACTGAGAGTTATCTATCAGCAGCAGGCCCACAGCGAACCCACCCAGCCCTACGCCCTGGCCTGGTGGTCGGTGCCTGCACCTTAGAATCTAGAGCAGGGGTTTCAGCTACTCCTCTACCAGTTTTCAGGGAAAAACTATGCCTTTTTGGAGGAATGCCCAATGGTCGACTACGCCGTTGCTCTCAAATGCGCTCGCCTGTGCCAAGAGGTCTACCGCGACTTTAATGGTCTGCGGTTTTCGAGCTATCCCGACGTTGAACCAGTGTTTGTCGAAAGCCAGGACAATGGCTTTACCGACACTCAGGTGTCGATTTTGAATGAGATGACTAGCGATCGGCTCTACATTGTCTTTCGCGGCTCTGACAAATCCATTGACTGGATGAACAATGTTCAGTTCCGCCAGCAGGTCTATCCCTACGGAGACGGCAATACCGAGGTGAAGTTTCATCAGGGATTTATGACGGCCTACTTCGCCGTGCGCAAGCAGCTGCTGGATGCGATGGAAAAGTTTGTGGGGCAGCACGTCATCGTCACCGGCCACAGCTTAGGTGGGGCTTTGGCCACCATCGCCGCCCTCGACATCCAGTACAACTTGGGCGGCAAGCGCGATCTCAGCTTTGAGGTGTACACCTTTGGCGCTCCTCGGGTGGGCAACCGCGCCATGGTCGAGTCGTACAACGGCCGCATTCCCAACAGCTATCGCTTCATCTACGGTTGGGATATTGTCACCCGCATTCCCCGCACCTGGCAGGGCTTTGATCATGTGGAAAAAGCTATTCAGTTGGGCTCTCGCTGGACATGGCAAGTGCTCAGCCGCCGCTTTAGCGACCACTCGATCGACGGCTACATTGCAGATCTAGAGGCCGAAGCCAAAGCCGCTTGAGCTAAAAATTTGATGCTGAGGCTATGCCGTGAGACGTTCTCTACCGCTCTTTTTCAGCATCGCTGTAGCTCTGATGATTGGTTTCGTCTCGGGTCTGGCCGTGGCTCATAGCTCAGAGACGGTGGAGATTAACCGAGTTGTTGCTATGGGCTGGGGCGATGGCAAGTATGGCGATGCCTTCTACGGTGCCCTGGTATATCTGGAACCCCAAAGCAGCGGTTATGCGGTCAGGGCTAAGGTCTACATCGGACGCGACAACATCGGGCGGGGCACCAGCTACATCCACGATTGCGGTCAGCTTGGCACCGTCAAAACCCATGCCGAGGCAGTAGCGCAGTGGGGGGCGATCGCCTGGTCTGATGCGGGGTTACGTATCGGCCATAGCCCAGATAGCTATTTCGTGGCGCGCGACCAGCTCGAAAACCACCGGTAGTAGCTTGAACACAAGGTTCTATGTTCGCGGCCCCGGCATCTTCAAAGATGCCGGGGCCGCATTGTTCTTACAAGCTGTTGGTGATGCCGGTTTCGGATAGGGGAGGGGGAGCGGTGACGCTGGTGAAGCCCATTTGGGTGGCAGCTTCCCGCAGCAGCGAAATCTGTGACTGAAACTCCATGCCCTTAATGTCGGACAGAATTTTGCTGACATCGCCTTCGGCTTCGTAGTCGCTGGGCATATCGACAATTTGCTTGCCCATGGCTTCGGCCCAGCCATACCAGACTAGCAGCTGGTTGTTGGCGCTCAAAGCACCGTAGCGCTCAGATATATCGCTGTGCTCGCCCCGCGCAACGCTGCGCATGGCCTCAAGCTGATCTTCTTCCGATAGGTCATACAGCGCTTTAATCAGCGGCTCAGCCAGTTCAGGATCGGCGGCTTCGGGCGCTGCTGGAGTGATAGAGCCGCCCATGGCCTCATATATGTAGTAGAGCAATGCCAGCTTATCGTCTACAGACAGCGCGTCGTAGCGTTGAAACAGGTCGTTAGTAGAGTCTTCAGTAATTTGAGTTGTTTGATTGTTAGAAGCCATATAGTCATCCACATCTAATGTCTTCGCTTTACACTAAGCCCACCGTCTTTGCCTCAACATCGACTGCGAGGGAGACATAGTCAGAGTCAGTGGGTAGAGAAGGGGAGGTAGGGGAGATGAATCGCCTACTACACAGCTGCATCTCCCCTTTCCTCTTTCTCGCTGCCGCTACCCGTAATCTCCTAAACTCAGTTCTAGCCAGGAACACCGGCATTAGCCTGGTGCTTAGCGGCAACGCTGCGGTAGATGCAGAACAGCGCCACCATTTGCACCAAGTGATAGACCACCAAAGGGCTGACCCCAGGCCAGGGAATTAGCAGCCCTATGGCCCCCAGCCCCGAGAAGGCGATCGCAGCCAGCAGCCAGACTGGGGCACTAGGATCCCGATAGCGCTGGAGCCATTGCACCAACAGCACAATGAGCAACGCGCTGAGGTAATCGGCCACCCGCAGAGCAAAACCCCATAGGGTGAACCCTGCGGCGATCGCCAGGGCGAGTTTTGCCGTCGCCAAGGCTAGTAAGGCCCGGCGACGGCCCCGGCGCAGGGTCATCGCCGCCGCTACAACAGTAAAAAAACTGGCGATCGCTACCGCTATACCCATGCCCTGCCAGAGCCAAATTCGCTGGAGCAGAGACATCTGGTGGGCAAACCCGTGGTAAATGCCCCCCATCAAGGCCGCGCCGCTAACACTGGTAAAGGCGGCCGCCCATAGCCGTTGCACGCCCCCCTGTCCCAGCAGCAGCCCGGCTAAAATCAGGCATTCCAGGGCGATCGCGTAGTCGGTCAGAGTGGTAATCGGTTCTGCCATGCTGGGAAAAAGCGAATGAAGCTGGGCTATCGCAGCCCGCGATTAAAGTCTAATACCGAACTCGAACTCAACACTTCGGCGTTGCTAATCGAGGAATGAACTGGCAAAACCTTTAGACTCCGCTGGCTCTCTAAATCCTCCAATTCTGGGGGACTTTGAGACTCTGTACTCCCCCATTTTTGGGGGCTAGGGGGCAATCCTATCCCCATGGGCACCTAGGTAGGGCAAATGGCATTTGTTTTGATGAAGCGATGGTTGGCAAACGGATTTCTCAGGGCAAGCACTCTTGCCCCAGATCAAACCAGACAGATTTGAAAAATTCTGCTTGACTTAGAGTGCGCTCTAACCTCTAACGTGCACATATGGAAGAACTCACCATTCAGCAGGTCGCCGTTGCCACTGGGCTTAGCGTTTACACCTTGCGCTATTACGAGCGCTGCAACCTGATTGCGCCCATTGGTCGCTCCACTAGCGGCCATCGGCGTTACTCAGCCAACGACCTCCGCTGGATCGAGTTTTTAAACAACCTGCGCCTGACGGGGATGCCCATTCGTCAGATGCAGGAGTACGCAGAGCTGGTGAGGTCTCAGCCCGACACTGGGTTCCACAGCCGACGGCAAATCCTGGAATCTCACCGTGAAGCAGTGCTGGCCCAAATTCAGCAGCTGCAAGACAACCTGGCCGTCATCGACTGGAAGATTCAGCACTATTCAGAACTAGAGGCAAACATTCATGACTCACTCAACCCATCTGAACAAACCCGCTCTGCCTGACGCATAATCTTTGCGATCAAGCCCTTACCAGCAGTGGATAGGGCGGCAGGAGCGCAGATTTTCGCCAGTTTACTAATCACACAAAAGGTCTAAGCCTTCAAGTTTCACCGCTCGCAGCCGGTCCCCTGGATCTGTGCTGCGGAAGTTTGAGCATCCCAACCCCCAAACCCCCAAATTTGGGAGTTTGGGAAAAACGATTTTGAAATAGAACACGTCAACTAGGAGTTAAGCCATGAAAACCCGTAAATTAGGTCAACTGGAAGTTTCTGCCATTGGGCTCGGCTGCATGGGCATGTCAGAGTTCTACGGCGATCGCGATGAGGCGGAGGCGATCGCCACTCTGCACCGTGCCCTAGAGCTTGGCGTCACCCTGCTCGATACCGCCGATATGTACGGGCCTTTTACCAACGAAGAGTTGGTGGGCCGCGCTATCAGAGATCGTCGCGACCAGGTGGTGCTGGCCACTAAGTTTGGCAACGTGCGTACCGCCGAGGGCGGCTGGGGCGGCGTTAGCGGCAAGCCCGACTACGTCAAGCAGTGCTGCGATGACTCACTCAGACGGCTCGGGGTCGAGGTAATTGACCTCTACTACCAGCACCGGGTAGACCCCACCGTGCCCATCGAAGACACCATCGGGGCAATGGTCGAGCTAGTGCAGGCGGGTAAAGTGCGCTACTTGGGCATGTCAGAGGCGGCCCCTGACACCATTCGCCGCGCCCATGCTGTGCACCCCATCAGCGCGCTGCAAACCGAATACTCCCTCTGGAGCCGGGAGCCGGAGGACGACATTTTGCCAACAGTGCGTGAGCTGGGCATCGGCTTTGTGCCCTACAGCCCCTTAGGGCGCGGTTTTTTGACTGGTGCCTTTCAAACACCCGACGATTTTGCGCCCGACGACTATCGCCGCCATGCCCCCCGCTTTCAAGGTGAAAACTTTGCCAAAAATCTGGCTTTAGTTGATCAGGTGAAGGCGATCGCTCAGGAAAAAGGCGTTACCCCCGCCCAGCTCGCTTTGGCCTGGCTGCTGGCCCAGGGTGACGACATGGTGCCCATCCCTGGCACCAAGCGCCGCAAGTACCTCGAAGAAAACGTGGCGGCGGTGGAACTTGAGCTGTCCCAGACCGAACTCGATCGCATTAACGCTGTAGCCCCCCAGGGTGCCGCCGTGGGCGATCGCTACGCCGATATGAGCACCGTCAACCGCTAGGCGGCACTGCCAAGACCTGTTTTAACTTCCTTAAGAGGGCAGGGGGTATCTGTTGATTCCCCCTGCCATTGCAGAATTCTTTGAACCACTGCCTAGTCAAACTGCCCACAAAATCTAAAGTGGTGCCCGATCGATCGAGCACCACTTTTCAAAAACGTTAGTAAACCGTAGCCCTAAAAACCTCCGGTTGGGCTCAGCCGTTGAAACTGAAAACTAATGACGGTTTGGGCGTAATCCTCATCGGTGATGGTGCAAGACTGAATTGCCCCATCTTCATCAGTAACTATACTGACGGCTTGAGGAGACACAATGCGGTGAGCATAAACAGCCTCACGGGTGCCCAAAAAGCGGTTGACCGTGACCATCAAGTCGTTGCTGTGGTCGGGCTGGTCGTAGGTGATCGAAAACAGCGGCTTTTGATACAGCACGTTAAAGTCGCCCAGTTCTTGGTCTAATTGCTTCAACGTAATCAACCGGCCCCGGTGCTCATCGGTGAGCTGGGCAAAAAATTCTTGCCAAATGCCGTGGGGAATATCAAGCTGATATCGCTTACAGGACAGTTCCAGATCCATCGTCTACCTCCTAACGATGGTGTTCAGAGTAGGTTTTTTGTGTGTCATTGCTGTGCCAAGACTATGACAAAAGAGCTAAATCTGGCCTGGGCAACACCGACGAGACGGGACTGAGACGCCACCGACACAAAATTGCCACAACCGCTAACTACCGTTACTTGAAATGCACCGATTCCCTCTAGGAAAAGGACAAAGCTATGAAAACTATGGTTCGCGATCGCCAAATCTCACCCGTTGGCCTTCGATCCAATGCAACGCTACCTCAAGGCCGGTCTCTGGCCACCGCTCCCAGGGCGTTACCTCCCTGCGACAACGAAACCGTTGCCATGGGCCAGTGCGAACTCGGCAAGATTCGCTTAGAGATGGGGCGCTTTGAAGACGCCCTTGAGCTGTTTGAGTATGCCTTAGCCCTAGAACCCCACGATGTCGAAAGCTGGCACAACCGAGCCGAAGCTCTCACCTGCCTCAACCGCTACGAAGATGCCTTGGCCAGCTTAGAGCAGGCCCAAACCCTAGCTGGGTTTGCCACCACTCGACTATTGGTGCAAAAAGCCGTGGTGCTGATCTGGCTCAACCGTCTAGAAAACGCACTCACCTGCTGCAATCGCGCCCTTTGGCTTAACCCCGAGCACAGCCAAGCATGGCTCTTTCGCGGCGTTGCCCTACAGCGCTTGGGGCGCTCTAAGGAGGCCCACCGCAGCTACCGCCGAGTTGCTCAGCCAGCGCTAGCGTCTGGGTCTCACTCCAACCTTCAGCGGCTTTGCCAAGACATCGTTCACAGTCACCAAACTAGCTAGTTCGGCAGACAGCCACCGAGTTCTCTGAAAATTGCTTGTTGATTCCTCCCCTTCTCCCCCTTGGGAGGAATCAACACTCTAAAGTCCTTCACCATGAGCTTCACAGACTTCACCTGGTAAAGATGGGGAGACTTTGCTAGGTACAGTACGTTTACAGATTGACAGCCCAAAAAAAATCCCTCTTCTTTTTCAAGGAGAGGGATTTGAGGCATTAGACTGTAGCTCAAGACATCGCTGGTACCAACGGGGTCTAGTTGCCGGGGGTAATTTTCTCTAGAACGTTTTCAATCTGATCCTGAACGGTGGTAGCAGTTTGAGAATCTGCGGGGGAATTCATGGTGTGCAGGTCAGCATCGCCTTGCACTTCATTAGGGCCTTGCTGGGCTTTACGCCGAACTTCTTGCTGGTTTCGAGGCTCAGCATCAAGGGCACGCTCTGACGTTTCCTGGAGATTATTCATTTGGGTGGTGCCATCAGAGGGGCTGCTGCTTGAGTTGCCAAAAGCCATTGCTGGGTTAGCTATCCCTAATAGCAAAAACAGCGAGGCTACTACCACCATAGAAATCCGAGCCAGGTTGCGATTTAGGCGACGTAGAACGTGTTCCATGTAATTATCCTTTCAACTTAATTGTTGCAAATTATCTTTAAAGCCAAAACCGTTGTGAAAGAAACCAAAGATGTTTTATGGTCAGCCTTGCGACAAAGCCTTATGGTATAGTCCACTACGTTTTTGGCTTTAGCATTCCAACATTAGGACAACGGCAGTGACTCAACATCGCTCCCAAGATATACGCCTAACGACGTTTGCCTCTGTCTTTTGCTATATTTTTTGGACAACCACGGGAAGAGGTTGTCCACAGGCCCTCAGCTCCTGTATACTCTTTCATCGCGCTTAGAATTATGTCAATAACCAATCTGCTCTATATGTTAAGGGAGCATTTAAATTATTTTTTGACTTCTCAAATGGGATGGTTAGCTAAACCGCTCTTTACCTATCTAATTTATGAATATTCTTCTTAAAATTGCTATTCTCTGCAGTAAAAATCAAATACTTAAATTCGACAGCCTCGCTTAAAACTAAAGTGATATAAAAGAAGATTTTTAAATCAAGTAGCTTCTTTTCTTAAAGAAAGCATAGGAAAAACCAGGCAGTAGAGGTGATAACAAATGTCCTTTAAGCCTCTTGTGAGCTATATAGTCAAAGGCAAGCTTTTGCACAAGGACGATGGCTTTGGTTGACAGCACATTTGAGTTAAGTGTTTGCAGCAGGTATTTTTAACGCTTTGTTTAACTAACTGGCTTTAATAGAAGCCAATATTTAATTGCCTGAATTGGTTAGCGTAATTAAAAGTAAAAAAGGTTTCTACCCTAAGATAGATCACCCTTTCTATAAAAAGGATGATTATCAGTCATAGCTATAGTTTCGCGGCTATAGCTAACGATACAGGCCTAGTAGTCCAGCTCTTTGGGCAAGTGAAGTTGTGGTTGAACCAGGCTTGAGTCAGTAAAACCATTCAGGCAGCTGATTTAACCGAGCGGTGATTTACTGCCGCAGCGTTGCATTGCAGAGCCGCTATATTCCTTTAGGGTTGAGAGCTGCTGGCGCTAGGTGCACAGGCATTACGGGAGAATATAATGTCCCTTCAGGGAACCACCCAAGCTGTTTTTGCTGGCCCCGCCCCACTAGCCGCGCTGCTGCGATCGCGCGATTGGTCACAGACCTCGCTGGGCGATGCCGCCACCTGGCCCTCTGCCCTTAAGACAACCCTGGGCATAGTACTCAGCGCCGAAACACCCATGGCCTGCATTTGGGGATGCGATCGCATCCTATTGCACAACTCGGCCTGCGCCCCATTGCTACCGGCCGATGCCCAAGGACAGTCCCTCACCGCCATTGACGGCTGGGGAGCGGCAGGCAGCGCCATTGAGCAGGTGTTTGCCAACGGGCGATCGCAGTCCTTCGACTTTATGCAAGGTGCTACCCTGCATCACTGGGCCTGTAGCCCTATTTGGGATGAGGCTGGCCAAATCGGCGGAGTATTTGTTACTGGTCAGCCCACCCATTGCCCCTCGACGGAGGGCGCCTTGCGCAAGAGCGAAGAGCAGCTGCGCCTAGCTCAACAGGGCGCTGAGGCCGGCCTGTGGGACTGGGACATGGTCAACAATCACGTTACCTGGTCAGAGGAGTACTATCACCTCTATGGCTTGGACCTGACGGTAAAGCCCTCCTACGACAACTGGCTGGCCAGCATCTCACCACTCGATCGCCCCCACGTTGAGATAAAAGTCCGTGAGGCCATTGAGCGGGGCAAAAACCTGAAGGTCAGTTTTCGCATTGGCCACCCTGAGGACGGCCGCCGCTGGATCATGGTCAGGGGGCAGACCTTCTACGACACAGCGGGCAACCCCATTCGCATGACCGGCATTGCCATCAACGTCACCGAGCAAAAGCGCTTTGAGCAAGCCCTAATCGGCAGCGAAGCCATCGCCCGCACCCAGGCTGAAGAACTGGCCGCCCTGATGGAAGCCACCCCCGCCGCCATCTGGATTGCCCACGATGTCGACTGTTCTCAGATGACCGCTAACCGCATGGCCCACCAGCTCATGCAGGCGGAGCCGGGCTCGCTGTCCACTGCCAACTCCTGGGTCGGGGGCGGTTCGCTGCCGTTTAAGCAGTACAAGCAGGGGCAAGAACTGCTGCCCCAGGATCTGCCGATGCAAAAGGCCATTCGCACCGGGCAGGAAGTCACCGATGAAATCGAGTTTGTCTACCCCGACGGCACGGTGCGCTATATCTATGGCAAAGCAGTGCCGCTCTACGCTCCCAGCGGCGAGGTGCGAGGGGCGATCGCAGGTTTTATCGAAATTACCGCGCTCAAACAGAGCGAGCACGAGCGCGAGCAACTGCTCCAGCGCGAGCGCATCGCCCGCGAAGAGGCTGAGCAGGCCAATCGACTCAAGGATCAGTTCTTGGCGGTGCTTTCCCACGAGCTGAGGTCGCCCCTCAACCCTATTCTGGGCTGGGCCAGGCTGCTGCAAACTCGCAGCTTCGATGCGGCTAAAACCGCCCAGGCCCTGGCCACCATTGAGCGCAACGCCCTGCTTCAGACCCAGCTGGTTGACGATCTGCTCGATCTGGCCAAAATCTTGCGCGGCAAGCTCCACCTCAACCCGGTGCCGGTTTACCTAGCTGGCATAGTCGAAGCGGCCGTGGAGACGGTGAAGACCTCGGCAGCGACTAAAACCATCGCCCTCAAGCTCGATCTGGAGCCAACCATTCAAGTGGCGGGCGACACTGCGCGCCTGCAGCAAGTCGTCAGCAACCTGCTCTCCAACGCCATCAAATTCACCCCTAGCGACGGCCAGGTCACCGTCACTCTAAAATCCGTCGATAACCAGGCCGAAATTAGCGTCAGCGACACAGGAATTGGCATTAGCCCAGAGTTTTTGCCTCACCTGTTTGAGTCCTTTCGGCAAGAGGATATTTCCATTACTCGCAGGCATGGGGGGCTGGGGCTGGGGCTAGCGATCGTGCGCCAGCTAGTCGATGTTCACGGTGGCACCATTACCGCCCGCAGCCCTGGCGAGGGGCAGGGGGCCACCTTCAGCGTTCGGCTCCCTCAGCTGTCGGTGGAGACGAGCACTGACCCCGCCGCTGCCCTGCCCAAACCAGCCCTCGATTTGAGCGGCATTCGAGTATTTTCTGTCGATGATTCAGCCGATACCCGTGAGTTCTTGACGGTGCTGCTAGAGCAGTACGGGGCCAACGTGATTACCGCCGGCTCGGCCAGCGAAGCCCTGGCCGCCCTCAGAACCATGCATGCCGACGTGCTGATCAGCGACATCGGCATGCCCGAGATGGATGGCTACAAGCTGATTCGCCGGGTGCGCGCTTTGCCTCCAGACCAGGGTGGGAACATTCCGGCGATCGCCCTTACCGCCTATGCCCGCGACGAAGATCAGCGGCAGTCTTTGGCCAGCGGTTATCAGCGCCACCTCAGCAAACCCCTCGATCTGGAAAAGCTGGTGCAGGCCGTGGTCGAACTCACCCAAGCTCGTTCGTAAATTCAAAGGTCCCTCATAGGGACAAACGGCGTTTGCCCTTGCCCAAATTCGCGCCTCAGTTCTGATTTGGTAAACCCCGATTCATAGGCAGGAGTCCCGTAGGGGCGTAGCATGCTACGCCCCTACAAAATGGGGGCCTCAAACCTTGACCCTGGCGCGATCGCACCCTCCGC
Organism: Nodosilinea sp. FACHB-141; assembly: GCF_014696135.1. Classification (NCBI taxonomy): domain Bacteria; kingdom Bacillati; phylum Cyanobacteriota; class Cyanophyceae; order Nodosilineales; family Nodosilineaceae; genus Nodosilinea; species Nodosilinea sp. FACHB-141. The sequence goes on along the minus strand of NZ_JACJPP010000020.1, from coordinate 3,894 downwards.
TCTTCCCCTACCGAGCGACGCTTAGCGCTTGCAGCAGGGCTTGGGCCGCCGCTTCCGAGGAGGCTGGATTTTGCCCAGTGATTAGGAGACCGTCGTGGACCACGTGGGTCTGCCAATCATCAGATTTGGAGTAGTTGCCGCCGTTTTGCTTCAGCATGTCTTCTACCAAAAAGGGCACCACGTCGGTCAGGCCCACGGCGGCTTCCTCGCTGTTGGTAAAGCCGGTTACGCCTTTGTTTTGCACCAGGGGCGAACCATCGGGCGCTTTAGCATGGCGCAGCACCCCAGGGGCATGGCACACGGCGGCCACGGGCTTATTCGCCCCATAGAAGGCCTCAATGAGGGCGATGGAATGGGTGTCAGCGGCAAGATCCCACAGCGGCCCGTGGCCACCGGGATAAAACACGGCGTCGTAGTCGGTGGCTGACAGCGTAGACAGCACGGCGGTGTTGGCTAGGGCCTGCTGGGCGTCGGGGTCTTGGCCAAAGCGATCGGTAGCCTCGGTTTGGGCGTCAGGGGCGTCGCTTTTGGGGTCTAGCGGCGGTTGCCCACCTCGGGGTGAGGCTAGGGTAATATCGGCCCCAGCATCTTTGAACACATAGTAGGGGGCCGCAAATTCTTCTAGCCAGAAGCCGGTTTTTTTGCCGGTGTCTCCCAGCTGGTCGTGAGAGGTCAAAATCATCAAAATTTTCATGAGTTTTCCTTAAATAGAGTTGGGGCGGCGGTGAAGTAGAGGTGGACCTAGCCGCTACCGCCGAGCAGCTCTGCCAGGGCCTGGTCCAGTTGCTCTAGGTCGAGGGGTTTACTCAGGTGACGCTGAAACCCGGCGGCGAGGACGCGATCGCGCGTTTGCCCATCGACGTAGGCAGTCAGGGCGATCGCCGGGGTCAGCCCCCCCTCTGCCGCTAGCCGCTGGCGCAGGGCCTGAATCAGCATAATTCCATCCTTCTCGGGCATGCCGATGTCGCTAATTAGAAGATCGGGATGGTGCTGCTCGATCAGGTGCATGCCCTCCTCAGCAGATTTAGCGGTCAGCACCTCCATGCCGTAGCCTTCTAGCAAGGCCGTCAACAGGTGCAGCGAGTCGAGATCGTCGTCTATAACCAGCACCCGCCGATCGGTGAAGCTGATGACGCCGGGGGGGGCGCTTGCTGGGGAGAGTGAGGCTGTAGTGGCCAAGTGCAGTCGCACCGTAAAAGTTGACCCCTGCCCCAGTCCTGGGCTAGTCACCGACACCTCGCCGCCGTGCTGCTCTGTCAGATAGCGCACGATCGCCAGACCCAAACCGAGTCCGCCAAAGGCCCGGGTGCTGCTGCTGTCAGCCTGGCGAAACCGCTCAAACACGTGGGGCAGGAAATCGGCACTAATTCCATGGCCAGTATCGGCCACCTCAATAATGGCATAGCTACCATCCCGGCGCAGGCCGATGGTGACGGCACCCCCCTTGGGGGTGAACTTAATGGCATTGGAGACCAGGTTCCACACGATCTGCTGGAGGCGGTTGTGGTCGCCCGCTATCTTTCCTAGGTCGGGGTCAAATTTGGTGATTAGGGTGATCTCCTTGGCTCGGGCCGCGAGCTGCACGGTCTCTAAGGCGGCCTGCACCACGTCAGACAGCATCACAGACTGAATATTAAGCTGTAGCTTGCCGCGCAAAATGCGCGACACATCGAGCAGATCTTCAATCAGCTCGGCTTGAACTTTGGCGTTGCGCTCAATGGTTTCGAGGGCGCGGGTGCGGGTAGTCTCGTCGAGGGGGCGCGATCGCAGCAGCGAGACCCAGCCCAAAATTGGGTTCAGCGGCGTGCGCAGCTCGTGGGAGAGCATCGCCAAGAACTCGTCTTTGATGCGGTTGGCCGCCTCGGCTTCTTCCCGGGCGACGCGCTCTTGGGCCAAGGCGCGATCGCGCTCCACCAGCGCCATTTTCTGGTCGTGAATATCCGTCGATGAGCCAAACCACCGCAGCACCTCCCCCCGCTCATCCCGCAGGGGAAACGCCCGCACCAGGTGCCAGCGGTATTGACCATCGGCGGCCCGCCGTGGCCGGGTTTCTAGGGCCAGCAGCAGCCCTTTTTGCAGCGCCTCGTCCCAGGCAGCCTGGCCGCGATCGCGATCGTCGGGGTGCAGCACCGCCAGCCAGCCCTGGGCAAAACTCTGGGCCGGGGTCAGGCCCGTGTAGTCGTACCAGCGCTGGTTGCAGTACTCCAGTTGGCCATTGGGTAGCGCCGTCCAAAACATCTGCGGCATAGAGTTGGCCAGGGTGCGAAAGTGCAGTTCGCTCTTGCGCAGGGCCTCCTCCACCTGCTTTTGCTCAGTCACATCAGAGCTAATTTCTAAAACGGCGGCGGGCTCATTTGCCGGGGTAGATTGCAGCGTCCAGCGGCTGTTGGTGATAATTGAGCGGCCGTCGCGGGTGGTTTGCATCAACTCCCCTGCCCAGTAGCCCTCCTGCAAAATGGCCTCGCGAATCGCTTCCATGGGCTCTGGCAAAACGGTTTTGAGTAAATCTGTGGTCGATTGCCCAATCGCCGCCTCCGCCGACCAGCCATACCGCCGCGCGGCCCCCTGGTTCCAGTAGGTAATTGTGGCCGTGTCGAGGTCTTGAATAATAATGCTGTCGTTGGCCAAGTCGAGCATTTGCATTTGCTGGTAGAGCTGACGCTGACTATTTCTGCGATCGGTCACGTCGCGAAAATAGATGGCCAGCCCGTTTTCCAGGGGGTTAGTGTGCATTTCAAACAGGCGATTGGGGTGCGCTACCCCTGGAATTTCAACGATCAGCGGCTGTCGAGTTGTCATCGCCCGCTGAAACGATTCCCCCATGGCGCTACCCTCTAAGTTTGGCAGCACCTCCCAAATTGATTGCCCTAGTAGCTCCTCTAGAGGACGGTTGAATAGGTGCTGCGCCTGGGGGTTGATGTACACAAACCGCCACTGCAAATCGACAGCATAAAAGCCGTCGGTAACGCTCTCTAAAATAGCCGTCACCCACTGGTTGGTGTGGCGTAGAGAAAACTCGCTTTCTTGCAGCTGTAGAGAGCTGTGCTCTAAGCGATCGCGAGCCGATCTAAACGAGCCACACAGCAGGCTAAGAACAACCCCTTGCGTAACAAATACTAGGGTCCGAATAATGGCTGGAGCATCTAAGCTCAGGCCACCATTTGGGGACATAAAAAAATAGTTGCTGAGCAAGGCCGCTAACCCTGTGGCTAGCAATCCGCAGGCAACACCGCCCCACATGGCGGCGATTATCACCGATCCAAAAAACAGTAAAAATGGGGTCGTAGCCATGTCGGCTACCGGATTCAGTAACCCTATCAGCAGGAGCGCCATCGTCACGCTCAAAACCGCTATGCCGTAGGTTTTAGGACGCAAATAAGGCCGAACGTTCATAGCAGCATAACGGTACGAAGCATTTAGGGCGATCGCAAGCTGTTCCTAGCCTACAGCTCCCACGTAAAAACCTCTAACCAAGCCTGCCCCAGCGTTTTTTTAGCTAGCTTTAGCTTGAGAGGGCGAGTTACTTTAGTCATATATCTCCAGGTATAAATTAAGTATTTGCACCTGCGGCGATGGGCGATCGCTACCGAAGTAACCTCATCCAGTAAGGTGAGCTACAGCAGCAAAACGGTCTATTCAGCAAAAAACTCCTAAAGTTTTCGTCAAGAGGGCGTTTCAGAAATCTTGCTTTTTGCTGCACAAGACAGGGCGTTGAAGCAACTTCTAAACGATATCGCAGCAGTTGCTCTAGTCAAGATACTTTGATCAGCAAAATTCTCTGGTAGGGGCATTGCAGTGTGTCACGCGCTGTAAGGTTGTGCCCCCATGGGTGACACAAGGTTATGCCCCCTGATGAATCAGGGGGTTTTTCTTTTGGGGTGGGAGAGTTGCAGG